>JBJHBY010000018.1:0-23270 GCA_050485745.1 Gammaproteobacteria bacterium | reverse complement strand
GGACTCGATCAAGTGGCGCACCAGCCAGGTGATGGCGTGCTCTTCCAGTATCGCGTCGCTGTCGATGCAGACCAGATACTCACTGTTGGCCACCAGCGCGCCCATGCGCATGGCATTGGCCTTGCCGGCGTTCTCCGCCAGATGCACCACCCGCAGGCGCGGAAATTCCGCCGTCAGTTCGTCCAGGATCTCCGCGGTATCGTCACTGCTGCCATCATTGACGGCGATGATTTCGTAGTCCGGGTAGTCGATGCGATCCGCGTAGGCAATGGTCTCGCGAATCTGCGCGGACTCGTTGAAGCAGGGAATGATCAGGCTCACCGGCGGCGCATCCGCCAGGGGTGGCGGGTCGTTCCAATCGTGCCCCTGGGGCTTCTCCCAGTGAAAACGGTAATACAGGCCGCCACACATCCACAGGTAGGCCATGAACAGTGGATAGTAGTAGGCAAAGGCCAGCAGATAATCGGCGAGTGTCGAGAATTCCATGGTCAGAACCGCCAGTCGAGGCCAGCATGGGCCGCCCAGTAGCCTTCGTCATCACCGTCGTAGGTGCGTTGGCGATACAGGCCTCCCAGATGAATGGACAGCGCTGGCGTCATCTGCCAGCGATGCTCGTATTCCGCGTCCCAGATCAGGGCTCCGCCGTAACCCCGCTGCCAGTAGTGACCGGCACCGACGCTCAGGCGGTGTTGCCAGCGACGGATGCGTGTCGCCGGCAGCTGCCCGACATACTCGGCGCCCAGACCGAGCGCCAGGTCCCGGTCGGGGTTGAAATAGGGCACGTCATCCCCGCGGGAATTACCGGAGGTATACAACGACTGGCGCAGGGCCAATTGCTGCCGTGGCGCACCCCAGACATGGTGGTAATGGGTCAGGCCAAACGCATAGCGATCGTTGCCATCACTGAAATCAACGCCACTGACACTGCCCTGCAACCAGCGCCCTGAGTGCCACTGATGACGCACACTGAAGGCCGCGGAACGGCCATCAATGCCGGCGCGGATGGCACGCAGGGGCACGTCCCGGCTGTAGCTCTGCAGATCCGTGGCGAGGGTCCAATGGTCACCCGGCCGCCAGTCCGCCGCCAGGCTGAGGCCACTGTCACCACCGCCATCGAGCAGGCTGCGATCCACCTGCACCCGCCAGCCTATCTGCTCACCGCGATAATCCACTCCGACCCCGGCGCGATGCAGGCGCCCGTTGCCCTCGGGAAATTTGGCCCAGGCGTAGCGATCGTGGCCGTACACCCGGTAGCGCCGTGCCAGCGGGGCGCTGTACAGCCAGACCTCGGCCTCGGCGTCGCGGCTGCCGAAGGTGGTGCCGGTGCTGCCGCCGGTCATGGCACGCGCCACCAGATTGGGACGCTGAGCCAGGGCCCAGTCCTGCTGTAACTGCTGCACGCCGGCATCCCGCGGCGCCTGTTCGATGAGACTGTCCAGGCGCCGTGACACCACGGGGTATTCACGCCGGTCCCAGCGCGCATAGGCCTCACCAACCCCTGCCGCCACGGGCTGTAGCTGCGCCGCCAGTTCATAGTGCGGCAGGGCCGCCTCCGGACGCCCCTGCCAGCGATACACCGTGGCCAGGGCCAGTGCGGTCTCGGCGTCGTCGGGACGCTGTCGCCGATAGTGTTCCAGTTGGCGCCGGGCACGCTCCAGCCGGTTGTGCCAGGCATCCACCAGCGCCGCCTGGCGCAGCGCCCAGGGCAAAGGCTCGGTGCCGGCCGGATCCCAGCCCGCCCCTGCTGTGGCGGCCATCTGCTGCACCAGGGCCTCGGCCCGGCGCGGCTGGTCCGCATCCAGCAAGGCGTAGAACAGACGCCGCTGCAGGGCCTCATCACCCGGGTGTCGCGCCGCCACCCGCTCGACCTGCGCCAGGGCCTGCTCCGCTTCACCCTGACGCAGATGGGCATCCGCCAGGGCCAGCAGCACGTAGTCCGGCAAAGTCCCGGCGGGCCGCTGTGCCGCCGTATCCAGCATCTGCCGGTCCCGGCCCGCCTGACCCAGGGCGATCAGGCGGTCATTCTCCACCCGCTCCCGCAGCAGTGTTCCAGCGGGCAACTCCCGCGCGGCCACGTCCAGCAGGGACAGGGCTTCGGTGGCGGGGCCATGGCCTTCCCGCGCCAACAGAACCGCGGCGTGCCCGGCACGCAGGCCGGCCAGCTCTTCCGGCGTGAACAGGCCGGGGCGCTGCTCGGCCAGGTCCAGGGCCCGCGCGGACTCCCCGGCATGCCCCAGCGCCAGGGCACGCTCGCGCCACGCAGCGTCGTCGTCCGGGTAGCGCACCAGCAGGCGCTCGAGGTGCACCACGGCAGCGGGCCAGTCGTCGCGGCGGCCAGCGTGGTCCGCCAGGGCGCGCAGCACGCCGGCATCCGCCGTGTCGTGGTCGAGGCGCTGATAGAGCGCGTCGGCCGCTGCGATATCGCCACCCTGGCCCAGCGCCAGCATCAGGCCGGCGCGCAGCCTTGCGGCATCGTCCGAAGCCTGCGGCCGTGCCGCAAGACCCCGGCGATACCAGTCCGCGGCCAGGGCCGGCGCATCGCAGCTGCGCGCAATAAAACCGGCGGCCTCCGCCTGCCCGGCATCAGGTGCGCCCAGGGCCGGATCGGCCAGGTGCCGGGTGGCCAGATCACAATCGCCCATCTGCTGCGCCACTCGGGCCAGCGCAACCGCCAGGCGCGGCTCCCCCGGGTGGCGCTGGCGCAGGGGCACCAGCTCATCCAGCAGGGCCTGCGGCTCGCGCTCATCCTCCAGCGCCAGCCAGGCGTCGACGTACCGTGAATCCCGCGCCACGAGACGGCGCAACAGGGCGCGCTGCGCGGCAACGTCGCCGTGCCGACGAGCATGGGCCAGCGCCGCGTCCAGTACCTGCACATCACGGGGGGCTGTGGCCAGCAACTGGCCGAAGGCGGCATCGGCGGCGCCCACCTGCCCCGCCTCACTCAGCGTCAGGGCGCGCCCCAGTGCCAGTTCGCGGGATGTCGGCGCCTGCTGCAGACCCAGTTCGTAGAGGGCCAGCGCCCGACGGTATTGCCCTTCGCGGCGAGCCTGCCAGGCGGCACGGCCCAGTACCTGCAACAACACGGGCGCATCCGCGATCGAGGCGCCAGCCAGCAATTGCCCGGCGACAGCGTCATCGCCACGCGCCAGAAGCAGGCGGAAGAAGCCGCGGCGCACCACCTCCGGTGTGGCGGGGTCGGCTGCGATATCGGATCCTTCCAAAGGCTGATCAGGGGGCAGCTGCACCAGGTTCTCCAGCCAGCTGTCATAGACCGCGGTATCGTCGACGCCCAGGCGCAGGGCCCGGGCAAATGCCGCGGCTGCGGCCGCGGCATCACCATCACGCTCCAGGGCATAAGCCAACGCCAGTGCTACGGAGGGATCATCAGGGTGACGACTGGCGAGGGGGTGCAACACGGTCAGTGCCTCAGTGTGGCGGCCGCTGTCGGTCAAGGCCCGGGCCAGCAGCAGGCCCCGGTCGACACCGGGCTCTTCCCGGTAGCGCTGCCGCAACCAGGCCAGTGCCAGCTGCGGCTGTCCTTCCGCCAGGGCGCTGTAGGCATGGGCCCGCCGCACCGGCTCTGACTCCGCCTCCAGATCCAGCCCCTCGAAACGCTGCAACGCCAGGCTGTGCTCACCCGACCAGCTCAGCACCATGGCCTGACGGGCACGCAGGAACGGATCATCCGGCGCCTCGGCCACCAGGGCATCCAGCTTGGCGCGCAGCCGCGGTGAGTCCCGTTGCGCCAGTGCCGCTACCAGCGCCTCGGCATAATCGCGGCGCAACTGTGGATCACCGTTCAATGGCGGCAGGGCGTCCGCAGCCGGATCACCCCGATACAGACCGGCAATACGCCGGTGTGTGAGCAGCTGCGCGTCCCCCGGATACCGGGCCAGCGCCTGGTCCAGGAGAGTGGCGGCCTGATCGGCCTCGCCCGACTGCAACAGGGCGAGACCCAGCTCCAGCGCCAGATCAGCCCCCTCATCGCGGGGCGCGTTGCGCAGCGCCTGGCGGGCATAGCGCCCGGCCAGTTGCACGCGCTGTTCGTGGATTGCCGCCAGGGCCAGGGCGCGCAGGGCATAAGCCGGCAGTTCCGCCCAGGGCAGACGTTCGGCCCGCTGCAGCATTTCGGCATGGCGCTCCTGCCAGTGCAACACCACGAGGTGATCAGCCCGCGCATGCAGAAAATCCGGCGCCACGGTGAAGACCGCCTGGAACTGCTCCTCCGCCGCGTCATAGGCACCGCGCTCGGCCATGGCCACAGCGCGCTCACTCACTTGGCGTAGCTCGGCATCGGTATAGTGCTGCGTGCCCGCAATCTCATAGAGCAAAAACAGGACGATGGCAGCAGGAGCCAGAAGTGAAACAATCTGCTTGAACATGAGCGCTCAGCGACGGGCTACCGGCAGCCAGTTGCCGGTTATGTGGATGGATGGGGTGAGTGTCATCAGTATACGCGCCAGGACCAACTGCCGGTCAGATCGCCCACTACGCTCTGCAGAATATCCAGAGCCAAAAGGGCGACCACACGCTCCTATTGTAGACGATCGCCCGAAATCGCCACGGCGGGTGTCGCGGGAACACCCGAATGGAAGCGCAGTGGACCAGGGTCCACAGCGCAAATCAGCGACACCTCGAGTGCGCGAAAGTGCTCGATCCGCGGGGTGATATCCTCCCCGGCATAGAGCCGGGCCAGGGCCAGGTAATCCTCGAAGTGACGCGATTCGCTCTTCAGCAGGAAGCGATAGTAGCGCCCGAGGGCCGGCTCCACCCGCGGCGCCAGGGCCGCGAAGCGCTCACAGGAGCGCGCCTCGATGAAGGCCCCGACGATGAGCAGGTCCACCAGGCGACCCGGTTCCCCACCGCGCACCCCGGCACGCAGGCCGGCGGCATAGCGCGACGGGCTGAGATGGCGGTAGCGGATGCCGCGCTCACGCATCAGCTCCAGGACCTGTTCAAAATGCAGCAGTTCCTCCCTCGCCAGCTGGCTCAGGCCATTCAGCAGCTCCGGGCGGTCGACGTAGCGGAAAATCAGATTGAGCGCGGTGCCTGCCGCCTTCTTCTCGCAGTGGGCATGATCGATCAGCAGCACATCAGGCTGGGCAAGGGCTGCACACAGCCATTCCTCCGGGGTCACGCAGGCGAGAAACCCCCGCACCGCCGCGAGGTCCGGCAGCTCCATGGCGGAGGACTGCAGCGCGTCATCCCCGGGAAAAACCGACGAATCGACAGCCATCAGCCCCGCGCCTCTTCCAGGGTCACCCCGGCGCGCATATAGCGATCGTAATAAGCCTCGGAAAGCAGGTAGAACTCGCGATCGATGTCCTCGCGCAAACGGGGCAACGGCACACCTTCGAAGCCCGGCTGCAGGCACAGGCCGAACAGCGCTGGATCATCGATCTGGCTGGCCCCGGCCCGCAACAGCTCAAAGGCCCAGACCAGCGGGTGGCGGTGGGCGGGATAGCGAATCTGCTGCAACTGCAGCTGCCGCTCCAGTTGCACGGCATCGATCACGCTCAGCTTGTTGGCCACCACCTGGCAGAGAAAACGCTCGAGACGCTGGTCGACGGTGCGCTTCTGCTCGTTGCTGTAGGCGTTCCAGTCGATGACCTCATGGGCAAAACGCTTGCAACCCCGGCAGACATCGTCGCCGAGACCGGTGGAACAGACGCCGATGCAGGGCGTGGGGATACGCCGGGGGAGTTTAGCGGACACGCGCGACCTGTGCTGGATGAACTGCGGAAATCAGCGCTGGATTCTAGCACCCGCGGCACCCGCGATCACCCACCGTCGGCCTCTGCGTCATCGTCCGGGGGCACGGGCCTGAACATTGGCCGGGGGTTTCCGCTATAATATCGCGCCTTTTGCACATCGATGTGGGCATCGATAGCCCCGTCCGCCGGCGATCCCGGGGGTACGGGTACCGCAATTCACCAAGGAGTCCAGCCGTGCTTGCAGCCTACCGCCAACATGTCGAAGAACGCGCCGCCCAGGGTATTCCGCCGAAGCCCCTCAATGCCGAGCAGACCGCCGATCTCGTGGAACTGCTGAAGAATCCACCCGCCGGCGAGGACGCGTTCCTGCTGGACCTGCTGACCCACCGGGTGCCGCCAGGTGTGGACGAGGCCGCCTATGTGAAGGCCGCGTTCCTCAGCGCAGTGGCCCGTGGCGAAACCACATCACCCCTGCTGGGTCGCAGCCAGGCCGTGGAGCTGCTGGGCATGATGCTGGGCGGTTACAACATCGAGACCCTGGTCGGGCTGCTCGACGACCCGGAGCTGGCCGAGGCCGCCGCCCGGGAGCTCAAGCACACCCTGCTCATGTTCGACGCCTTCCACGACGTCGAGGAGAAGGCCCGCGCCGGCAACGTCCAGGCCCAGGCCGTCCTGCAATCCTGGGCCGATGCCGAGTGGTTCACCAGCCGCCCCGAGGTTCCCGAATCCATCAAGACCGCGGTGTTCAAGGTCACCGGCGAAACCAACACCGATGACCTCTCCCCGGCTCCGGATGCCTGGTCGCGCCCGGACATTCCCCTGCACGCACTGGCCATGTACAAAATGGCCCGGGAAGGCCTGACCCCGGACGAGCCCGGCAACGTCGGCCCGATCCGGCAGATCGAAGCGCTCAAGGCCAAGGGCTACCCGGTGGCCTTTGTGGGCGACGTGGTCGGTACCGGCTCCTCGCGCAAATCCGCCACCAACTCGGTGCTGTGGTATTTCGGCGAGGACACCCCCGGCGTCCCCAACAAACGCGCTGGCGGTATCTGCATCGGCGGCAAGGTTGCACCGATCTTCTTCAACACCATGGAGGATGCCGGCGCACTGGTGTTCGAGGCACCGGTCGACGAACTGAACTTCGGTGATGTCATCGAGATTCGCCCCTATGACGGCAAGATTCTCAACGCCGAAACCGGAGCCGTGCTCTCCGAGTTCGAACTCAAGTCCGACGTACTGCTGGACGAAGTCCGCGCCGGCGGCCGCATCAACCTGATCGTGGGTCGTGGCCTCACCGCCAAGGCACGTGAATCCCTGGGCCTGGGGCCCAGCACCCTGTTCCGCATTCCGCAGCCCCCCGTCGACAGCGGCAAGGGCTACACCCTGGCGCAGAAGATGGTAGGCCGCGCCTGTGGCATGACCGGCGTACGTCCCGGCACCTATGTCGAGCCCAGGATGACCACCGTCGGCTCCCAGGACACCACCGGGCCGATGACCCGCGATGAACTGAAGGACCTGGCCTGCCTGGGCTTCTCCGCCGACCTGGTGATGCAGTCCTTCTGCCACACCGCCGCCTATCCCAAGCCGGTGGACGTGGAAACGCAGCACACCCTGCCCGATTTCATCATGACCCGTGGCGGTGTCTCCCTGCGCCCGGGCGACGGCATCATCCACAGCTGGCTGAACCGCATGCTGCTGCCCGATACCGTCGGTACCGGTGGTGACTCCCACACCCGCTTCCCGCTGGGCATCTCCTTCCCCGCCGGTTCCGGTCTGGTGGCCTTTGCCGCGGCCACCGGGGTCATGCCGCTGGATATGCCGGAATCCATCCTGGTGCGCTTCAAGGGCAAGATGCAACCCGGCATCACCCTGCGCGACCTGGTGCACGCCATCCCGCTCTACGCCATCAAGGCCGGCCTGCTGACCGTCGAGAAGAAAGGCAAGAAGAACGCTTTCTCCGGCCGCATCCTCGAAATCGAGGGTCTGGAGAACCTGACCGTGGAACAGGCCTTCGAGCTCTCCGACGCCTCCGCCGAGCGCTCCGCCGCGGGCTGCACCATCAAGCTGTCCGAGGAGTCGGTGGCCGAGTACCTGCGCTCCAACATCACCCTGCTGCGCTGGATGGTCAGCGAGGGCTACGGAGACCGCCGCACCCTGGAGCGGCGCGCAAGCAAGATGGAGGAATGGCTGGCCAGGCCCGAGCTGATGCAGGCCGATGCCGACGCCGAGTACGCCGAGATCATCGAGATCGACCTGGCGGAGATTGTCGAGCCCATCGTCTGCGCCCCCAACGACCCGGACGACGCCCGCACCCTCTCCGATGTGGCCGGCGACAAGGTCGACGAGGTGTTCATCGGCTCCTGCATGACCAACATCGGCCACTACCGCGCCGCCGGCAAGCTGCTGGAAAAGGTCCCGGCGGGCGCATTGACCACGCGCATGTGGATCGCGCCGCCGACGCGCATGGACGAGCACCAGCTGATGGAGGAAGGCTACTACAGCATCTATGGCCGCGCCGGAGCGCGCACCGAGATGCCGGGCTGCTCCCTGTGCATGGGCAACCAGGCGCGGGTGGCACCGGGCAGCACGGTGTTGTCCACGTCCACCCGCAACTTCCCCAACCGCCTCGGCGACGGTGCCAATGTCTACCTGACCTCGGCGGAGCTGGCCGCGGTGGGTGGCATCCTCGGCCGCCTGCCCACGGCGGAGGAATACCGGCAGTACGCCAGCCAGCTGGATGCCATGGCCAGCGACATCTACCGCTATATGAATTTCGACCAGATCGCCGAGTTCCAGAAGGGAGCGGAGGAAGGCAAGCGCATCGCTGCGGTGGAGATTCAGGAACTGGCCGTCTGACAGAACACCGTCACCGGCACCCCATCAGCCGCGACCGGGACATCCCGGCCGCGGCATTTTTTTGACTGATCGACGCAACCAGGTAGCGACAGCCTACTGACACACCCTCACAAGCCACTGATATATATAAATAAAAAGCAAGGTTTCTGAAATTGGTACGGTTCTTGTTATGTCAGGATCAGGCATCACCACAGTCCTGGCGACACGAGAATCGATACATGGTATCGCGCACCCCCAGAGCCCGACTCGCCGGCGGCAATGAAAGCCGCATCCAGCCGCCGCTGGGCGACGATCATCTGCAGGCCCTGCGCCAGGATCTGCTGGAGCAACTGCCCCGCCACCTTGAGCCGGAGGCACTGCTGCAGCATTTTTTTGATTCCATCACCAAGGGCTTCGGGCTGGCGCGACTAACCTTCCAGCCCGCGGATGGCTCCGAGACCCTTACTTGCGGCAAGGGCGGCAGCCACAGCGCCGATTACCAGCTGACCGTGGCCCGCACCGACCTCGGCAATCTCACCCTGTACCGCCGCAGCCGCTTTGCGGACGCGGTTCTGGAGCAGATCGAGGGGCTGATCGGCACGCTGGTCTGGCCACTGCGCGCAGCCCTGCTCTATCAGCAGGCGCTCAACCTGGCGATGCGCGACGCCCTGACCGGCCTCGGCAACCGCACCGCAATGGAGCTCACCCTGCAGCGCGAAATCGCCCTGGCCAGCCGCCAGCAGACACCCCTGTCCCTCGTGGTGATCGACCTCGACCATTTCAAGCGCATCAACGATGAACTCGGCCACGACCGCGGCGATCAGATACTGCGCGAGGCGGCGAAAGTACTGCGTGGCACCTGCCGCACATCGGATGGCGTGTTCCGTTTCGGCGGCGAGGAGTTCGTGGTGGCCCTGCCTCAGGCCTCCCTGCAAATCGCCCTGCGCATCGCCGAACGCTTCAGGGAAATCATCGCCGACCCTGCCCAGTGGCCGGAAACCAGCCGCGACATCCAGGTCAGTGCCAGTATCGGGGTCTCCACTCTGCACGCCGGCGATAACGCAGAATCATTGTTCCGGCGCGCGGACCAGGCCATGTATCGCGCCAAGGCGGAGGGACGCAATCGCGTCGCCCGTGAGGCGCAGCTGGAAAGCGTGGGCAAGGATTGAGAAACGCTTGAGGATCAGACGCCATCGACGGCCGGCAATCCCCACCCGGTTGGCGTGAGGATTGCCAGTCACCACCACCGACCCATTGACGACGGGCCGGCGGTCGATGGAAACCAGTTGCTGTGTGTGCTTTGGCCCCGGTTCGCCGGGGCTCTTTTTTTGTAGCCTCTGCAGGTTACCCGCCACAGAGTCCCCTGTCTACTTCCTTGAACACCCGTTGCCGGGTCAGCGGCGGCGGCGACGCTGACCCCGCTCCGCGGGCCGGTTCTTGCGCTGCTGACGCTGCATCTGGGTACGCTGCTGGGGCGATACCGCCTGCGGTGCAGGCGGCTCCAGCCCCGCACAGCGATACAAGGCTGCCACTCCCTCGGGATCGAGATCCCGGTATTGCCCCTGCTTCAGGACCGAAGGCAGGAACACGGGGCCAAAGCGCACCCGTTTGAGGCGGCTGACCTGAACGCCCTGGGACTCCCACAGGCGCCGCACCTCGCGGTTGCGGCCCTCCATCAGGCACGCGGTGAACCAGCGATTTGCACCCTCGCCGCCGCTGTCGGTCAGGTCGGTGAAGCGAGCCAGACCATCCTCCAGTAACACGCCCTCGCGCAGACGCCGCTTCATATCAACGTCGACCTCACCCAGCACCCGGCACAGATACTCGCGATCAATACCGGTGGATGGATGCATCAGCGCATTCGCAAGCTCGCCATCGGTAGTAAACAGCAACAGGCCGCTGGTATTGAAATCCAGTCGTCCCACGGCGATCCAGCGCGCGTTGCGCAACCGTGGCAGGCGTGCAAACACCGAGGGGCGCCCCTCCGGGTCGCGCGTGGTGCAGATTTCGCCTTCGGGCTTGTTGTAGATCAGCACCCGGCGCGGTCGCTCCTCCGGCGCCACCTGCCGCACCAGCCGGCCATCCACCTGGAGCCGGTCATCCGAACCGACGCGGTCACCAATCACCGCTGCGCGACCGTTCACCTGCACCCGCCCTTCGGCGATCAGCTGCTCCATCTCGCGACGGGAGCCGATGCCGCAGCGGGCGAGAACCTTCTGCAGCTTTTCGCCTGTCGCCGCCTCAGTCATCAGTGGCCACCCCGCGCCGCGGATCATCGTGGCCAGCAGCCGCTTCAGCGCCCTCCACCGGGGCGGCCTGCGCCAGCTCCAGCCCGGCTTCGGCTTCGGCCGACAAGGGTGAGGGTCGCCCGGTCTCCGGGTCAACTTCCATCGGTGTATCAACGCCTTCCAGTGCCAGTGCCGCATTGAGCGAATCGAGATCGCGGATTTCCGCCAGCGGCGGCAATTCGTCGAGATTGCGCAGGTTGAAGTAGTCGAGGAACTTGCGCGTGGTCGCGTACATTGCCGGGCGACCCGGTACGTCCTTGTGCCCCACGACGCGGATCCATTCACGCTCGAGCAGGGTGCGGGTGATATTGGTACTCACCGCGACACCGCGGATCTCCTCGATATCACCGCGGGTGATGGGCTGCCGATAGGCGATCAGCGCCAGGGTCTCAAGCAGCGCCCGGGAGTAGCGCTGCGGCTTCTCCTCCCACAGCCGCGCCACCCAGGGCGCGACATCCTGGATCACCTGGAAGCGAAATCCGGAGGCCACCTCGCGCAGCTCGAAACCGCGCCCGGCGCAGGACTCGGCAATGGCCGCCAGCGCCGCGCGAATGGCATCGTTGTCCGGGCGCTCCTCTTCTTCGAACAACTCGGCGAGTTGCTGCACGCCCATGGGCTTGCCGGAGGTAAGCAGCACACCTTCGAGTATCTGCTGTAACACATGGGGCTCAGTTGAATTCATGAGGATCGGGCTTTGACATGGATGGGGCCAAACGCTTCGGTCTGTACCAGTTCAATCAGGGATTCCTTGATCAGCTCCATGACCGCGAGAAAGGTTACCACGACACCGAGGCGCCCCTCCCCGGCGGAAAACAGCGTCACGAACGGGGTGAAGCGCTCCGCGGACAGGCGCGACAGCACCTCCGACATGCGTTCCCGCGTGGACAATCGCTCGCGCTGCACATGGTGGCTCTCGAACATGTCGGCGCGGCGCAGGACTTCGCCAAGCGCAAGCATCAGCTCCTTCAGACTGACCTCGGGCTCGGCGCGCACCCGCTGGATATCCGGCGGAGCGGCGCTGGCCAGGTGGATTTCGCGCCCTACCCGCGGCAAGTCATCGATATCCTCGGCGGCCTGCTTGAAGCGTTCGTATTCCTGCAGACGGCGAATCAGCTCGGCACGGGGGTCGTCTTCGTCCTCCTCCACCTCGCTGGCCCGCGGCAACAACATACGCGACTTGATTTCCGCGAGCATGGCCGCCATCACCAGGTATTCGGCGGCGAGCTCAAACTGCATCGCACTCATCATGTCGACATACTGCATGTACTGGGCCGTAATTTCGGCGACATTGATATCGAGGATGTCGATATTCTGGCGACGGATCAGGTACAGCAGCAGATCGAGGGGGCCTTCGAAGGCCTCGAGGAAAACTTCCAGTGCTTCAGGGGGGATGTAAAGATCCCTGGGCAGTTCCGTGACCGCCTTGCCCTGCACCAGGGCGAAGGGCAGCTCACCCTGACTGACCCCCATGCTGCGCAGGGCCACCAGCCGTGGCGTCGAACGGCCTTCAGGCTCCGCGGCCTGCACTGCGTCCGCGGCTGCGCCTTCGATGACGGCTGAAGCTTCCTGTTGCACGCTGGGGGGTGTCCTCCTCGAGGGAATGGGCCGGCACAGTGGGCGCCATTATAGACCGATGCGAAGCCGGCCCGGTAGCCGCGCCAGAGCCCCCAGGCCTCAGTCGACGACCAGGCTCGATGCATCTCCCAGGCCCTGCCGCCGAACCACTGGCGGCAGCTCGACCAGATCGACAACCGTGGTGGGCTCCAGCCCGCAGTAGCCACCATCGATCACCAGGTCCACCTGGTGTTCCAGGGTCTGGCGGATGTCATGGGGGTCGGTCATCGGCAGATCATCGCCGGGCAGGATCAGCGTCACGCTCATCAGCGGCTCGTCCAGGGCCTCGAGCAAGGCGAGGGTCACAGCATTGTCGGGTACGCGCAGGCCAATGGTGCGCCGCTTGGGGTGCATCAATCGGCGCGGCACCTCACCGGTCGCCTTGAGGATGAACGTGTAGGGCCCTGGGGTGTGCTGCCGCAGCAGGCGGTAGACGCTGTTGTCGACCCGGGCATAGGTACCGAGCTCGGACAGGTCGCGGCACATCAGGGTGAAGTTATGCTCATCGTCGAGGCGGCGGATGCGGCGGATGCGCTCCATGGCGCTCTTTTCGCCGATCAGGCAACCCAGCGCGTAGGCGGAGTCCGTCGGGTAGGCAATCACCCCCCGCCCCCGCAGAATCTCGACCGCCTGCTTGATCAGCCGCGGCTGTGGGTTGTCCGGATGGATCTGGAAAAACTGGCTCAAGCGCGGGCTCCTTCGAAATCCGGCAGGGGATGCGCGTACCAGAGTGGCTCGCAGTCAGGGGGTAGTGGCGACATTCTGCCGAGTTCGCGCCAGTGGTCCCGCGGCCCGTGGAAGTCGCTACCCTGGGAGGCCAGCAGGCCGTGCTCCCGGGCCAGACGGGCAAGCTGCCGGGTCTGATCGACCGGCTGCACCCCGCTGACGACTTCGATGGCTGCGCCGCCGGCATCACGAAACGCCCGCAGCAGGCGTACCATGCGGCTGCGGGTGAGGCGATAGGTCAGCGGATGCGCCAGCACCGCCAGGCCACCGCTGCGGCGAATCCAGTAGATGACCTGCTCCAGCCCGGGCCAGGTGGCCTGCACATCCCCCGCCTTACCCGCGCCAAGATAGCGATCAAAGGCCTCGGCCATGCTGCGCACATGCCCCTGTGCCAGCAGCCAGGCGGCAAAATGGGGGCGCCCCACGGCATCGCGCCCGGCAATGGCGCGGGCGCCATCCAGGCCGCCGCGGAAACCGAAACGCTCCAGGCGCCGCGCAATCAGTCGCGCCCGCCCCTCGCGTGCGACCTTCTGGCAGGACTCGGCAAAACGCAGGGCGGGGTGGTCGATATGCACGCCCAGACCCACCACATGCAGGGTCACGCCCTGCCAGACACAGGACAGTTCGATCCCACTCACCAGCCGCGGCCCGGCGTCGGGCAGTTGCCTGCGCAGGTCGCGCAGGCCCTGGGCGGTGTCGTGATCGGTCAGGGCGAGCACTTCCACCCCCTGTGCCGCGGCGCGCTGGTACAGGGCGAGTGGGGAGAGATCCCCGTCGGAGGCATCGCTGTGGGCGTGCAGATCAATGGACAATACGGACTCCGTGGGGCCGGGGCTCGGGAAGTCGCTCACAGCCCTCGAGTTTCAAGGGTAGAGGCCATGGCGCAAAACCAGTATATTAGTCCCGGATGGACCCGCCAATGGCCGGCGCCGGACATGCACCAGAAACAACTGCCGAACACGCCGCTTCCATGAGCGCCTGACCGATTCCAGCCATGCCCGATTCCGACACCCGAAAACGCCCCAGCCTTCTTGCCAATCTCGGTTTCAATATCATCATCCCGACCCTGGTGCTGATGAAGCTCAGTGGCGATGATCACCTCGGCCCGGCCTACGGCGTCATCGTCGCACTGGCCTTTCCGGTGCTCTACGGCCTGCGCGATTACGTGCGCATCCGCAAGATCAACTTCTTCTCCGCCCTGGGTGTGATCAGCGTGCTGCTCACCGGTGGTATCAGCCTGCTGCAGCTGGATCCGCAATACATCGCCATCAAGGAGGCAGCCATCCCCGGGATGCTGGGCCTGGCCACGCTGATCTCGCTGAAGACCCGCTATCCGCTGGTGCGTACCTTCCTCTTCAATGAGCAGATTCTCAAGGTCACCCAGGTCGACGCCGCACTCAGGGCGCATGGCGCCGAAGCCCTGTTCGAGCGCCGCCTGCAGATCGCCTCGCTGATGGTCGCCGGGTCGTTCTTTCTGTCCTCGGTGCTGAACTACATCCTTGCCCGGGTTATCCTCGTCAGCCCCCCCGGCACCGCCGCCTTCAACGAAGAACTCGGCAAGCTCACCGCACTGAGCTTCCCGGTGATCGCCCTGCCCTGCACCCTGGTGCTGATGGGCGCTCTTTTCTACCTGTTCCACAGCCTGCAGAAGCTGACGCAACTGCCTATGGAAGAGATCGTACAGGGCCAGTAGGGATACTTCATGCTTTACGCCATCATCAGCGAAGATATACCCGAGAGCCTGCCCCTGCGCCTGCCCGTTCGCGACGCCCACCTGGCGCGGCTGCGACAGTTGCGCGATGCAGGGCGCCTGGTGCTGGCCGGGCCACACCCCGCCATCGATTGCGAGGACCCCGGCGATGCCGGCTTCAGCGGCAGTCTGGTCGTGGCGGAGTTCGACACCCTGGAAAGCGCCCGGCGCTGGGCCGAGGCGGATCCTTATGTCGCCGCAGGGGTCTATGCCTCGGTACGCGTCAAACCCTTCCGCCAGGTTCTGCCCTGACCCGCCGGGGGAGTGCAACCCACACCAACAACCAGGCCATGACTGTGAAGCGACTGTTCATTCTGCTGCTGATTCCTTTCACCACGGTGGTCCACGCCGCGGATACCCGCTACATCCACGACCAGCTGCAGGCCTACCTGCGCACGGGTGGTGGCAACGAATTCCGGATTGTGCGCGGTGTCCCGAGTGGCACCCGCCTGACCCTGCTGGAGCGGGACGGCAATGGCTGGGCGCGGGTACGCACCAGTGATGGCCTTGAGGCCTGGATTGAGGAACAGGTGCTGACCGAGCAGCCGGTTGCACGGGAACAACTGGTCCGCGCCAATCGTGAACTGAACCGTCTGCGCGAGGCCAACCGCGAACTCGGTGCCAACCTGAGCAGCCTCCGCGCAGAAGGCGCCAGTACGGCTGACAGCCTGCAGGAGCTGCAGGCGGAAAACCGTCGACTGCAAACCGAACTGGATGAAATCCGGCGTATCTCCGGGGATGCCCTGCGCATGGAGCGGGAGAACCGGGAACTGCGCGAGAGCAGCCAGATGCTGCGCAATCAGGCCGAGCTGCTGCAGAACGAAAATCTGCGCCTGCAGAACTCCAGGGAAAACGAAGCTTTCCTCAACGGCGCGATCGCCGTGGTCATCGGCGTGCTGATCGCCCTGGTGGTGCCACGCCTGCGGCCGCGCAAGAAATCGGAATGGGCCTGAATATGCGCGCCATGTTGCGAACACCCCTCACGCTACTCTGTGCCTTCCTCGTAACCCTGGTCATGGTGGGCACGTCCAACGCCGATAGTCCGCGCCCCCGGGTCCTGCTCGAAACCAGCCTGGGCGATATCACTCTGGAGCTGTTTCCCGACAAGGCCCCGATTACCGTCAACAACTTCCTCGCCTACGTCAACGCGGGCTTCTACGACGGCACCATCTTCCACCGTGTGGTGCACAACTTCATGGTCCAGGGCGGCGGCTTCACCCCGGATCTGCGCCAGAAGGACACCGCCGAACCCATCCTCAACGAATCCAGTCACCGCCTCAGCAACGATCGCTGGACCGTGGCCATGGCACGCACCGATGACCCACACAGCGCCACCAGCCAGTTTTTCATCAATGTGCGCATCAACCCGGGGCTGAACTTTTTACGCGGTGAATTCGGCTATACCGTGTTCGGCGAGGTGATCGAGGGGCAGCATGTGGTCAGGGATATCAGCCTGGTCCCGGTGCGCGCCTACGGCGAGCACGAGCACCTGCCAGTGGAGCCGGTGCTGATCGAACGCGCACGGCTGCTGCAATGAACACGGCCCTCAGTATCAACCTCAACAAGATTGCACTGATCCGCAATTCGCGGCCCGGCGACTATCCCAGTGTCACCGGGCATGCCCGGCGCTGTATCGATGCCGGCGCTGACGGCATTACGGTGCATCCGCGCCCGGATCAGCGCCATATTCGCGCCAGCGACTGTCACGCACTGGCGGAGATGCTGCAGGTCGAGCTCAATATCGAGGGCAACCCCTTCGCCGGTGCAGTGCCGAGCCGCCGCGATGACGTGGCGGACTATCCCGGTTTCATGCCGCTGGTCAGAGCCATTCGCCCGGCGCAGTGCACACTGGTCCCGGACAGCGACAGCCAGCTCACCTCGGATCACGGTTTCGACCTGCGCCACACGACGGAGCAACTGCGACCGGTCGTGACGGAACTGCAGGATCTGGGCATTCGCGTCAGCCTGTTCATGGATCCGGATCCCGAACAGCTGGCACTGGCCGCGCAGCTTGGGGTAGAGCGGGTCGAGCTGTACACCGGCCCCTACGCAGCCGCCTTCGGGGGGAGCGACGAAGACCTGCAGTTCCGGCGTTATCTGCGCGCCGCGGAGGTTGCCGCGGAGCTGGGCCTGGGCCTGAACGCCGGGCATGACCTCAACCTGCACAACCTGCCCCGCTTCGCCAGTATTCCTGCACTATTGGAAGTATCCATCGGCCATGCCTTCACCGTCGATGCCCTGGACCTGGGCCTGGCCAACGCAGTACACGCCTACCAGCGCGCCCTGGGCAAGCTGGGCGCCGGAATCCCCTGAAACGCCACACCCGCCTATGTGATGCCTGCGGTTCCTGCCCTGGGCACGACGTGGCGATAGGTCAGGCTGATGCGCCCGGCAACAGGTTTACGCGTGCGCGGCAAGCCATGGCGCCAGTAGCGCTGGCAGGCAGCGTCCATCACCAGCAGGGAACCACCCGGCAGGTAGGCCGACCAGGTCGCCAGGTCACGCCGCTGGCGATGCTTCAGGGCGAAGCGTCGCGGGGCACCCAGGCTCACTGTGGCAATGAGCGGGTCCGGCCCCAGTTCAGGCTCGTCGTCGCTGTGCCAGCCCATGCAATCGGCACCATCGCGGTACCAGTTCAGCAGCGCACTGTTGAAGGGGCGCTGCAGCAGCACTTGCAGACGTTCGCGCAGGGTCGCAAGCATCGGCAACCAGGGGTTCGGCGCCAATTCCAGACCTGAATAGCTGTAGTGCGCGCCCGGGTCGCCATACCAGGCATTGAGCCGGGGGATGGCGTGCTCGCGACCGTGGACGCGAATGCGATCCTGGCGCCAGTGCACCTCCGTGGCCAGCTGTTCGAACAGCGTTTCATGTCCAGGCAGAAAATCCGGCCACAACAGCAGACGGGTGTCGGGCAGGGCAATGACCTCCGGCGGATCGTCTGCCCCGCCCCAGTGCTCAGACGAGGACGGGTTCACCGGGCACTCCCCCGATCTGCTCACCCTGACTCCCTCCCACAGCCATACACCCGCGGCTCTACATCCAGAGTCACCCCGAAACGGGCCACGATATCCCGGCGCATGGCCTCGATGAAGGCCAGAACCTCGGTGCCACTGGCACCACCGTAATGAACCAGCACCAGGGCCTGGTGTTCATGCATCCCCACCCCGCCCTGTCGCCGCCCCTTCCAGCCGGCCCGCTCCAGTAGCCAGGCCGCAGGCACCTTGACACCATCCCCCTGGGGAAAACCGGGCAGGTCCGGGTGCCTGCCACGCAGTTCGATAAAGGCCTGGGGGGGTAGCACCGGGTTCTTGAACAGGCTGCCGGCATTGGGCAGGGTTGCCGGATCCGGCAGCTTGCTCTGGCGAATCCGGCGTACTGCGTGCTCGACCGCGCTGGCATCCGGCCTGGCAACCTCCGCCAGGGCCTCGGCCAGGACCGGGTAGTCCAGCACCGGCTCGAAGCGTGTGCTCAGGCGCAAGCGCAGGCGAGTAATAATAAAACGGTCACGCAGTGCGTGCTTGAACAGGCTGTCCCGGTAACCGAGAGCACAGTCCGCCGTATCGAGCTCACGAAAACGTCGCGCCACGCGATCCCAGCCCCGCACCGCGACGAGAAAACGGCTCAACTCCACCCCATAGGCACCGATGTTCTGCACCGGTGCAGCGCCCGCGAGGCCGGGAATCAGGGTCAGGTTCTCCAGACCATGCCAGCCGCGCTGCAGGCAATGCTGCACCAGCCCATGCCAGGATTCGCCCGCACCGACGTCCAGCAGAACCTCCTCGCCCCGCTGGGTAGCGTCGATACCCGGCAAGGCCAGACGCACCACCACACCGGGAAAGTCTCCGGCCATGACCACATTGCTGCCCTGACCCAGGGGCAGCAAGGGCAGGCCCTGTGCTTGCGCCCAGTCACTGGCGGCGACCAGCTCGGCCTCGCTGGCCACGGTCTGCGCGTAGCGTGCCCGGGCCGGCAGACGCAGGGTATTCCAGTCGAGCAGGCTGGCGTCCACCTGGAACGCCGGAGCATCGACGCTCACAACCGATGCTGCTCACGCAGGTGGCGCAACAGTCCCGCGCAGGCATCCTCCACCAGGTCCAGCACCTGCTCGAACCCGTCCGCACCACCGTGGTAGGGGTCCGGCACCTCCAGCATCGGTGCGACGCTGGCATACTCGAGGAACAGACGCGGCTCGACGCCCCGGCCGCGGCGCAGGGCACGCAGGTCTGCGAGGTTCTGCTGGTCCATCGCCAGCACATAGTGAAAGTGCTCGAAGTCCACCGGCTCGACCTGTCGGGCACGCAGGTCCGTGAAGTCGTAGCCTCGCTGCTGGGCGCAGGCCAGGGTGCGGCGATCCGGCGGGTGACCAATGTGCCAGTCTCCGGTACCGGCGGAGTCGATACGCACCCGCTCTCCCAGGCCCGCGCGCTGGACCTGCTCGCGAAACACGCCATGAGCCGTGGGGGAGCGGCAGATATTGCCCAGGCAGACAAACAGGACGGCGATATCACTGGCGGGGTTCATGGTCGGCTTACAGCTCCGGTTCAGGATTCAGGGTTCTGGCCTGCGCACCCGGTTTTCTCGTACATCGGGAACAACAGCACGCTCAGTCGAGTGCATCCCAGTGGCGCTCGATCTCGCGCCGCAGCGCCGCATCGGGCAGGCGGCCGCGGCCCGCGCCGAGGTTGTCCCGGAGGTGGCGCAGGCGCGTCATCCCGGGAATGGTCACTGTGGTGGCGGGATGTGACACCACGTACTTGAGAAACAACTGCGCCCAGCTGGCCACATCGATATCCGCGGCGAAGTCCGGCAGCGGCTGCTCCGCCACCCGGGCAAACAGGGAGGCGGCGCGGCGACGCCCGCCAAAGGGGGTATTGATCATCACCGCGATATCGCGTTCCTGCGCCAGGGGCAGTACCTCCTGTGCCGCGCTGCGGTTGTCGATGGAGTAATCCACCTGCAGGAAGTCCAGCGGGTAGCGTCGCATCGCCGCCATGATCGCCGGATACTGTTCGTCGGTGGAGGTGCTCATGCCCACGTAGCGCACTCGCCCCGCTTCCTTTGCACGCAGGATGGCCGGCATCAGCTCTTCAAGACCGGCCAGGTTGTGCACCATCATCAGGTCGATGGTTTCAACCTGCAGCCGCTCGAAGGACCACTGCACCATTGCCTCGGCCTGGCTGAAGTCACCGCGCATGGGTGTCTTCGTGGCGATGAACAGACGCTCGCGAATGCCGGTGTCGCGCAGGATATTGCCGATCACCACCTCCGACTCACCGTACACATTGGCGGTATCGACCACACTGTTGGCCAGCTGCGACAGGGCTTCCAGCACCTCTCGCCGGGCGGCGATGTCCTCTGCCGCACTGACACCGTAGTTGTTGGTGCCGACACCGATGACCGGTAACACCTCGCCACTACCCGGTACGCGCCGGGTGATCAGCGCCGTATCCGCCGCCCCGGACAGGGCGGGCAACGCCCCGCCCAGAGCCAGCCCACCACCGGCCAGCGCCGTCGTCTGCAGCAGCTGCCGCCGCGTCATTTGCCAGTTCTTGTCCATGCTACCTGCCCTCCCGTGTGATCAGAGGTTCATACTGACGCCGAACCGCGGTGGAGTCCAACCGCGCACGCGTCCGTTCAGGATGCGAGCAGGGCGCGCACCCGCTCCAGGTCCGCCGGCGTGTCGACACCACCCGGAATCGGCTCCGCCGCTTCGGCGACATGAATACGTACACCCTGCTCCAGGGCGCGCAACTGTTCCAGCTTCTCCAACTGCTCCAGCCGACCGGCCGGCCAACGCACGAAATCGTGCAACAGCGACACCCGATACGCATAGAGACCGATGTGGCGCCACCACAGCCCGCCGAGTTGTGCAGGCCAGGCCTCGCCCGCAAAGGCATCACGGTCCCAGGGGATGGGTGCGCGGCTGAAATACAGTGCCAGATGCTGCTCGTCGAATACCACCTTGACCACATTCGGGTCGCGCAGTTGCACCGGGTCGCGCAACGGTTCCACCAGGGTCGCCATGCGCGCCGGGCCCGAGGCCTGCAGGTTTGCCGCAACCTGGTCGATCACCGCGGGGGGCAACAGGGGTTCGTCGCCCTGTACGTTGACCAGAACATGCTCGTCGTCGAAGCCAAGCTGCCGGGCCACCTCCTGCAGACGATCGGTGCCGGAGGCATGGCCCGGATCGGTCATGCACACCTCGGCGCCAAAGCCGGCGGCCACCTCGAAAACGCGCCGGTCGTCGGTGGCAATCACCACCCGGGCTGCCCGGCTCTGCCGGGCGCGCTCCCAGACATGCTGGATCATGGGGCGACCGGCGATGTCCGCCAGGGGCTTGCCGGGCAGGCGGGTGGAGGCAAAGCGGGCGGGGATGACAACACTGTAGTTCATCGTTGAGAGGGCTCCCGAAGGCCGCGCAGGGCCTGGTCAAGAAGGGTTGAATCGGCCTCCGGCCAGACCGCGTCGACCGCCAGGTACCAGAGGTCGCCGGAGGCGCCGTCGGGCAGGCGCGCAGCGTCCTTCTCCGTCATGATCAGCGCTTCTCCTGCAACACAGGCCAGGTGCGCGGGCGTCAGCGGCTGGTGGTCCGGCAGGGCATGCTCCACGGGATCGAAACCGAGGCTGCGCAAGGTCGCGAAAAAGCGCTGCGGGTGTCCGATGCCGGCCAGGGCATGCACACGGCGCGGCCCGCTCCAGTCGCCGGGCGCCAGGCGTCGGCCATCCGTCAGACTCACCAGCTCCACGGGGCGCAACTCGAAGCGCAGCGATGTGCCCGTGGGCGGCTGCCAGGAACCGCCGTTGACCAGCACCAGGTCCACGCTGCGCAGGCATGCCGGCGGCTCGCGCAGCGGCCCCATGGGCAGGCAGTGCCCGTTGCCCAGACCGCGCTCGCCATCAACCACGGCAATCGCCAGATCCCGGGCCAGGGCGAGGTGTTGCAGACCATCATCGCAAACCACGACATCACAGCCCCGGGCGACGAGGTCCGCGACCGCCGCGACGCGACGCGGATGTACGGTCAGCGGAACACCGCTGCGCCGCCACAGCATCAGTGGTTCATCCCCACAGGCACTCGCGTCGCTGCCCTCGCCGACACGCAGCGGATACGGGCCGCGCCCACCATAGCCGCGGCTGGCGATGCCGGGGCGATAACCCCGGGCGCGCAGCCGCTCCACCAGAGCCAGTACCACCGGTGTCTTGCCCGTACCACCGACACTGATATTACCGACCACCACGACCGGCACCGGCGCGCGCCAGGGCCGCGCCAGGAGACGCCGCGCGAACACCACGGCGCGATACAGCACACTCAGCGGCCACAATAGCCAGAGCCACACCGAACCCCGGTACCAGGCGCGCTCGAGCTGCCGTGCGAGAATCATGCGTCGCCCTCAGGCGTCACTGAACTGGCGATGGTACAGCGCCGCGTAGCGGCCACCGCTCTGCAGCAATTCCGTATGACTGCCGCGCTCGACAATACGTCCGGCATCCATGACCAGGATCAGGTCGGCACGCTCGATGGTACTGAGACGATGCGCCACGACGATGGTGGTGCGCCCCTGCATGACCCGCTCCAGTGCCGCCTGGATGTGCGCCTCGGCGCGGTTGTCCAGGGCCGAGGTGGCCTCGTCGAGAATCAGTACCGGAGCGTCCTTGAGCAGGGCCCGGGCAATGGCCAGGCGCTGGCGCTGGCCGCCGGACAGCATGACCCCGTCTTCACCGATGACCGTATCCAGCCCCTGTGGCAGACGCTCTACAAACTCCAGGGCATGGGCATCACGCAGGGCCGCCATGACCTGTTCACGCGATGCACCTGACATGCCACCGTAGGCAATATTGTTGCTGACCGTATCATTGAACAGGGTCACCTGCTGGGTCACCAGGCCGATGTGGCTGCGCAGGTTGGCCAGCTGGTAGTCGTTGACATCGACGCCATCGAGCAGGATCTGTCCCTCTTCGTGCTCATAGAAGCGCGACAGAAGGCTCACCAGCGTAGACTTGCCACTGCCGGACAGGCCCACCAGGGCGATGGTCTGTCCGGGTTCGATGCTGAAACTGACGTCCTTGAGCACCGGCTCCGCACCCGCCTGATAGGCAAAGGTGACGTTGCGAAAATCGATCTGTCCGCGCACCCGCTCAGCGGTGTAGTGGCCGGCATCGCGTTCGCGTTCGCTATCGATGAAGGCAAACACGTCCTCGGCACCGGCCAGGCCCTTCTGGATGGTGCTGTTGACCTCACTGAGTTCACGGATCGGCTTGGGCAGCAACATGGCCACGGTGATGTAGGCGACGAACTGGCCGGCGCTCATGTCCACCAGCATGTTCATCGCCTGCCAGATCAGC
>JBJHBY010000017.1:0-24024 GCA_050485745.1 Gammaproteobacteria bacterium | reverse complement strand
GCCGTGGTCTGGCTGATGGCCGGTCTCTGGCAGCGCCCGCCCGCGGAGGATTGGGACTTTCAGGCGTTTGGGCGCCTGCCGGTTTTGTCCGACGGGCGTGTCAAGAATTTCGATACGCTCGCTCGCGCTTCTCTGCTCGCTCTCCAGGGCAAACAGACGGTGAGGCTGCCGGACGCGGCCGACGCCGACGAGTACCTCGTCCGCTACCTGCGGATGGTCAACCGGCTGCGGTCGCGTCCCATGCGCAGCCCGGCGACGCTGCGCCGGGCACGGCGGATGCGGTGTTCATGGGGTTCCTTGGTCGATGCGGGCCCGCGCGCCGCGGGCCGACCCGCGATTATCGGAAAAATCGCCGGCCATTGCCCGTTCCACCGCTGGCACGCCGTGTCGCAGGCCCCGCCCTGGGCTAGCATCGGGCCTCGACTGACGGAGGGAACCCATGCGCGCAGTGCCGTTCAAGCAGGTCGACGTGTTCACCGACCACCCGTTCCGGGGCAACCCGGTGGCGGTCATCCTCGACGCCGAGGGCCTGGATGGCGTGGCGATGCAGGCGATCGCGCGCTGGACCAACCTCTCCGAGACCACCTTCGTGCTGCCCCCCGACCGCCCCGGGGCCAGGGTGGCACCCAATCCGCCGGACCTGGTCGGGGGGGCTGACCGCGTGGGTGGCGTGGTCGGGGTTGTGGATGTCGAGATGGGCGACGTGGACCAGGATCGAAACGACTACCTGCAGGGCCGCCTGGGTACTGAGATCCCGGCGTTTCGTGGCGTGCTGTGCGCAGTGCTAAGGCAGGTGCAAATCGCGGCCAATAACCCCTATGTCAAGCCCTGGTCCTTCCTTGTGCGCCGCAGCCCAGATGCGGCCTGGTATCCGGAAAAGGCCCTGGTCAACGGCTACGACGCCAACCCGGCGCACATCCTGCGAGAGCTGATTGTGAACCCGGACTGGGGCATGGGCTACCCGGCGGGCAGCGCGATTGATGACGATGCGTTCAGAGATGTGGCGGATGCCCTGCACGCCGAGGGGTTCGGCTTGAGTCTGCGCTGGAACCGTCAGCAGACCGTCGAGGACTTCCAGCAACTGGTGCTCGATCACATTGCCGGGGTGATGTACCTGGACCCAGTGACCGGGCGCTATGTCCCGCGTCTGATCCGCAGCGACTATGACCCCGACACTCTGCCCGTGTACGGCCCCGCTGACATCGTGCGAATGGAGAGCTACCGCCGGCGCACGCTAAGCGACACGGTCAACGAGGTGATCGTCACCTACACCGACCGCGACACTGGCAAAGACGTGTCCATGGCCACGCACAACCTGGCCAATATCCAGGCCCAGGGCGCCGTGGTCTCACAGACCATCAACTATCCCGGCATCACCAGCCCTGAGCTGGCCGGGCGCGTGGCCGAACGCGACCTGCAGTCCCTGACCAGCCAGCTTGCGAGCGTGACTCTGGTGCTCAAGCGCCGCGCCTGGGACCTGATGCCCGGCGACGTGTTCCGGTTTACCTGGCCGCCGCTTGGCATCGAGAACATGGTGCTGCGTGTCGGAGACCTTGAGCGTGGCACGGGCACTGATCAGCAGATCCGAGTTCGCTGTGCTGAGGATGTGTTCGGTCTGCCGGCCACGACCTATACCGCAATCCAGCCGATTGAGTGGGCCGACCCTCGCAGCGATCCGGCGCCAGCACCACAGCGGCTTGTGTTTGAGGTGCCGTACTGGGACATCGCCCGCCTGTTGAGCGCAGCAGACCAGGCCACGCTAGAGCTTGATGACGGCTATGTCGCCGCCCTGGCAACCCGCCCATCGGGTGATGCCTACAGCTACCAGTTGTTCACGCGCACCGGCGCGGCGGATTTTGTGCAGGTTGCCACGGGGTCCTTCGACCCGTATGCCGTGCTCTCTGCCGGCGTGGGTCCTGTGGACACCGTGCTCAACGTGTCGGGCGCCGTGGACCTGGATCTGGTCGAGGTCGAGACCTATGCCTGGCTCGGGTCTGAGGCCGTGCGCGTTGATGCCGTGGACCTGTCAGCCGGCACTGTCACAGTCGGGCGCGGCTGCTTGGACACCGTTGCCCAGTCACATGACACCGCGACACCTCTGTGGTTTGCCGAGGACTTCGCGGAAGCGGACACCCGGCTCTACACCGAGAGTCAGCAGGTGGACGTGCGCATTTTGCCCAGCACCAGTACAGGCACCCTTGCCCTGGGCGCGGCCCCCACGGACCAGATCACGCTCGCATCACGCAAAGACCGGCCCTATCCACCCGGGCGCCTGCGCTTCAACGCCGAAGCCTACCCCGCGCAGTTCACCGGGGACCTGGTTGTGACCTGGGCGCACCGGGATCGGATCATGCAGACCGTGAGCCTGATCGACGAGAGCGAATCCAGCATCGGGCCAGAGCCAGAAACGACCTACACGCTTCGCATCTACGACCAGGACGATGTGCTCATGCACACCGAGAGCGGCTTGACTGGCACGACGTACACCTGGACCGAAGCCGCAGAGACCTCTGCACGTGGCAGCCTCGGGACGCATGTCCGTGTCGAGCTATGGTCGGTGCGCGACACGTACACAAGCTGGCAGATCCACGACGTGACCATCGACCGAATTTAAGGGCAAGCACATGACCAGACGCATCACAGGCACCCTCAGCACAGGCACCGGCACTGCTCTTGGTGGGTTGACGCTGCGCCTCACCGCGCAGACCAACACGCCCACAACCATCCCGGCACAGAGCCAGGTGGAGTTTGTCACCGAGGCCGATGGCACGTATGACGTGACACTGCAGCCTGGTCGGTATCAAGTTGCGGCGCTGTACAGCCACGGGCGTGCGGTGCTTGGCCATATCAACGTCACCTCTGGCCCCGACACCGACCTGATCACCCTGCTTGGTGCAGAGGGCGTATCCCCGAGTCTGGCGCAGCAGCTGCTTGACGAAGTGGCGGACCTGGATAGCCGCCTTGAGGCCATCGAGACCGGGGGCGGCGCGGATCATAGCCACGCGAATCTTGCCACCCTGGCCAAGTTCGGGGAGTCGGGCGTTGAGGTGACATTCGACGGAGGCATCCTTATGCGCAAACTGATTTATGACCCCGCAGGACGCGAGGCGAATGCTTTTGACCTCGGCCAGATGACCGGGAACCTAGACGGCGGCACTTTCTAATTAACACGAGGATATAACCATGGCACGACTTCAAGTTCGACGCGGCGTACACGCCAACCTGCCCACCACCAGCATGCTGGCCGGTGAGCCGCACTTCACCACCGACCGGGGCAACCTTCATGTGGCGACTGACGCCACGACCAAGATCCCGGTGACTCCGCCCATTGACGCCCTGACAACGCTTGGCTCAGTCGCTGGCGCTACCGATCTGCTGATTATCCACGACGCGGACGGCACCGGGCAGAAAGAAAAGAAGATCACCTTTGACGCCTTCAAAACGGCGCTGAACATCCCTGCTGGTGGCTCTGATGAACTGGTCGCCGTGGTGAGCGGTGGGACGGCTGGCTACATATGGGGCACCGATGGCACTGATGGCGTTGTCCGCATGGGTCCGAGCATGGCTTGGACTAAGGACGCTGGTGATGCCTTCGTGACCCTGAACGTAGATACGGTGGACGGCGGTACATTCTAATGGCGCAGATCCTGATCAAGCGAGGCAGCCGGGCCAATCTTGATACGGCAGCGAGTTCGAGCGGGCTGACCCAGGGTGAGCCGTATCTGGTCACGGATGAGGACCGCATTGCCGTGGGCACTGGTGTGGGTACATATCGGGGCGTACTCATGGATCAAGAGCCGCTGATTTCCCAGCCCGAGCACAACAACGGCAACCTCGGGGCCACGCCTACTATCGACCCGGCAAACGGGAATCGACAGCGGGCAGTGGTGAATGCCACGGCCACAGTGACGCTCACCGCACCAGCAGCAGCGACGGCTCATATCGTCCTGCACCTGACCGTGGACGCAACGGGCGGATATTCGATCACCTGGCCTGCCGGGTTGCAATGGGTGACAGGCACCGCGCCCGACTTCGACATGACCGCAAACGCTGAAAACATCGTAGTCCTGATTTACGCGAATGGCGGCTGGATTGGCGACGGAGGTGCTCTCTGATGTACGCAAGACTAGCTGATGTACTGGGCACACAGACGCACAGGCTCAAGACTCTGCTGCCCAATGTGAGCAACCCCGAGAACATCCCGGTTGCAGACCTCGAAGCCATCCACGGCATCGTGGAGGTCGAGCGGGTTTACGCCCCGCTTGAGTGGTATCAGACCCGTGGTGAGCCTGTCGTTGATGACACCGTGCGGCCTGTGACGATCACACACCCGGCTGTAGACCTGCCGCTGGGAGAAGCCAAGGCGCGAGCTAAACAGCGAATCGATGGCGAAGCGGAATCCTCGCTCAACAACGGGATTGTGTCCGTTGCTGGGCACGAGTACGACACCAGACCCAAGACGATCATCCGAATCACGGGCGCTGCGCTAAAGGCCGTCATCGACCCGACGTTCACCACTCCCTGGATCACGCAGGCCAATGAGGAGGTCACGCTGGACGCAGCGGGGATTATCGAGGTGGGGAACGCTATGGCCGTGCATGAGGCAACGGCAGTATTCACGGCACGGGCGAAGAAGGACGCAGTTGAAGCCGCGACGACCCTGGCCGAAGTGATTGGGGCGGCGGGCTGATGGCTCAGTCATTCGAAACTTGTGGTGACGCGATAGAAGGGACCGAGAATGTTCCGCTTTCGTTCATCGGCGGCCCCGACGGAAGCGTAGGCGGCGCCATTCGCGATACCCCAACAATCTGGGGGCGCGCCAGCGCGAGAGGGGGGCAGGGGTTTATCTCACGCTCTTGGAGCTCCGACGTCCCTAATTCGTGGTTTGTAGAGGACCAAGCCGGAAATCCGATTCAAGGCGACAGGCCGAAGATCATTGCCCGCGTTGGGAACACAATTTCTAGCTATGGCCACAGCAGTTTCTTGTTTAATTGCAACGCTGACCTCACAGAGTTTTATTGGATATTTCCGCAATCGAACAGTGCTGGAATTATCTTGCGCAGGAGAACTGACGGGACAACATCCGACTTGGTAGTTGTCGATGGGCTAGAGGATATTAGTAACGACACGCCTTGGATGTTGAAGGTAGACGTGGAGCCAGAAGGCGCAGGCCGCCGAATTAAAATTTGGTATTGGAACGCGGACGGCGCCTGGGATGAATCCATGCTGGCTGACCAGCCCGAAACTCCGACTATTTCGTATTTCGACGACACAGAAGGCCTCGATTCTGGGTTTATCCTGCCAGGTTTCGGAACGGGCTTGCGCGAACGCGGCTTGGATTGGTTCGGCTTCAGCACCAATGGCGACCCCGCCCCCACCGGCGCCATCACCGCCCCTCCCGCCCGCCGCCGCCCCCTGATCTGGGTGCCGTACTGACATGCCTGCGGCCATCATCTACGGCATGTGCCTGTCGTGGGCCATCGGTGAATGGCTGCACCGTGGCGGCTACATCGTCTTTCGCCGCAGCGCCAATCTGCCGTGGTCGATTCCTCACGTACTGCACATGGGCAAAGACGGCACCCTTCGTCACTTCGTCCCGGACACCAAGCCACGCTTCGCGCTCTCGACGCTGTTCGGCTTTCGCGGCCACGTCCAGACCGACGACCACGAACTGCCAGTCGATCCGCCCACGCGCACCGGCCTCATCATCGGACTCACACTGATGTGGTGGATCGTCGTGCCGAGGCTTGCGTGGCAAATCATTCGATATTCGTGGAGGGCGTCATGACGGAGAGACTGCACCCGGATGATGTCCGGGCAATCAGCCAGCAACTGGCCGAACAGATGGTGGAGCACAAGCGTGCCTACTGGATCGACTCAGAGAAGCACGCCAAGGACCACGCCCTAGTAGACCGCATTCGCATCGAGCGAGAGGAGGGCCGCCAGTTTCGGCGCAAGATCATGCAGTCGGCTACGATATGGGCGGTGATCTTGCTGCTGGGCTGGGTGGGCGTAACGCTCTGGCAGGCACTTTCTGATTCTCTGCGTACCGGGGGTGGGCCGTGAGTATCGACCGAATCCTTGACGGCCTGATCGAGCGCGAGGGCGGATTTGTAAATCACGCAGCGGACAGGGGCGGCCCAACGAACTGGGGCATCACCCAGGCCAAGCTTGCCGAGTGGCGGCGCAGACCCGTGACCGTGGACGATGTGCGGGCGCTGTCTCAAGGCGAGGCCAGAGAGATCTACCGGCACGAATACATCGCCGGGCCACGGTTCGCGCAGATACGAGACGCCAAGCTCATGGAGCTGGTGGTGGACTGTGGCGTGAACCACGGCACCCGGCGTGCGTCTCTGTGGCTACAGTCGGTTGCAGGCGCAACCACGGACGGCGTTGTTGGACCGATGACGCTGCACGCTGTGAACAATGCAGACCCGCGCCGCCTGTACCGAAAACTGCTTGCGATGCGCTGCCGGTTCTTCGGCTCATTGATCACACGCGACCCCTCCCAGGCCGCCTTCGCTGCCGGATGGCTTAACCACCGTGTGGCGCACTTTATCGAGGACTGCCCATGATCGACTTTATCCAGTCTCTCCGTAACCCGTTTGTCTACCTCATGTGGACGCTTGTGCTGATGTACGTCACCTGGATACTGTACGGCTGGGCCATGCACCTGAAGAAGGTAAAGGACAATCTGCACCCGGCAGTCAAGGTACTTGCGGCACCGGGCATCATCTTTGCCTATGCGTGTGACGTGGCGCTGAACGTGATGGTCACGCCTTACTTCGGGGATATTCCGCGTGAGTGGCTGTTGACTGACAGGCTCCAGCGATACCGCAAGGCAGGCGGACGCAAGGCATGGAAGGCGCACATCATCTGCACCTATCTGCTTAACCCGCTTGACCCGGACCACTGCTGATGGATGAGCCGGTAGAACTGACCCTTCGCAAGTGGAGGCACCGCCGATTCATGGCCTACACAGCGCTGTGGGGCGCGCTCGCGATCGTCGGCATCATCATGATCCTTGCCGCCATCGGCGCCGCCGGCGAGCTGTCCGATTTCGTCGCCCTGCTCATCACCGCGCTTGGCGGCCTGTTCTCGATCGTCGGCGCCTATTTCGGATTCTCCACCTGGTATGACCGGCGATGATCGCCAGGCTCAAGCTCATCAAGCTGATCGCCGGCGGCGTCGGCGCCCTGGGCCTGGTGGGCGGCATCTGGTGGCACGGCCACACCCACGGCGTGCGCTCCTGCGAGCGCGCGCACCAAGCGGCCGTTGAGCGTGTACGGCAGGAGCAGGCGAGGATTGCCACCAGACTCGAGGAGGTGCAGCGTGAGCGCGACAGACTATCCCGGCAGCAGGTCCGGACCATCTACGTGGATCCTGACCCCACTGGCTGCGCTGACGCTCCTGCTCTCGACAGCGTGCTCGACGGTCTCCGTGATAGAGATTGACCCGCGTCTCACCGCCCCCTGCGAGCCGCCAGAGCTGCGCGGCAACACATGGCGCGACGTCGGCATCCTCGCCGTCGAGCAGCGCGCAGTAATCGACGACTGCGACCAGCGGATGCGGGCTATCCGCGAGACAGTGGCGCGCTGAGCCGATCACAGATCCGCTCCAGCGCGTCGTCCTCCGGCACCTCCAGCCCCTCGGCCGAGAGCACGTGCATGATCACCAGCCCGCGCATATAGCGGGCCGCATCCTCCGGCACGCGCTTATGCCCGTCCCGCCACTCATAGACGCGGGACTGGTAGATCCGCCGGCCCAGGACCTCGGACAGATCCCGCACCGCATCCGCGAGCGTCCGGTCCCCGTGCCTAGTCTCGACCCAGATCCAGAGGGGGACCAGGTCGCGCACGCCGGCGGGAATTTTCGGGGGCGTGTGGGTCATCGCGGTTCTTCCACCCATGCCCAGGCCAGGCAGCGTTCCAGATCGCCCAGCCAGTGGGCTGCCTCCGGGTATATGCCGATGCCGGGCAGCAGGAGTGCGGCGACCCATGGGGCGGGTGGAGGATCGTCTGGATCGGTGGCCACCTGGACGCCTGTCGTCCGGGCCAGTTCGTGGAGCGAGCGCCAGACTCGCGGAGCGCACCGAGCCCGTGGAGCGATACCGACCTCGGCGAGCGGTACGGGGGCGGCCTCGTCTGCCCGCGGGAATGCTGCCCGGGACAGCGGCGGGCCCCAGACCGTGAGCGAGATGCACCGCCCCTCGACGCCGCCCGTGATCCAGCAGGGCGGGTCGCCGGCGGGCAGCAGGACACGTTCGCCCAGCAGGGCACGCTCGATGAGGGGGCGCAGCCCGGAGCGTATGTCCGGGCCGACCTCCTCCCTGAGCGACCGGCGCGCGTGGCCGGTCGTCAGGGTGATGTGGTGGATGTGGGTCATTAGAGGACGATCACCGGCAGGTCGCCGAAATCGAACCGCTCTTGCGCGGCATCGATGATATCGTCATCATCCTGCTCGTATTGGCCGTCCTCATCGAGCGTCCCGAACTCGAAGTGCCCGAGAAATTCTTTGCCATCGGCATCCACGACGTGGACGTCGAATCCTGCTCCTCCCGACGGCATGATATGCACTGCCCGTGGGATGTACACACCCATGGCATCCTCCGTCCCGGCGTGCAGGGCGTATTCGTGCTCGCTCGTGCAGTCCAGGATGCCCTGGATCTCGGATTCGGTGGACGTGCCAAGCTGCTGGTGGACCCACTCGGGATGCGTGTGGCACACCTCCCGGATCAGCTTAGCGGTGATGGTGGGGTCGTTCTGGTTGCGGATGTAGATCTGCATGGTCTTTCTCCTGCCCCTGATACCCCGAGGCGCGGGCGGTAGGGTTGTTCCCTGACCGTGGTTATATAATAGTCCCTGACAGGGACTAGCGCAAGGGCAAAATGCTACCGTTCGTCGGTTAGTGTTTGCTGATGATCGAGGGGTGGTTCTGGAAAAATATCGGAAATATTTCGGAAATAGATCGTAAGCTATTGATTTAATTAACTGCGTGTCTGTTACCCATGCAGACGAACAAAACGCGCACAATTCCCTGATTACTCAATCACCTACCCTCTTTTTTTGCCTGCTGAACCCGGTCATAAATGGCTGATTCCAGCCTAACAGAATCAGACACTTACGCGATAGTTTCGGAAATGATTTCCGGCTCATTTGACCACCGTCCAGCTGGCCTGCCTGGGGTCGGCGTAGACCTCGGTCATGCGGGCGTGGCGGTGGCCGAGCAGGGCCTGAGTGTCGACGCCCTGGGCGCGGTAGAGGCGCTCGGCGAGGGAGCGGATTTCGTGGTAGGTGGGTGGGGTTTTGCCGGGCCAGTCGAGGCCGGCGGCGTCTCTCGCTGCCGCGAATGCGCGGCTGATGGTGTCTTTGTGCACGGGGCTGCCGAGGGGGGCGTTGCCGAATGGGACGCTGTGGTGGATGAGGTGGCGGGTGGCGATGCGGGTGCGGCAGCGGTCGATGATTTCGCCGACGGTGCTGCCGTGGGCGTCGAGGCGCAGGTGCAGCGGGATCTGGACGAGGGCGCCGGTTTTTTGCTGCACGACCCAGAGGGCGTCGTCGTGGACGTGCGGATAGGGATGGATCGGGTGCGGGTCGCCGAGCTGGTAGGCCATCCAGGCCGGCTCCCAGTCGCGGCCGCGGCGGAATTGGGCGATGGCGAGGTCCTCGCGGCGCTGGGCGGTGACGAGGGCGAGCAGCAGGGCGTCGCGGATCCACTGGCCGCGGGTGGCGACGAGCTGCTCGGCGGCGTCGAGGATCTGCTGGTATGCCTCGAGGGTGAGGCGGGCGCGGCGTACGCGGGCATCCGGCCGGCGGGCGATGCGGGCGGGGTTGGGGTGGTCTGCCGGGAGCAGACCCTCCTGCTGGGCCTCGCGCCAGATGTCGGCGAGCACGGCGCGCAGGGCCTGGGCGGTGCGCTGTTTGCCGGCGTCGGTGTAGCGGCGCATGAGGGCGGCGATCTCGGGTACGCCGATCTCGTGCAGCGGTGCCGTGCCCAGGGTGTTGCGGGCGGCGTTGACCAGGCTCTTGCGGGCCCGCAGGGTGTTGGCCGCGAGGCCCCTGCCCTGCCAGAGCGTGAGGCAGTGCAGGGCGTAGACGCCGAACGGGGTGCCGTCGGCGCGGCGCTGCGGGGATCCGGCGATCTCCTCGACGAGCCGGTCTGCGCGTTGGCGGGTGACGAGGGAGTTCAGCTCCTCGGCGCGACGGACGGCGGTGGCGCGGTCGCCGGGGCATTGTAGGGGTTTCTCGCGGCCGTCTCGCGGGTCGCGCCAGTACCAGTAGACGACACGGCGCCCGCCGAGCTGGCGGGCGCGGGGGACGAGATTCGGCGGCAGGTCACGCCTGCCTGCGGCTCTGGGTCGGCCCACTGGCGATGATATCTCGGACGATGGGGTCATCGGACTCTATCACAGTGATGGGAGTGGATGGCAGGCCGCGCGGCGGCGGCACGTAGACGGCGTCCTCGCGGGCCCGGTATTCACGGCCGACGAGGACGGGGCGCGGCTGGATGCGCCCGGCGCGCGCCCAGGTGCGCAGGGTGCGGATGGCGGGCGGCGGGTCGAAGTGGCGGGCGGCCCAGTCCTGGAGGGGGATGTGCTTGGTCATGAGTCTCGTCTGTCCTGCGTGTCGGGGCCCGCGCAGGGTTATGCGGCGGATGCGCCGTCTATCAGTAGTTAGGCCGCTCGGGTCAGCATCAGCGCCGCCCGAAGCTGCCACCCCAAATACTCGGTGTAGGCTGGCGGTATCGCCTCGCTCATTTCTGCGAGGTTCATCCAGTCAATCCCGAGCGCCTCAGAGGCGGCGGCTTTGTGCCCGCCGTCCCATGTGTCTTTCGTTCCGCGCCCGCCGTGCTTTGCCGCCCTGTTTCGTGCGTGCCCACCGTAGACGCCGATCTCCGGGCGCTCGGTGTGCTGGCAGGTCAGCGGCGCAACATGGAAGCTCGTTTCAAAAAGCCGGTGCCGTTGCAGTTCGTGGCCCTGTGCGCCAAGCCCAAACATCGTGCCGCACAGCAGCACCGGGCTTTTCATTTCGTCGGCTGCCGCCTCGACGTTCTCAATCACCCATGGCAGGCCGGTCGCTTGCAGCAGTTCACGAGTCTGTCCAATAAGGCGCGGCGATCCCTTCGCCCCAGGGGCATGGCGCACCGTGCTGTACCCTTGGCACGGAGGCGAAGCGTGAACCGCGTCAAAGTTCTCCGCTATCCAAGCCGGGTCAAGGTCCAGCGCATCGGCCTCAATTACCGGGTGCGGGTTGTTCTTGTGACGAACAACATCAACCCCGGTAATCTCAAACCCCGCCCGCGCGTATCCCATCCCAGCCCCGCCCGCGCAGCAAAACAAATCCAGTAGTCTCGGTTTATTCATCTTCTCGTTCCGTGCAATCGCGGCCTAACACTGCGCGTCAGTCGGACGCTCGTACCTCGCGCCGCTGCGCTTGGGCGTTCGGCGGCTCTTCCATCTGTGCTTCGTAGTCGGCCGCCGTGTGGCATTCGCTGCGCAGGTGCGGGCCCGGCATGCAGCACTCACCAGGGAAGCAGCAACCGAAACCTTCATCCTCGTCTTCATCGTCGGAGTATTCCCCGTCGTTGCATTCGAGGTAGTGATCGCACAGGTCATCTTCGCCAGTGTCGTGGTCGTCTATGTCGCCGTGGCAGTAGCAGGCTTGTCCGCATTCAGGGCATGTGTGCATGTTAGCTCTCCGTTGTCAGTCCGCCGCCGAACAAGGCCGCTCCAGCCGACAGGCAAAAGCGGCGCGGTTTCAGTTGTTCAATCCGGCCTCGGTGGGCCGCTTTTGCCGTCGGCTGAGCGGCGGCGTTAGGAGTCCATAACCATGATCGCGCAACGCTTCACGGCATCCCCACCAAGCAGCAAAAACCCGCCGCCCTTGAGTTCGAGCTTCAGCTTATTCAAGCGCTCAAGGTCAGAGTACAGCGCCTCAGCAGCGTCCACGGCTGTGGCTTCGTCAGTTGGCGGCGTTTCATACGTGTTCCCGTCGTAGTGGATAATCATCTTCATCGCAAAACTCCTAACCAGTTAATCAAGCCGACGCGGAAAGGTCGGCGCATTTTCAAACGCTAGTGGCGCGCGGCTTATCGCCGCCGATAGTCTGTCGGTACTGGTGTTCTACGTACCAGCAGTTGCTGCTGCTCAGCGCCATGACATCCTCGTCACATTGCCGCAGCTCTTCATCGGTGAGACTGTGTAAGGCGAGCACGATACTATGAATTTTATCGGCCACGGCCCTGGTTACTTTCCGGCCTTTGGCGTTGCGTTTGGGTGCTTTCATGTCTCATCCCCTTAATAGAGTCCTTCGCTGTATAGCTTCTGCCCATAAAGACCGTCCCCGCACGCCTCCGGGCGCACAATCTGGCCCGCGGCGCGGGCCACTTGATATGCCTCCTCGCGGCTCATCCAGACGCCATGCTGATCGACAAAGCCCTGGTCCTCGTCGTGCCGGCAGCGAAATTTGTGGCCGTCCTGGCGAGACTCGATCTGAGCGCGCATATCTGGGCTGTAGTGCCGAATCCCTAGCAGCAGGTCCCCATCCGCCGCTCTAATGGCGGCGCACACAACCCGGCGGGTCATGGCTTATAGCCGCTCGCGTTCTTGCTCATATCACTCATCCTTGCAGCCCGTGAGCTGATCTACGTCGATGTGGTGCAGCCGTCCGGTGTCGGCCCAGATGACGACGGCCCTGCCCTCCATGACCCGGCCGGGGGCGTAGACGCGCACGCCGTCGGGCTGGCCGGTGCAGTAGTAGCCGGCGGCGAACGGTTCGGGCTCGCTGGGCTGATCGAGACCGGCGAGCAGCCATGCGGTGAGGGCGATGCCGGCGATGGCGGTGAGGTACATCAGGTGGGTTGGCATGGTCGTCTCCATTTCCGCAATGCGCGGATCACGCCGTCGTCGTGGTCCTGGTAGCCGCGCTCTCGCTCGACGCGCTCACGTTCCCGGCGCTTGGTGCGGCACGTCGCGCAGGTCTGGCGGATGCGGCCGCGGTCGTTGAATGCGGCGGGCGGGTGGCTCTGTTTGCAGACGGGGCAGATCATGCTGGTTGCTTTCTTGGCCGACGCTCATGGGCCTTCTCGCAGGCAATGCGGAAGCAGTCCACGCATACCACCCGTTCTCCCACATAGCAGAGCCGGTAACACTGCTGGCCACATTTAGAGCACAGCACCTGTGATGCGTATTTTTCGCTGATCATGCTCCCTCCATCGGCGCCCGGTCGGCGTCGCGGCCCAGTGGGGCGTCGGTGTGCCAGTCGGCGCTGCGGGTGGTGTTGTAGGGTTGGTGGTAGAACACTTCCAGTCCGCCACCGAGGCTCGTGGGTTTATGCTCGGCTTCCAGGAACCCCCATCCCTTGCCCTGGATGCGCGGGCCGTGGATGAACAGGGTCCAGGTCTCGGGACGCGTGCGGGTGATGCGGTGGAATGTGGCGGGGCCGATGCAGTTGAGTCGACGCCAGCCGCCGATCTTGCGGGTCTTGCTGTGCCAGCCGGTCTCGGGGCTCCACCAGCGCAGGCGCTCTTCGGTGTAGTGGCCGGTGAGGACGATGGCAAGCGACCAGCGCCAGGGGTGGTCGTGGACCCACTCGTCGGCGTCCTCGGCGACGAAGCGGTGCAGGTAGGCGGTGCAGCCGAGCAGGTTGCCGAGCCAGTAGCGTTCGAGGTAGCGCTCGGACTCGCTGCGGTGGATGAGCCGGCAGCGCAGGCGGGCGGTGAGGTTGTAGAGGATGCGGGGGGTCATGCCGCGGTCGTCTCCATGAACTGTGCCTCGTGGGCGAAGTTGGCGCGCACCAGGGCGGCCGGCCAGACGGGCGGGACGCTGTTGCCGCACATGCGCACCTGGGCGCTCTTGGTGAGGGGTTTGCCGCGCACCTCGGGGTCGATCACGTAGCTGTCGGGGAAGCCCTGGGCGCGGAAGAGTTCGCGGGGCTGGAGCATGCGCATGCCGATGTCCACGATGACGTAGGGCTCGCCGGCGATGGCGCAGGTGACGAGCTGGAGACGGTCGGTGGTGGTGGCGGTGGGTGCCGGGGTGCGCAGGTCCCGGCCGGTGAGTCCGGATCCGCTGCCGTAATACGGCGCCAGGAAGGCGGCCACGGCGGCGGCGTGGTTGCCGCCGGCGCAGATGGTGGGGGCCGGTTCGTGCATGCCTCGGGCACGGCGATCGGTGCCTTTGAGGTTGAGCAGGTGGGCGGCGACCAGGGCGTGGTGGTCCTGGGTGGTGACGGTGCTTGCCGGGTGGCGCATGTCGACGCCGGGGCCGGTGTAGTTGCCGCCGTAGTGCTTGGCGAGGAAGGCCGTGACGAGGGCGTGCCGGTTGGCTGTCGGTACGGTCGCCAGCGGCGTGTCAGCCGCCGCGCCGCGCAGTTCGGTTTCACTCTTTGCGCCGTAATAGGTGCTGATGCTGGGCACGACAAGCGCGTGCCGATTTTCGGTGGTGATGGTGCGCAGCGGCTCGCGGATCTGCCATGCGGAGCCGGCGCCGTTGCTGCCGTGATCGATGCCGATGATGAACGGCTCCGGCGCCTCGATGACGTAGCGCACAATGCCGCGCGCGATGCGCCGGCAGGTGTTCTCGGCCAGGGGGCGCTTGCGCTCGAATATGCTGGGCGCGGGGATGCTCCAGTCGATGCACTCGGCGGCGGTGCGCCAGGGTGCCAGTCTGCTACGTCGCACGGCGGGGCTGTCAGGCGCGCCATGGGTGGGCCTGGGCCAGACGATGGGCCGACCGTCGCGGCGGGCGATGAGGAACAGGCGTCGCCGGATGGTGGGGGCGCCGTAGTCGCAGGCGCGCAGCATGCGGTGCTCGACCTGGTAGCCGAGGCGGCGGATCTGGTCCAGCCATTGGGCGAAGGTCTGGCCGCGGCGGTCGGGGCACGGACGGCCGTCGGCCGTGAGCGGGCCCCAGTCGGCGAATTCTTCAACGTTCTCCAGCATGATGACGCGCGGGCGCACGCGCCGGGCCCACTTGACGACGACCCAGGCGAGGCCCCGGCGCCGGCTGGAGACGGGCTTGCCGCCCTTGGCTTTGCTGTGATGGGTGCAGTCGGGCGAGGCCCAGAGCAGGCCGACGGGGCGGTTGCGCGTGACGGCGACCGGGTCGACGCGGAACACGCTCTCGCAGTGGTGGTCGGTGTCGGGGTGATTGGCCCGGTGCATGGCGACCGCCTCGGGGTCGTGGTTGACGGCGATGTCCACGGCACGGCCGATGCCCCATTCGATGCCGAGCGACGCCCCGCCGCCGCCGGCGAACAGGTCGATAATGAGTTCGTGGCCGAGGGGGAGTTGGTGCTGGGTCACGGCCGATACACCCCGTCGCCGGAGTTCAGCGCCCATGCGATGTCGTCGGGGAGCGACTGCGCCGATGCCTTGAGCTTCTCGATCCGCTCGCAGAGCGCTCGATAGTTTCCCACGGGCATGTTCAGGTGGCAGGTCGGGCACTCGGCGAAATCCATGGTGACCTCGTCGCCATCGAGACAGGTCTCGAACGTGGTGTCGACGATGCGCACCTGGGTGTGGGCGCAGAACGGGCATGGGGGGAGTTTGTCGCTCATTGGCGCTTCCATCCGATATCGAGCGGTTCTGCAGGGATCCAGAGATGGCGCATGTTGGCGTCCAGGATCACGTCCCGGTCGGGCGGGTAGATCTCGATGGCGTATGCATCGCCGCGGCCGATGTCGCGCTTAATCTGCTGCAGGTCGTCCCAGGTGATGCCGTCCACCCAGTGGCCGTCCTGGCCTACGTGGGCGCGATTGACGCTGATGCGGGTGACGCCGGCGGCCTCGTGGAATACCTGCACGATGTAACGGCGGCTGGCCCACAGTTCCGCGGGCTGCATACCGCCCGTCTGCGGCCACTCATCCATGGGGACAGGCGTCAGTCGGGACGGGAATGTTTCCGCGCGGCGATTCATGATCTTGCGGTACTTACGGCGGTCCGCGAGGTTCATGGGCGCCTCTCCCCCACACGCTCCAGCGGCTGGGCGTCGAATACAGCGTTCTCCCATGTGATGGCAACGCTGTTGCGCAACTCCTGGAGGGTTCCGCTGTTGCCTATGTATCGGTCGCCCATCAGCGGGGCGACGCCTGCCTCTGAGCTGTGGGCGGCGACGGGCTCCACGTCGCGCCAGATATGCCAGATCTCGCCGCCCTGGCGGCGGACAAACGCCGCCTCGTTCTCGAACCGGACGTCGGTGATGACGACGCCGCGCCCCGCGAGCCGGCTGGCGGTGATTTCTCGACCTGCTATAAGGGTCCAAATCTCTGGATGCTGCGCCCTGCCCCACTCGGTGCCCAGCGTCTGCATGAGCTGGCGCGGGCTTTTGCCGAGCCAGGGGATGGGCTGCTCCTTGAGGGGGCTGTCGACATGCTCCGGCCCGAGGCCGAGCCCCTCGATGAGCATGCGCTTGATGGGGTCGGCGAACGCGACGCGGTCGAGGCCGTAGCCGACGAGCATCTGGCCGACGGTGTCTTTGCCGGAGCGGGCTTTGCCGGTGAGGCCTATGAGGATCATGCGGGCCAGCCCCCGCGCTCGACCCGGAACCCGGCGGCGTGTTTGTGGCCGCCTCCGCCGTAGCGCTTGGCAATTTCGGAGACGTCCATGCCGTCGTCTGCGGAGCGCAGGCTGAAGACGCGGCCATCTTCGGTGTCCCAGTAGCAGGCCGCGAAGGGCTCGCCCTGGCCCATGATGTGGCCGGCGTCGCTGCTGAAGAAATAGGGGGCATTCAGCACGGGCACGTCGTGGCCGGCGACTTGGGCGCGGTAGGACGCGGATCTGATTAGTTCGTCGATGTCCTTGAAGTGCTTGCGCTCGATGGCCTCGCCGTCGCGGCGCATGTCGTCCAGGTCGGACGACATGAGGCTGTCCCACACGTCAAAGTCGTAAGGGTGTGAGAACACGCAGGCCTGAATGGCCCGGGTGTTGCTGAGGTAGAACCGCCAAAGATCGCGGTCTTCAATGTAGTCGATCAGGGGCGGGCGCGGGGCGTCGTGGAAGAAGTCCCATGTGATGCCCGCGCCGCTGCGCTGCATGTCGAACAGGACGCCGATCAACGGAAGCCCCTGTCCATGCAGGTATGGCTGGATGTCTTCGACCCAGCCCTGGTAAGTTTCGACGTCATTTTTCAGGCTGTAGCCAAAGCCTGAGAGATCCTCTGCGGCACTCTTGTGATGATCGAGGATCAGGATGGAGTGCGCCTGCTCTGCCATGCGCTCCAACACGGGGCGCTTGTAGCTGAAATCGACGATGATGACGTCTCGCCCGTTGACGTCAGGCGGGTCGTCCTGGTAGGTGCCGGCGTGGAAGTCGACGTTGCCGTCGCCCAGGGCGGCGCGGACTGCCCAGGCGGCGCCGAATCCGTCGGCGCAGTTGCCGTGGTAGATGCACAGTGGTTTGGTCATTTCGTTCTCCATGTCTCTCAGCCCTGCGCCGTGGCCCGTTCCCAGATGGTGTCGAGGGTCTCGGTCTGCTTGGGGGTGAGCGGGATTTCCTGATCGATGCGGCTGCGGATGCTGTCCAGGAACTGGCGCTCCCAGTCGGTGAGGCGTGATTCGCGGCGCTCGCAGTCGTCGATCATCTGGGTGTACTCGTCGATCCAGCTGCCCATGCCGCTCACCACGCCTGCGGCCGCACCAGGCGCACGCGCTTGTTGCGCGGGCGGATGAGGTAGATGTTGTCTTCGCCCTCGTCGAGACGCAGGGCGGGGTGATGGTCTAGGGGCTCGGGGTCGTTGGCGCGAAAGAGCGCGGACAGGGCCATGCCGAGGCCGACGCCGAAGGCGACCAGGCCGAGGCCGATGATGAGCATGAGGTAGGTCATGTGGCTTTCTCCTCTCGTCGGGCCTGCGCGATGTAGGCGCGCAGGATTCGGATGTTGCGGGCGGCCCGGTCGTGTCGGACGCGGCCGTCCGCGGTGTCGGGCTGGTGGCGCATGTGTTCGCGTAAGAGGTCGATGCTGTGTTGCCATGCCTGGGGCTGGTCGCCGCGTGAGCTGGCGTTGATGGCGGCCTCGGCGGCCTGTTTGGCGGCCGTGTTGAGGACGCGGACGGTTGCGGCGTGGCCGGTGGTGCTCATGCGGCCCCCGGCGGTGGTGTGTGCTCGCCCGCGTGGATGGCGGCTTCGATGCTGGCGCCGTCGAGGAGGGCGCGCTCGACGCGCTTCATGGCGAGCTCGAAGTGCGGCACGGAGCAGCAGGCCATGAGCTGCAGGAGCGTGGCGCAGGCGATGTCCATGCGGTGCTCGTGCGCCTGGCGCGCGCGAATGCGGGCGGTGAGGTCGATGACCTGGGCGGTTCGCTGCGCTGGCGTGTGAACTGTCTGGAGCATATGGCTCTCCGTGCGTCAGGACGCGGCGCGCGCCGTGGGTGCGTCGGTGTGGATCTCGACGGCGCTGTCGGTGCGCAGCACGAATCCGACGTCGTCGAATCCGTCGGGCGTCAGTAGCGCGACGGGGAGGTCGGGGTCGGCGCCCTCGAGGATGATTACGTCGAGGCTGTCTCTGAGTTCGGATAGGGTCATGACTTGTCCTCCTGGGGCCACAGGCTGATTTCGATCTCGCGGATCGGATACCACTCGGACGCGAGGCCGTGATACTTGCGGGCGCTCTCCGCGGTCTCGTGGGTCGGGTAGATGTGGCGCAGCAACGGGGCCGGGGCGCGCGCCTGCCTGCCTCCGTCGGTGTCGCAAATGGCGTAGGCCTTCATGGCCAAAGCCCCAACTCGCGCCGGTAGAGGGCACGTGCCTCATCGACTCCGGCGTACCAGGCGTCGGCTGCTGCGGTGCCCATTGGATAGGGGCATGCCGACCCGGCACTCGCGTCTTCACCGGTGCGCTTGCGCAGGCCTGCCAGCACGCCCTGTTTGTACGCAGGGCTCCCAGGGTCGCGGGGGGCGCGGAATGCGGCGTCGAAGATCTGCTGGGCGGTCTTGCTCATGCGACCGGCTCCAGGGTCTCGATCAGAGCGCCGGTGGGCAGGAGGCTGAACACCGCCCTGCCCCGGCGCATTTCCAGCGGCTGGCGGGAAATGAGACGCCAGCCCCGTTCCATGCGCCGTTCGACGATGCCCCGCAGCGCCTGCTGGAGTCGGCGCTCGGGGCCGGTGTAGGTGGCTGGTTGCATCGGCTCTCCTCCATGGTGTCTGGGCGGCCCGCCAGGCCGAGCGGTGATGTGGGGTACCCGGCCGTCAGGGGGCGGCGCGGGGTCGGCTGGCGGGCCGTGGGGAGGAGTGTTACCAATACGGTAACGTTCTGTCAATACCTAAATGGTAACGCGCGCACAAAAAAGGCCCGCTAGGCAGGCCTTTCCGACGAACGGTAGACGTGGATCAGGTGCTTCGGAGCAGGTAGCGCGTCAGGTAGCGGTAACTCTCGGTGCGCGGCAGCGGCGCCGAGGCGGGATTAATCCCTGTCCGGAGCATCTCCGCGACCGCCCGGGCTGACATCTGGTAAAGCGCGGTGTATTGAGCGGGCTCAAATGTGAGGACTTCCACTTGGTCGCGAACGGGGCCGATCTGGATGCCGTTTTCGCCGTGGGCCCCGCGCCGGTAAAATATGTCCCCGTCCTCGAAGGCGTACTGCGGACTATCGGCGACCACGTAGGCTGTGTATGTGATTTTGATACGGGCGGCCTCTTTTCTGGTTTTCCCTGCGGCCATCGCCCTTTGTCTGGCCGCCTTGGTTTTCGGCCGGTCAACGTACTCGCGCTGCGTCACGCCGAGCGCTGGCCAGAGTGCCGAACGTATCTCGAATTGCCACCCCGAAAAATAATGCTCAGGGTCGATTTTTCGGAACCGCGTAGTCATTTGCAGTCGTTGGTGTCTTTCTTCACAGCCGGTTGAGCAAGCGCACGCCCAGCCTCCCGCCAGGCGGCCCGGTGACGCTTGGGCATTCTGCGGTGAAGTTCGAGAATTTCGCGCTGTTCTGCGGACAACGTAGGCTCCGAAGGCGGGGGAGCCGCATAAATCGGGGGTACGTCGGTATCTCGGACCTGCAGGTTGTCCATCCATCCCTCGGGCAACCCCAGCGCCTCCTCGATGTCCCTGGCGACATTTGAGCCCATGTTTTTGTCGCTCAAGAGTTGGCTTATCTGTGAGCGATCCTTACCCACACGCTCCGCAAAGTGTGTTGTTGCACCCTTCCCGTCTCCAACGAGCGCCCGGAGGTTTTGGCGTCGGATGTCATGAATGTTCATGAGGCCATTTAATCCCTACTTACCTTTTCGGTAAATTCTCAAAACGGTCACAAAGTGCTTGCGCAGAGAGTTACCGTTTTGGTAACGTCGGCGTTCATGAGATACGACCAGTTCATCGAACGCCTCGACGCGGAAGCATTGGAGGCCTACGCGGAGAGGGCTGGAACGACGTCCGGTTACGTCAGGGCGCATATTGCATCCCGCCCCCCGCGTAAAATCCCCCGAAGGGCGCTCATGCGTGCCTTGTGGCTGGCAACAGATGGGGCTGTGAGCTGGAGAGAGTTTCTCGCCCATTTCTACGGTCCCGAGCCGATCCAGATCGAAGAGGACCAGGACGACCGCCGCGCGGGGCGATCGAGCGCCGCCACCGCGACTGATACCGAGGACGCTGCGTGACCTCCCCTCTCTCGGCCCCCTTTCAAGAGCATTACCCGCTGGCATGCCGGCCTGCGTGTGCTGCATCTCGACTCCTCCTGAAAGTGTCCCGGGCCGCCGTGTCGGTGGCCCGGGTCTTTTTTTGCCCGATTTCGCCTTTACAACGCCATACAACGGCGTTGCAGGGGGTTGTATGAGCGGGTCACAGCAGGCTCTCTGGCACGACACGCTGGAGGACGCGCTGCGGCACGTGGTGGAGGGTCTGGGCGGTCCAAAACGGGTGGCGGGGGATCTGTGGCCGGCGCGCCCTGTGATCGATGCGGCCCGGCATCTGAACCGCTGCCTGGACCCGGAGCGGCCGGAGAAGCTGGGGCTGGATGAGGTGATCTGGATTTTGAAGGCTGGGGCTGCGGCGGATGTTCACATCGGTATGGCGTTCCTCGCTCAGGCCTGCGGCTACGAGTCGCCGAGGAAGGTGAATCCGGAGACGGAGCGTGACCGGTTGATGCGCGAGTACATCCATTCTGTGGAACAACAGCAGGCGCTGGTGCGCCGCCTGGAGGCATTGCATGGCTGTGAGACGTGATGTGTGGACCTGCGGTGCGGATTTCCAGGCCGCTGGGATGGTGTGTTCGGTGCGGCAGTTCCATCCGGGGTCGTTTCCGCCTCCGGGGGCGGCGCCGCTGCGGGGTGACCATCTGCTCGCGCGTTGGCGCGGGGTGACGGGCCCGGCCCTTGATGGCGGGGAGCATCTGTCGGTGAGCTTTGCTGTGGCGCCGGGGCAGTTGCCGGAGCACGGTGATGTGGTGCGCCTGGTGCTGTCGGTGGAGGATGCGACGATGTTGACGAGCGCGGTGCTGGATCGTTTGCGCCTTTATCTGGAACGCAAGGCGACGAATGTCCAGTCGGGCGGGACGTCTGGGTTTGTGGCTGGCGGCGGTGGTGAGCGGGCCTTCCGTGGCCCTGTTTCTCACGATGCGGTGCATGCCGAGCTGCTGCGCGCCCGGAGCGATGTCGCCGCGATGAGAGCGAAGAACGCGGACGGGCTCAGTCGCGAGCTTCTTTTGGCAGAGTCCATCCTTTCATCTCTTCGAGCAGAAGAAAGTGAAGGTCGTCTGTGCTCATGTGGCGCACCTGGCTCGGGAGCCAGTGATGCTGCTGGATGAGGTAGTAGTGGACGGCGTCCATGCCGGTGTGCTCGCTGTAGCTCTCGCGCCGGGCGATTTCATCGCCAAAGCAGTCGAGGGTGTAGGCGAGATCGCCGATGGCGGCGTGGAGCCGCTTGGTGGCCACATGGTGCTCTCTGGTCTTTTTGGTCACGGGAGACCTCCTGTTGTTGGTGTTTCGAGTGGCAATCGGATGCTAGCACAGGGGGCCTCCCGCCTTTTCGGGAGGTATGCCGATGGACGACGCTGACCGGGCGCAGGCCCACATGGAGCGGGAGCTGGAGGCGCGTATCTCTGCGGCACGGGGGATCGCCCCGCCGGCGGCTGAGAGCGCGGATTGCTGCGTGGAGTGCGGCCTGCATATCCCCTCGGCCCGCCAGGTGGCGGTGCCGGGCTGCCAGACCTGCACGGAGTGTGCGGCGACGCTCGAGCAGCGGGCGAGGCTGTACGCGTGAATGGCCGGCGATCCGGATCCGGACGACAAGGCCGCCTGGGGCTCGTGCCTGTGGAACGGGTATGTGGAGACGGGGGCGACCCGGGAGGAGCGGGCGCGACGGTTGGCGGAGGTGCCAAGGCCTTGGCGGGATTCCGTGCGCCGGCATGTGGAGATGGTTTTTGCGCTGGCTGCGCGGGCGCGTAGGCGCCGGATGGCACGCGAATGCTGGTGACGTCGTGGTCGGACGCTGAGGATGAGGCGCTGCAGGGGCTGCCGGCTGCGGCTCAGGTGCTGTATCTGCGTGGGCTGCGGCGTTGGATGGATTTTCAGACGGGTCTGGTGGGCGTGCGGCGGCGGATCTCGTGGCAGATGTTGAGTGAGACGCTGTACGTGGAGCCAGGCCGTGGGGTGCGGGGTACGGGCCGGGTGCATGAGTCGGCGGTGCGGCGGCTGGCGGGTCGGCTGGAGGCGGTGGGATTGGTTGAGCGGCGGTCCGTTGGGCCGCGGGATTATCTGATTTTTTTTCTGCCGCTGGCGTTGACGGATGAGTCCGTCCAAATAAAAGCCGACAGCAAGTCGACAGCTAGTCGACAGCTGAAAGCCGACAGCACGAAGCCGTTACGTGATGCGGGTTACGCGGGGAAAGCCGACAGCAAGTCGACAGCTAGTCGACAGCTGAAAGCCGACACACCTCCGGTATCCGGTAATAAATACTCCCCCTCCGCGCGCGCGCGCGAGGCGATGTCGACGACATGGGTGCCGAACTGGGGGCATGTGGAGATGCACCTGGTGCAGGTGGGCGTGAACCCCAGGGCGGTCTCCGAGGAGATGCGCCAGGCGGCGCTGGGGGAATTTCGCAGTTATTGGCTGGAGCAGGAGGCGTTTTTCACGCCGGGCCAGTGGGCGCAGAAGCTGGCGCGAGAGATCAAGCGGGCGATGCCCGCAGGAGGGCACACGAATGCGAGAGGCAAAGGACGTGGCACAGGAAGCGCTGACGCGCACGCAGCGGCCTGCGCCGCCGCGTTTGAGCGCTCCAGGCGAGGCGCTGGATGATCAGACGATCTCGCGGGTGTTCGTGCGCATCCAGTCGCAGTACGGGCATTCGTGGACCAGCCGATTCGGCAGCGGGCCATACGCGGAGAAGGTGATGGCGGCGACGAAACGGGACTGGGCGCAGAAGCTGGCGCGGTTCAGCCTTGAGGATATCGGCCGTGCGCTGGATGCCTGCGTGACCATTTACCCTGAGCGCCCACCAACACTGGGCCAGTTCTACCATCTCTGCCGGCAGTATCCGGCGCCGTGCCACAGACCGGCATCCGACCATGTGTCCCTCCCCCCTCCCCCTGCAGACAGGACGAAAGGCCGCGCGGCCCTGGCGCAGGCGCTGGCGGCGGTCGGGTCACGTGGGGCCGGCGATGCGTGAGTACCAGCTCAACTACCGGGAGAAGATCGTCGAGTGGGTGTGGCGGCGCATGGAGGAGATCTACGGCCAGCGGTGGCCGAAGGTCTACGGGCCGGTGTGGGACGCCAAGCGCGAACGCGCCCGCAAGAAGCGGCCTGGCCTGTGGCCGTGCCTCGCGCGCACGGCCCGCGATTGGGCCAATCACCTGGACAAGATCGACAAGGATGCCATCGCTCTCGGCATCTCGCGTTGTGAGCGGCGGACGGACATGCCAAACCTGCCGGAGTTCGTGGCGCTCTGCAAAGGCGACGACGGTTCGCTGGCGTTGCGCCGGCCTCCGCCAGAACCGGAGTCAGAAGAAGATCGGGCGCGTCGCCGTCGTTGTGGCCTCGAGCACCTCGGCACCGCCCGCCGGCTTCTCGGATGATTGCATTTTGCAACCGGGTCCTTCCTGGGG
>JBJHBY010000016.1:0-25417 GCA_050485745.1 Gammaproteobacteria bacterium | reverse complement strand
GTATACCGTCAGGCCGGTGACAAATACATTCTGCTGGAGTACGGACCCAACGTTCTCGACCTGAAACTGCGCTTCCGGGTGCATGCCCTGATGGAAGCCTTGCGGGCCGACCCCATCGACGGCATTCTCGAACTCTCACCCGGTGTGCGCTCGCTGCAGATCCGCTACGAAAGCCGGATACTGCCGCAGGCCAGACTGCTTCGCACCCTTCTGGCTCTGGAGCAGCGCCTGCCGGCGATCGACACTCTGCGAGTACCCACCCGGGTGATATACCTTCCGCTCGCTTTCGAGGACAGCGCAACCCTGCAGGCGGTGCAACGCTACCGCGAGACTGTACGTGAAGACGCACCGTGGCTACCCAACAATGTCGACTTCATCCAGCGTATCAACGGACTCGAAAGCCGCGAGCAAGTGCAGGAAATCGTCTATCAGGCCAGCTATCTGGTCATGGGTCTGGGAGATGTGTACCTGGGTGCGCCCTGTGCCGTGCCTATTGACCCTCGCCACCGTCTGCTTACGTCCAAGTACAACCCGGCCCGGACCTACACCGCGGAAGGCACAGTGGGTATCGGTGGTGTCTATATGTGCATCTACGGCATGGATTCCCCCGGTGGCTACCAGTTGGTAGGACGGACCCTGCCGATCTGGAACAAGTTCCTGCACAACCCCGTATTTGTCGATGGAAAGCCCTGGTTGCTGCGCTTCTTTGACCAGGTTCGGTTCTACCCGGTGACCGAGGCGGAGCTGGAGCGACTGCGCGATGACTTTCGTGCAGGACGGGAAAAAATCCGCATCGAAGAGGAGATCTTCGATCTCGCCGAATACGACCGTTTCCTGGAGGAAAACGCCGACAGCATCACGCAGTTCAAGGCTCGCCAGCAGGCTTCTTTCGAGCGCGAGGTCGCGCTCTGGAACAATACCCAGGATGCCGGAGGTCTTTCGGATTTCGACGAACCCGCACCTGATCTGGCCACGCTGGACGGACATGTCGTTACCGCGGAGATCTGCGGCAGCGTGTGGAAGCTGCTGGTAGATACCGGGCACAGCGTCGAGGCGGGCGAGCCCCTGATTATTGTCGAGGCCATGAAGATGGAGTTTGCCATCCATGCGCCGGTTTCCGGTGTCGTCTCAGCCCTGCACTGCAAGCAAGGCCGGCAAGTCGCTGCCGGAGACGCACTACTGGCCATCGAGCCGAGCTGAGGCAATCGCATGGAAATTGGTACGGCTGCCCGAAAATCAAGAACCCGCCCCGGCAACCGTTCGGAGCGGATCTATGAGGAGCTGAAAGCGGACATTTTTGACTTTCGTCTTCTTCCCGGCGACCGCTTCACCGAGAACGAAATCGCCGAACGCACCGCCGCCTCCCGAACTCCGGTCAGGGAAGCCCTGTATCGACTCCAGCGTGAAGGCTACGTCGAGGTTCAGTTCCGCAATGGCTGGCAGGTCAGACCTTTTGATTTCCGCTCCTTTGAAGAACTCTACGACGTTCGCATTATCCTGGAAATGGCTGCCGTTCGGCGCCTTTGCGAGACAGGCTCGCAAAGCATCCCCGACACACTGAAGTCCGCATGGCTGATTCCGGACCACGAACGTCTGAGCCATGGCCCAACCGTTTCTGGTCTCGACGAGCGCTTCCACGAAATTCTGGTAGAGGCAGCCGGCAATCACGAAATGGCCGCGATCCACCGCGGAATTACCGACCGGCTGCGCATCATTCGCCGTCTCGACTTTACCAAGGAGGCACGTATCGACGCGACCTATCACGAACACGCTGACATCTTGCGCGCCATCGTTCAGCGGCGTTCAGACCAGGCGCAGATGTTGCTGAAAAGCCATATCGAGTCAAGCAAGTCAGAGGTCCGCAAGATCACACTGCATCGACTGCAAAGCGCCCGACAGCCCGCGCAGTCAGACGCAACCGAACCCTAGGAGGTCATCAGCAGGGATCGCTGTTTACACGCTTCACCCATTGCCGGGAAAAGATACACAAAAGGCAAAAAGAGCTTGATTCAGGACGGGAACCACTTCAGAAGAACCATGAGGAAGACCGCAATGAAAATCCGAAACATCATCAAGGGAATAGCGGCGGGTGGCATGTTGCTTGCCAGCGCCGTAGCCATGGCACAGGACACCATCAAAGTGGGCGTCTTGCATTCGCTATCCGGCACCATGGCGATCAGCGAGACCACGCTGAAGGACACCGTCCTGATGCTGATCGAGGAACAGAACAAGAAGGGCGGCCTGCTCGGCAGAAAGCTCGAAGCCGTGGTTGTCGACCCCGCCTCAAACTGGCCGCTCTTTGCCGAGCGCACCCGAGAGCTTCTGGAGCAGGAAAAAGTCGATGTCATCTTCGGTTGCTGGACATCCGTATCGCGCAAGGCGGTGCTTCCCGTCATTGAAGAGCTCAACGGCATTCTCTTCTACCCCGTTCAGTACGAAGGTGAGGAGTCATCACGCAACGTGTTCTACACCGGCGCCGCCCCGAACCAGCAGGCCATTCCCGCGATCGACTACCTGATGAATGACCTGGGTATCGAACGCTGGGTTCTGGCTGGAACCGACTACGTCTACCCGCGCACCGCCAATCGCATCATTGAGGCCTACCTGAAGTCCAAGGGTGTGGCTGACGCGGACATCATGATCAACTACACGCCCTTCGGTCACTCGGACTGGCAGAGCATCGTCGCCGAGATCGGTCGCTTCGGAAACCAGGGCAAGGCCACTGCCGTCGTCTCGACGATCAACGGCGACGCCAATGTTCCTTTCTATCGTGAACTGGGCAACCAGGGCATCTCCTCCGAGGATATTCCCGTCATCGCCTTCTCCGTTGGTGAAGAGGAACTTTCCGGTATCGACACTCGCCCACTGGTAGGCCATCTTGCCGCGTGGAACTACTTCATGAGTGTGGACACGCCCGAGAACTCTGCCTTTATCGACAAGTGGCATGACTTCATCAAGGACAAGCGTCGCGTGACCAACGATCCGATGGAGGCCCACTACATCGGCTTCAACATGTGGGTTAAGGCCGTAGAGAAAGCCGGAACCACGGACGTTGATACCGTGATCGATGCACTGGTCGGTGTGAAGGTGCCCAACCTGACCGGCGGCATCGCCGAGATGCTGCCCAACCACCACATCACCAAGCCGGTACTGATCGGCGAGATCCAGGCCGATGGTCAGTTTGAGGTGGTCTGGCAAACCGATGATCTGGTTCCCGGCGATGCGTGGTCGAGCCATCTGGAAGGCAGCAAGAACATCATTGCCGACTGGACCGACCCGATCCGTTGCGGCAATTACAACACTGTGACCAAGACCTGCTCCGGGCAGAACTACTAAGGGGCAAAGGCGGCCGAACCCGGGGAGGTACGGCCGCCCTTTGCTGACCGAATGCCCCACGCAAATTGCCGTCTTCCCGGAGGGCACCGGGAAAACAGCAAAAAGCCCTCAAATGCCCGGGATAACACCGACTGGTGAATACCTTGATAACGTTTCCTGCAAGCCTTCGCTACCTGCCATTACTGGCACTGGGGCTGATCGTGACACTGTCGACAGCTACTCTGGCCGATGTGGAAGAGGCTCCGGACGACCCGGAATCACTGCTCGAACTGGCCCCGGAGGGCGTCGAGGCAGGCGCACTGGCGGACCTGCTGCCCCGCCTCGCCGAAGGCAACTTCCGCGACCGGGCTGAGCTTGCACAAAGTATCGCGGAGGCCGGTCATCCACGCGCGGCAGCCGTACTCAGCGCGCTGCTTGACGGTCGCCTCTTTGCCACGCGAGAAGAACCACTTCGCGTTCTCGTCGCACTTGGCACGTCCCGCGACCCCGAAGTCGCCGAAGCTGCGACTGGCGACCGCATCGGCCGCGCCAGCGACTTCGAAAGCCGGCGTATACCGGTCAATAATCCCATGCGACGGCAGCTGCGCTCCCTGATTGCCGCTATCAACCTGAGCCATGAGGACCCGCTGCTCCGCGCCGCGGCGCTGGACCGGTTGATGCACGATGGCATCGACGCGGACCTTCGCAGCCTGCTTGAGGAGCGCCTGGCGAGCGAGAGTAACGATCGGGTACTCTCCCGCCTCAAAATGACCCTGGCGATTGCCAATCTGGATCATGACGACACGGAGAGACGCCTGGACGCCATAGACACTCTTACCGGCTCCTTGCTGCCTGTCGTGCGCCGCAACCTGGAACGAGTCTCCCGGAACGATTCCGACCCCGAAGTACGCCAATCCGCGGAGCGGGCGTTGGGGGCGATCCAGGCTCGCATCAGCTTTTTCCGCTTTCTGGAGAACCTGTTCTTCGGTCTCAGCATGGGTTCGGTGCTTCTGCTTGCTGCCATTGGCCTGGCCATCACCTTCGGTGTCATGGGTGTCATCAACATGGCTCATGGCGAGCTGATCATGATCGGCGCCTATACCACCTGGATGATCCAGCAGCTTCTCCCGAATCATATCGAAATCAGTATTCTGATTGCGATTCCAGCGGCCTTTCTTGTCGCGGGAATCGTCGGCGTAGCCATCGAGCGCGGCGTTATCCGTTTTCTGTACGGCAGGCCGCTGGAAACTCTCCTGGCCACATTCGGTATCAGTCTGATTCTGCAACAGGCGGTGCGCAGCCTGTTTTCGCCGTTGAATCGCGCAGTGTCATCGCCATCCTGGCTGAGCGGTTCACTTGAGATAAACCCTGTCCTGTCGCTGACATACAACCGTCTTTACATTTTGATTTTCTCAGTCATCGTCTTTGCACTCCTGGTGCTGGTCCTGAAGCGCACGGATCTTGGTCTGCGACTGCGTGCCGTGGCGCAGAATCGCGCCATGGCCCGTGCGGTTGGCGTGCGCGCCAGCTGGGTCGATGCCATGACCTTCGGCCTGGGCGCAGGCATCGCCGGGGTCGCAGGGGTAGCCCTTTCCCAGCTCACCAACGTCGGGCCCAATCTCGGCCAGGCGTACATCATCGACTCGTTTCTGGTCGTGGTGTTCGGTGGTGTCGGCAATCTCTGGGGCACACTCGTTGGTGCCTTCGGGCTTGGCATACTCAATAAATTCCTCGAACCCTGGTCGGGTGCCGTGCTTGCCAAGATCCTGGTGCTGGTATTCATCATCCTGTTCATACAGAAACGGCCTCGCGGACTCTTTCCGCAAAAAGGCCGGGCTGCGGAGGGCTGAAGCATGCTGACGAAACGCCTTCTGCTAAGCGATCCAGGTGGCATGATTGTCATCGGGTCGCTACTGCTTCTGGCCATTCTGGTCCCGATTCTCAATCTGGTGGTACCACCCGAGTCACCATTCCACATGTCGACCTACATGGTCACGCTGCTCGGCAAGTTCCTTTGCTACGCGCTTCTCGCCCTGTCGGTTGACCTGATCTGGGGCTATTGCGGCATTCTGTCGCTCGGACATGGTGCCTTCTTCGCCCTGGGCGGCTACTGCATGGGCATGTACCTCATGCGCCAGATCGGGACTCGTGGGGTCTATAGTCACCCCGAGCTGCCCGATTTCATGGTCTTTCTGAACTGGGAGAGCCTGCCATGGTACTGGCTGGGCTTCGACATGTTCTGGTTCGCCATGTTGATGGTGCTGCTGGTCCCAGGCCTTCTGGCGCTTATGTTTGGCTGGCTGGCGTTCCGCTCTCGTGTCACCGGAGTGTATTTCGCCATTATCACCCAGGCTTTGACCTTTGCATTGATGCTGGCTTTCTTTCGCAACGAGATGGGCTTTGGCGGAAACAATGGACTGACTGATTTCCGCGATATTCTCGGATTCTCGGTACGGGATCGAGGCACTCGCGTCTCGCTCTTCGTCGCCTCGGCCATCGTGCTCTGTTTGGCCTACGTTGCCTGCCGGTTGATTGTAACGTCGCGAATGGGACGTGTGGTCATGGCGATTCGGGACGCCGAAAACCGGGTGCGATTTTCCGGCTACAAGGTCGAGAACTACAAGCTTTGGCTGTTCGTGTTCTCATCCATTCTGGCCGGTATCGCCGGCGCTCTTTACGTGCCGCAAGTGGGCATTATCAATCCCGGTGAGTTTTCCCCACTGAACAGCATTGAAGTTGTGGTTTGGGTGGCTACCGGGGGTCGCGGGACACTGTATGGCGCCATCGTTGGTGCGTTCTCGGTCAACTACGCCAAGACCTGGTTCACCACGGCCTACCCCGAGGCCTGGCTGTTCGCACTCGGGGCCCTGTTCGTTCTGGTGACGCTGTTCCTTCCCCGTGGCCTCGCGGGTGTCGCCCAACGGCTGCGCAAGCGCAAGGAGGACTGACCATGATCCGCAATCTGAGCGAGTCGATGCGGCGCGACAGGGTCTTCGACTTCATGCAGCCGCCCCCGGACTTCAGCCGCAGTGTTGACACGCGTCATGGCCCGATCCTGTATGTTGAGGATGTGACGGTCAGCTTCGACGGGTTTCGTGCACTCAACGAGCTGACACTGTACATCGATGATGGCGAGCTGCGCTGCATCATCGGTGCCAACGGTGCGGGAAAAACAACGATGATGGATGTGATTACAGGACGAACCCGCCCCGACAGTGGCAGTGTTTACTTTGGCCAGCGTATCGATCTGCTCAGGCTTTCGGAGCACGAGATCGCACAGGGAGGTATTGGACGCAAGTTTCAGCGCCCCACTGTGTTCGAGAATCTGACAGTGTTCGAAAACCTGGAGCTGGCCATGGCCTCGGACAAACGCGCCTTTCTCAGCCTTGTATTTCGACTCAGCGGCGAGCAGCGTGATCGCATTGATGAGGTGCTGCGCCTGATCGGACTGGATATCCACTACCAGCGTCGCGCCGGCATTCTCTCCCACGGCCAGAAGCAGTGGCTCGAGATCGGGATGCTGTTGATGCAAAACCCCCGCGTACTGCTGGTTGATGAACCCGTGGCAGGCATGACCGGAGAGGAAGCTGAGCGCACAGCGGAACTGCTCACTTCACTGGCCGGGCGCCACTCCGTAGTGGTGGTGGAACACGACATGGCCTTTGTTCGCTCCATCGCGCGGAAGGTGACCGTATTACATCAGGGCTCAGTACTCGCCGAAGGCAGCATGGACGCTATTCAGAACGACCCCCGTGTCATTGAAGTCTATCTTGGAGAATAATCGTGCTGCGCTTGGAAGGGCTCAACCAGTTCTACGGCGAAAGTCACACGCTGTGGGATCTGTCCATCGATATCCGGAGCGGTGCCTGCGCTTGCCTGATGGGCCGCAATGGGGTCGGCAAGACAACACTGCTGAAGTGCGTAATGGGCCTCCTGCCTCTGCGTGCCGGCAGTATTCATTTTGACGGACGGGACATCAGCCGTTTGTCCACTGAGTCCCGGGCGAGAGCAGGTATCGGCTATGTTCCACAGGGGCGGGAGATTTTTCCGATGCTGACGGTCGAGGAAAATCTGCGCATCGCGCTTGGCGCACGACGCGATCGCGCGCGACACATTCCCGAACACATTTATCAGCTGTTTCCGGTACTGAGAGACATGCGCCAGCGGCGTGGTGGCGACCTCTCAGGCGGCCAGCAACAACAACTGGCCATCGGCCGCGCGCTGGTACTTGATCCCAAGTTGTTGATCCTGGACGAACCGACGGAAGGAATTCAACCCAATATCGTCCGGGAAATCGGCGATGTGATCACGCGACTGAATTGCGAGCACGGCATCACAGTACTGCTGGTCGAGCAGAAACTGCCTTTCGCTCGACGCGTCGCCAGCGAATTCTTTCTGATCGACCGTGGTCGCCTGCAGGCACAGGGACCCATCGCGGCCCTGAGCGAGGCCCTGGTGAAGGAGCATCTAAGTGTGTGACACGTCGCCCCGGATGCAGCAGAAGAGCGGCGCTGCCCGTGCTCGCTCCGGCCGCTCAACCTGATGTTTCGAACCGCCCGTGGTTCCGCAGCAGCTTCTCAAGATGCTCCAGTGATGTGGCCGGGCTGAAATAGTAGCCCTGAACCTGGTCACAGCGGTGCTGCCACAGGAATTGCACCTGGTCCAGGGTTTCGACACCCTCGGCGATGACTTGCAATTGCAGGCTGTGGGCAAGGCTGATCACAGCCTTGACGATGATGGCATCATCCTCGTTGCCCAGTACATTACGGATGAAGCCGCGGTCGATCTTCAGTGCGGCGATCGGCAGACGCTGGATGTGGGCAAAACTGGAATAGCCCGTACCGAAGTCATCCAGGGAGAAACTCACGCCAAGCTGGTGCAGCGCCATCATGCCCTGATAGGTTTCTTCAACATGGGTCATGATCGCGGTTTCCGTCAGCTCGAACTCCAGGCGGGACGGATCGACGCCACTGTCGCGAATCAGACGGGTGGCGGTCTCGACGAAGCGGCTGTCCTGCAATTGGCGGAAGGACAGGTTAATCGCCATGTCGAGGTCTTCATGGCCAAGCTGGCACAGGCGCTGCAGATCCGCGCAGGCCTGCTGGATCACCCAGTAACCGATGGGAACGATCAGGCCGACCTCTTCGGCGAGGGGGATGAACTCGGCCGGAGACAGCAATCCGCGCTTGGGGTGGCGCCAGCGGATCAGCCCCTCGACACCCACCATGCGGCCACTTTCCAGTTCGATACGTGGCTGATAGAACAGCTCGAATTCACCGCGTCGCAGCGCACGACGCAGGTCCACTTCCAGGTGGAGCTGGTTGACCGCCTCGAGATTCATGCGCTCACTGTAAAATCGGTACTCGCTACCACGACTCTGCTTCGCCTGCTTTCGCGCCAGATCGGCATGTCGCAGCAGGCGGTCCGGCGTATCACCGGCATCCGGATAGACGGCAATACCGATGCTCGCAGCCAGTACCACATTGTGGTTCTCCAGCTCGAAGGACTCGCCCAGGGCGTGCACCAGCTTGCCCGCCACCGCCGCGACATCGGGCAAGGTGCGCACATTCTCCAGCAACACGGCAAATTCGTCATTGCCGAGGCGACCGAGGTAGTCTGTCTTGCGCACGCACTGTTCCAGGCGGCGCGCCACCAGGCGCAGCAGCTCATCCCCGGAGTCGAAGCCAAAGCCATCATTGACCCGGGCAAAGCCGTCGAGGTCGATCGTCAACAGGGCAAGCCGGCGCCCGGAGCGCTCCGCCAACTCCAGACTGGCGGCCAGCTGTTCGCGGAAACGCAGGCGGTTTGGCAGGCCAGTCAGCGCATCGCAGCGGTCCTGGGCACTGAGCCGTCGTTCCACCTCGGTACGTACACAGACATAATGGATGGCCCGCTCCAGCACACGGCGGTCCAGACCCTCCCGACCGAGCACATCCGCAACCCCCGGGGGCCAGTGGGCATCGGCCTCTGGGGTGGTCTCGGCAAGGGCAATCACGGGAATGAACAGTCCCTGCTCGCGCATCTGCCCCACCAGCAGGGCAGCGCGCTCCGGATCACGCACCCAGTCGAGAAGCACGACGCTGTAATCGCTGGATGACAGCCGGTGCAGGGCGCTGCCGTAGTCCCGGCACCAGGCCAGCTCGAAACGGCTGCGTGAGGCGGCAAGCAGGTGGGCGAACAGCATGTACTCGGCATGCTCGGCCGCCACCAGCAACAGACGAACAGCGGGGGCCTCATCGGCCATCAGCGGCGCCTGCTCCGTAGAGACTGCGATCTCGTCGACACCCATCACATGCCCAGGCCCAGCCGCCGGATTCGAACGATCATCATTATTGTTATGCTCGCGTCCAGGTGGGGATACCGGCTCAATTCCCCAAAATTTCATTCGGTTATAAACCATATCTGAGAAAAGATCTACATACAACACGCCGGACCCATGATTTAACGGGAATTTTTCCGGAAGCCACCGGGTACGACGGCCACGCTGCATCACGCCACATAGAGGCGAGCCCGACACGGCTGTTACAATGGCCGCACAGACAGGCCCCAGGACAACCCCGCCCGCCCGTGAGCCAACTCAATCCCCAGCAACGGGAAGCCGTGCGCTACATCGACAGCCCGCTGCTGGTGCTGGCCGGCGCCGGATCCGGCAAGACCAGCGTGATCACTCGCAAGATCGCCTACCTTATCGAGCAGTGCGGTATCGAGGCCCGCCACATCGCCGCGGTCACCTTCACCAACAAGGCTTCCCGGGAGATGCGCGAGCGGGTCGGGCAACTGGTGCGGGGTGAGGCGGCGCGCGGCCTGACCATTTCCACATTTCACACCCTGGGGCTCAACATTCTGCGCCGGGAGCACCAGAAGCTGGGCTACAAATCCGGCTTTTCCATCTTCGACGCCGAGGACGCCAGAGCCCTGGTGCGCGATCTGTTGATCCAGGAACACGGCGGCGACGCCGACCAGAGCGCGGTGGTACAGGCCCGCATCTCGGCCTGGAAGAACGATCTGGTCGATCCGGAACGAGCCCGCACCCTGGTCGACGGCCCCGCGGATATGCTCTGCGCCGAAGCCTATGTGCGCTATCAGCGCGCGCTCAGGGCCTACAACGCCCTGGATTTCGATGACCTGATCCTGTTGCCGGTGCAGCTGTTCGCCAGCCAGCCCGAGGTTCTGGACAGCTGGCAGCGCCGCATCCGCTACCTGCTGGTGGACGAGTACCAGGACACCAACGGCGCCCAGTACCAGCTGGTCAAGCAGCTGGTGGGCCGTCGCAACGGCCTCACCGTGGTCGGCGACGACGACCAGTCGATCTACGCCTGGCGCGGCGCACGGCCGGAGAACATGGTGCAGCTGCAGAGTGACTACCCGGGGCTGAAGGTCATCAAGCTCGAACAGAACTACCGCTCCACCGGCATCATCCTGCGCGCCGCCAACCGCGTCATCGGCAACAACCCTCACGTGTTCGAGAAAAGGCTGTGGAGTGAACTCGGCCCCGGAGACCCCATCCGCATCCTGCGCTGCCGCAACGAGGAGCTGGAATGCGAGCGCGTGGCCATGGAAATCCTCGACCATCGCATCCGCCGCGGCGGTCGCTTCGGTGACTACGCGGTACTCTACCGCGGCAACCACCAGGCACGGCTGCTGGAAATCAAGCTGCAGGCCCACCAGGTGCCCTACCGCATCAGTGGCGGCACCTCGTTCTTCTCGCGCAACGAAATCAAGGATGTGATGGCCTACCTGCGTCTGGTAATGAATCCGGACGACGACAACGCCTTCCTGCGCATCATCAATGTACCCCGGCGCAAGATCGGCTCCAGCACCCTGGAGGGCCTGGGCCGCTACGCCACCGAGCGCGGTATCAGTCTCTATGCCGCATGCCCGGAGCTGGGCCTGGAGCAGCACATCCCGGAGGCCAGCGTCGGCCGCCTGCGCGAGTTTACCCAGTGGATGGACCAGCTGCGCCAGGACTGTGCGCAACGCGACCCGGTGGCGGCGATCCACGGCATGCTCGACACCATCGACTACGCCGGCTGGCTGCAGCAGAATGCCTCATCCAACGCCGTGGCGGAGCGGCGCATGGGCAATGTCATGGTGCTGATCGAATCCCTCAAGACCAGCATGGAGCGCGCCGCCGAGGACGGCGGCGAAGCCAGCATCGATGACGCCATCGCACGTCTCGTCCTGCGCGACTTGCTGGAACGGCAGGAGGAGGAAGACGAAGCCCTGGACAAGGTGCAGCTGATGACCCTGCATGCCTCCAAGGGCCTGGAGTTCCCCCACGTCTACATCATTGGCATGGAGGAGGAACTGCTGCCGCACCACTCCTCGCTGGAAGCCGAGGGGCTGGAGGAGGAGCGCCGCCTCTGCTACGTCGGCATCACTCGTGCACAACGCAGCCTGACCCTGACCTGGTGCGCGCGACGCAAGCAGTTCGGCGACTACACGGAGTGCACCCCCAGCCGCTTTCTGGACGAACTGCCCCAGGAGGATGTGATCCGCGAGGGCGGCGAGGCCGCGGATGCCGCACTCAACCAGCAGCGCGGCAGGGAGACCCTGGCCGGGTTGAAGAACCTGTTCGACTGAAACTATCCTTGAGGGGTAGCCAACAAGGACGAACTTCGATGACACGATGTCTCTCTGCCCAGATACGATCTACCCGGATACCAGATGCCCGGCGTTTCCTCCGCCATGCAATGGCGCCTTTAATCACCATCATCTGCCTGACTGCAGGGCTGCAACTCACTGCTTGCCAAAATCCCCAGCCCGGATACCTGGGTTCTCACCCATTATCCACACACGATCCGCTGGTCTTTCTTGGCCGCCTGGAACTACCCAACCTGATTCGCAACCGCGAATACTGGCTCGAAGATGGCCCGATGATCATCAGCCCGGGCCAGCCCCTGCTGACATTCAGAGTCATGCGACAAGAAGAGTTTCTTTACGCCGGCTCCGGCAAGACTCCGGCGAGCTTCATCGCCAGCGCCCTGTCTACACCGACTCATCCGGCAGAAGCGGCGTTTGGCGCGAGCCTCTCGGGGTACACCCATCAAGCAATCCATCGAAACGACCTGCAGTTTCACGTTCTGCAGGGCGAGACCGACCTGATCGTCTACATCACGTCTTCCACACTCGACATAGCGCTGGAGTTCCGCAGCAAACCGGGCGATTACACGATATTGAATACCCTGATTGAGGAAGCAAAGCTCCGACCAAAGGACTGAAAACCATCGGCAGGAGGCCATCATGGACACCATCACGGAAGCAGAGCAGCGGGATTTCAGGAAGCTATTGATCGCAATATACGGAGATATCGCAAAGGATTGGCCAATCAACCGGCGCATCCTCGAACTGCTGGACACACTCATACGCGACAGCGAGATCTGTAGCAGATACATGCATAACGTCCCTCGCCCCTTTTACTTCGGTGACCCAGCAAAGTGGGCGAAGCGCGAATTCAGGGACGCATTCCTGCGCCACTTGTTGAACGGCGGAGAGCATTATCTGATCTGCCTGCGAGGCACAGGCATCAAGATGAAGACCGAGTTCATTCTTGCCGCCCGAGGGCTATGACTGAGTACCCGGGCCCGGAGGCCCACCCAACCCCAGGCGCCGCTTCAGATTCTCACGCAGGGTCTGCACGATGGCGTAGAACCCCGGAATCATCAGCGTTCCCACCAGCAGGGCGGCGAGCATGCCGCCCAGCACGGTGATGCCGAGGGAGCGCTGACCGGCGGCACCGGCTCCGGTGGCGAAGACCAGGGGCAGGATGCCGAGGATAAAGGACAGGGCCGTCATGCACACCGCGCGGAAGCGCAACCGCGCCCCCAGCGCCGCGGCCTCGCTGATCGACAGACCCTCGTCCTCGCGACGCGCACGGGCGAACTCGACGATGAGGATCGCATTCTTCGCCGCCAGCCCGATCAGCAGCACCAGGCCGATCTGCGCATACAGGTTCAGGGGCATGCCCAGGGCGAGAAAGGCCAGTACCGAGCCCAGGACCGCCACCGGCACCACCAGAATGATGGCCAGGGGTATGGACCAGCTCTCGTACTGGGCCACCAGGAACAGGTAGATAAACACCAGGGCCAGGGCGAAGGCGTAGATGGCCATGTTGCCGGCGGCGCGCTCCTGCCAGGACATGCCGGTCCAGTCAAAACTGTAACCCGCCGGCAGCAGATCCCGGGCCATTTCTTCCATGGCCATCATCGCCTGCCCGCTACTGACCCCATCGCTGACATTGGCATTGATCACCGCTGAACGATAAAGATTGTGCCGATTGGCAACGTCCGGGCCGAGGATCTGGCGGTGGCTGACCAGGGTCGACAGCGGCACCATGTCACCGCCGCGGCTGCGCACGTGATAGCTTTCGATGTCCTGGATATGGGCGCGAAACAAGGGGTCCGCCTGCATGATCACCTGGTAGGTCTGCCCGAACAGGTTGAAATCATTGATATAGCGCGAACCCAGCATGGCTTGCAGGGTAGCGAACACCTCCGACAACGGCACACCCAGGGTCATCGCCTTCACCCGATCCACTTCGATCAGGTATTGCGGCACATTGGCGCGATAGCTGCTGAAGGCACTGGCAATCAATGGCGACTGGTTGGCCTCAACCACCAGCTGATTGACCACGGAGGCCAGCTCCGCGTGGGGCCGACTGAGAGTGTCCTGCACGACGAACTCGAGCCCACCCACCGCTCCCACACCGGGGATGGCCGGAACCGGGATGGCGGTGATCTGGGCCTCGGGGAACAACTGCCAGGCGAGGCCGTTGACCCGCTGGATCAGTGCCCCCAGCTGCTGCTCGCGCCCGCTGCGCTCATCCCAGGGGCGCAGTACCAGAAACACCGCGCCGGCGTTGCTCTGGGCGGACATCGAGAACAGGCTGAAGCCGGAAATGGCCGTGACCGTCTCGACCGCCTCCTCCTGGCGCAGAGCCTCGGTGAGACGGTGCATGGTGTCCTGGGTGCGCTCCAGTGCGGCGGCATCCGGCAACTGCACGTTGACGAAGAACAGGCCTTTGTCCTCGGTGGGGACAAAGGCCTGGGGTACGCTGACAAAACCCAGCAGCAGGGTCGCGAACAGCGCCACGTAAACCACACCCAGCAGCACCAGACGACGCAGGCTCCAGCCCACGGCCACGCTGTAGCGCTGGGTCAGGCGGCCGAAGAAACCGTTGAAAGCCTGATACCAGTGCCGCTCCCGGGGTCGGCGCGCCAGCAGCAGGCCGCACAGCGCGGGGCTCAGGGTCAACGCGTTGAGGGATGAAATCACCACCGCCACGCAGATGGTCAGGGCGAACTGCTGGTACATCTGCCCGGTAATACCCGGCAGCATGGCCACCGGCACAAACACCGCCAGCAGCACCAGGGTAGTGGCGATGATCGGGCCGGTCACCTGGCGCATGGAACGGATCGCCGCCTCCCGCGCACCCAGCCCGGGCTCATCGCGCAGCAAACGGTCGGTGTTCTCGATCACCAGGATGGCATCGTCGACGACAATACCGATGGCCAGGATCAGCGCGAAAAGGGTGGCGGTATTGATACTGAAACCGAGCAGCATCAGTACGGCGAAACTGGCGACCAGGGAGACGGGAATGGTCACCGCCGGCACCAGGGTGGCGCGCAGGTTGCCGAGGAACATGAAGGTCACCGCGATGACCAGGATGACAGCGATGACCAGAGTCTGGACTACCTGGCGCACGGCCACGCTGACATAGCGCGTGGTGTCATAGTTGATCAGGTAATCGAGATCCTCCGGGAACTGCCCGGCCAGCTCGCGCATGGCCGCCTTGACCCGGTCCCCGGTCTCCAGGGCATTGGCCCCCGGCTGCATGAACACGGCGAGATTCACCGCGGGGTGGCCGTTGACCTCACCGATGGCGGCGTAGGAGGAGCGGCCCAGCTCGACCCGGGCCACGTCCCGCAGGCGCACCAGGGAGCCATCGGGGGCGGCGCGCAGCACCACGTCACGAAACTCGGCGACGCTCTGCAGGCGGCCGCGCAACTGCAGGGTGTACTCCGTCTGCTGGCCGCTGACGAAGGGCGGTGCGCCGACCTTGCCGGCCGGGACCTGCACGTTCTGTTCGCGCAGGGCGCTGAACACATCACCGGTGGTCACGCCCAGAGTGGCCATGCGGTCCGGATTCAGCCACAGCCGCATGGAGTAGTCCGCCTCCCCCATGATCACCGCGTCGGACACCCCGGGCACCCGCTTCAGCGCACTCTGCACGTTGATCTTCAGATAGTTCGAGATAAACGTATAGTCGAGGGTGTCATTGGGGGAGTAGGCACTCACCAGCAGCAGGATGTCCGGAGAACGGCGATTGACCGTCAAGCCCTGGTCGCGCACCTCCTGCGGCAGGCTGGCCTCCGCCAGGCGCACACGATTCTGCACCTCGACCTGGGCCATCTCCGGATCAGTACCCAGGGCAAAGGTCACGTTGAGGGTATAGAAACCGGCATTGGAGCTGCGCGAAGACATGTACAGCATGCCCTCGATTCCGTTCACCGCGTCCTCGATCGGGCCGGCAACGGTCTCTTCCAGCACGGTGGCCGAGGCTCCGGGATAGATCGCGGAAACCGATACCTGTGGAGGGCTGATGGGCGGGAACTCCGCCACTGGCAGCCGCGTGAGCGCCAGCGCACCCGCCAGGGTCAGGACAATGGAAATAACCAGCGCGAACTTCGGCCGCTGAACGAAAAAGGCACTGAACATGACACTCCCGCGATTGTCAGGGCCGCGTCACCGCGGGCCGCCTACCGGTCAGTCCGCCGCGACCTGGCTGTTGCTCGCCATCACCGCCCGCACCAACTGGCCGGGGCGCACGCGCTGGATACCCCGCACCACGACGCGCTCCCCATCATCCAGGCCCTCACGGATAATGACCTTGCCCGCCACCCGCGGCCCCTGCTCGACAGTGCGTCGCCGCACCTGATCCCCCGCATCGACCACCAGCACGAAGTCACCTTGCTGATCCGCCTGCAGGGCCGCCTGGGGAATCATCACCACCTCCTCCTGCACCGGGAGAAACACATGAATGCGCACATACTGCCCCGGGCGAAGGCGCTCCTCCGGATTCGGCACCGAGGCACGGGTGGCAATGGTGCCGGTCAGCTCGTCGATGCGGTTGGAAATGAAATCGAGCACGCCTCGGTGGGGGTAGCGACTACCGTCGGAGAGCTCCAGTTCGACTTCCACTTCCCGCACGATCTCCGGGTCCACCGCCTCGATCTCGCGGCGACGGCTGTCCATGGCCAGGAACAGACTCTCACTGACCTGAAAGTGGGCCCGGATCGGGTCGATGCTGACCAGCGTGGTCAGTGCGCCCGCGTCGGGGCCAACCAGGTCACCCACACTGGCCTGGCTGGCGCCCACTCGGCCAGACAGCGGCGCTGTGATACGGGTATAGCTGAGGTTGACCCTGGCGGACTCGACCTGGGCCTCGGCGGACTCAAGATTGGCTTCGGCCTCAACCATAGCGCCCTCGAGCCGGTCCATCTCGGACACCGAGATCGCCCCCCGCGGCAGCAAATCGCGCCCGCGCTCGTAGTTGCGGCGCGCCACATCGACTCCGGCCTGGGCACGCACCAGTGCGGCGTGGGCACTGGCCAGTTCCGCCTCAAAGGGTGCAGGGTCGATGCGATAGAGCACATCCCCGGCCTTGACCAGATCGCCTTCATGGAAGGCGCGCTCCTTGAGATAGCCATTGACGCGGGCACGGATGGCGACATCCTCCACCGCATGCAGGCGCCCGGCATAGGCAAGGCGGGGCTGGTAAGTCTCGAGGGTGGCGACATCGACCACCACCTCCGGCGGTGGCGCACTGGCCTCCTGTTGCTGACAGGCCGCCAGCAGAAGAACGCCCAGCAACGGAATCCAACGGTATGCCATGCCCTCTCCTTCTGACGTCTGGCGCGCCCAGCGGCCGACCGGTGCACCATGGACGCAATCTACCAACCAGCGTCAACCCGGTCCAGCACACAGGCGCGGAAGCCAAACAGCCAGCGAAAAAAAAGCCGCATCTTCATGCGGCTTTCGCGACGTGCGCCCGGCAGGCCTGAGGGCTTAACGACTCTGCTCGACCATGTAGTCCACCGTGGCCCGGATTTCGTCCTCGGAGCAGTTCATGCAGGTACCCATGGGCGGCATGGCGCCGATACCGGTGATGGAGTTGGCATACACCTGCTCGATGCCCTTGGCCAGAGCTTCCTCCCACTGGGCCACATTGCCCAGGATCGGAGCACCACCAACGCCAGTGGAGTGGCAGGCCACGCAGAACTGGCCGTAGATCTTGTCCGCGTCGCGCGGCTCAGCAGCCGCGGCCGCCACGGGAGTGCCACAGGCGGTATCACCCTGCACACAAACCTGGCCAACGGGGGTGATGCGCTCAATGATGGCCGCGCGCTGGCGGTCGCTCAGGGCATACGCCGACAGACTCATCAACGCACCGAGACCCAGCAGCGCCAAGGCCTTGAAGGCATGTTTCGACATCGCAATCTTCACCATCTGATCCTCTTGCCCAACAGCCGCGACTCTCGGCAGCAAACGGGCGCAGATTATAGCCATTTTGACCGCCGCAGACCAATGGGCCCGCCCGGGGCGAGGGACAGGCCTTGAATAGTCATAAAAACTTGACCAATACTGGGCGCTTCATTACAGGGAGAACCCGCCATGTCCAGACGCCAGCTGCTGATCCTTTCCGACCCTGCCCCCGGCCGAGAGCAGGAATACCAGGACTGGTACACCCACACCCACCTGCCCGATGTTCTGACCATCCCGGGCTTCACCGCGGCCCAGCGCTTCAGTACCGCCGATACCGGCAGCGGCCCCTCCCTGCCCGCCTTTGCCGCCATATACGAGTTCGAGGCCGAGGATGTGGACGCAGTCTTTGCCCAGCTTGCCGAGCGCTTTGGCAATGACCAGCAGACCCAGGAGCTGCTGGATTTCAGCACCCTGCGCACCCTGGTGCTGACCCCAATCTGCGAGCGCCAGCAGTCCAGCTGAAGCAAGCAGAACCAGCCGCGGCGGTGGACGCCATCCCCGATTGCCAGTAGAATCGCCGCCCTGCGCATTGTGTCGTTGTAGCGCGAAAAGTTTTGCGCCCGTAGCTCAGCTGGGTGAGCCGGGCGCATTGCGGCAAGCACCGCTTGCCGGCCGGCGAACGCCACCGATCCATGATCGGTGGCCGGGGCCGAGGGGCATGGCCCCGAGGCGAGCGTTGAGTGGCGTACAGCGCCACCGGGTGGGGTTGTGTCCCATCCAGAACAGCACCAACAAGTTTTGCGCCCGTAGCTCAGCTGGATAGAGCGTTGGCCTCCGGAGCCAAAGGTCAGAGGTTCGAATCCTCTCGGGCGCGCCAAATATAAAAGGGTCACCTAACGGGTGGCCCTTTTATATTTTGGGTGTCTGATCGGTGAGAACCTCTCCAGGTTCGACAAACGGCGAACGCCGTTTGGACTCCGGAGCAACGCGCCGTTGCCGCCGACGGGCGAAGCCCGGATCCCGTAAATAGACTGCCGAAAGATCGTCCCGGGTCAATAGTCATCGACCTGATGAACAACGATATGTTCCATGGCAACTTCCCCCTCCGGTCCATACACCCGGACCTTCTCCAGGGGAAAGTTCCTGCCAATAGTGACGACAACGCCCTCAAGCCGCCTCTCTGCCCTTATGGGGCACGAGCTCTTCCTGTTGATGTGGAACAGCCCACCAGCATTCCCTTCCAGGTCGAGGAGCACAATCAGTTCGAGGGGTGTCTCATCCGATAGCTCACTGGTACTTTGCACAACCGGGCCAAACGGGATAACAGAGCCCCCTTTCAGCCAGACCGGGATTTTTTCAAGAGGACAATCCGCCGTGATCCATCGCCCACCATCCTGCGAGCGCTTGCTGAAAAAGTCATACCACACCCCTTCGGGAAGATAACAGGTCCGCCTGGAATCCTCGCGCATAATGGGCGCAACCAGAATACTGCGGCCACACATGAACTGGTCATCAATTGCATGTACCGTGGGATCCCGCTGATATTCAAGGACAAGGGGTCTGAGCAAGGGAAGACCCGATGCAGCGCTCTCAATGGATTCGCTATAGAGATAGGGGATAAGCTGGTACCGATAGTTGAGGTAATTTCTTACGATGCTTTGACATTCTTCAGAGAATTGCCATGGCTCCCTGAAGGGGTAACAGCCGTGATAGCGCAGATGGGATTGAAATATGGATAGCTGGGTCCAGCGTATCATCAGCTCATCGGTGGGCTCGCCCACAAACCCGCCGGTGTCCTGACTCCAGAATGTAAATCCGGAAAGCCCATAGCTCAATCCGCCACGGAGAGAAGCCTGCATGGAGCCAAAAGTGGCTGCATTATCCCCGCTCCATTGCACGGGGTAGCGCTGGGAGCCCGCATAGGCGCTACGACCCCAGACCATTGCGTTATCCTCGCCATGAATTTCCTGTGCAATCTCGAAGGCGGCTCTATTGTAGAGAAGCGGATAAACATTGTGCAGAGCATGGCCATTGCCTGCCGAAAACTCCATGGATGGATGAATGCCCTCACCGAAATCAGTTTTTATAACATCCACACCTGCTTCGAGAAGCGGCCTGAGCAACCGATCCTGGTACCAGGAGACTGCTTCCGGCTTGGTGAAGTCGATGGGTTCTGCCTCAAACTGCCCACAAAAGGAAAAGGGAACTCTGCTTGTGGCAAGGATTTTCTTTCTGCGAGCCTCCTTCCATGGTGCCGTACCCTTGATGACATATGGCTGCTGCCATAACGAAAATCGAAATCCGTTATCATGGAGCTGACGACACATTTTTTTGTGGTCGGGAAATCGATCCGGGTCAAACTCCCAGTCACACCTCCAGTTTTTCCTGAACCAGCTGACATCCATATGAATCACGTCAGCCGGAAACCTTTCCTCTCTCAGCCTTTTCGCGACATTTAACACCTCTTCCTGTGACAGATAGGACATGCGAGAAATCCATGTTCCGAACGAATATTTTGGCGGCACGGGGGAACGCCCTGTCAGCTCCGTGTAGCGATCCAGAATCTCCTTTATTTCTCCGGAAAAAACAAAGTAATCCAGGATTTTTTCTTCTACAGCCACCTGTATTTTTGACTTTTCCTTTGAGCCAATCCAGAACGTCATCGGGTGAGTGTGATTAAAGAAAACACCATAGCCACGCGTACTGACGTAGAATGGAACAGTTTTATAGACCCGCCCCGTGGAGTTCCCCACCCCCTCGTTGATCCAGAGCCGGAGAGTTTCTCCCACCTTGTTCACAGGGCCAAAATGCTCTCCCAACCCATAGATCGACTCACCATGAGAAAGATCAAAAGAGCTGACCGCGTACCAATGTTTGTGGCGCCTGTCTCGGACGAACCCCATAGGATAGGAGTCAAACGCAATGCCAAAGTGATTGTCAGTCCGACCACCACTGGAAGTGATCTTTCTCCCATGACTATTATAGAGTTCGATCCGAAAATCCTTTTTGTAAACATGAAGACGCATTCTTCCGGTTTCGATCCTATAGCAAGCCTCTTCCTCAATCAGATCAACCCTGCACAGATCATCCCGGATATCATTCGCTATCATTGGGGTGTCTTTAGCCAAAAAGCCACCACCTTCCTTAAGCCTGACACGATAAACATCATCCCGAAGAACATCGACGCACAAATTAAGAATGGCATCAGGAGATTTATTTTCAATTTCATAAACATGTTTGTAGAAGCTATCAGGTTTGATAAGCCTGAATATATCGAATGCCTTCGCCTGAAAAGTGAATTGATTACCCTTCCTACCGGCGAGATCAACACTTAAAACCGACCGGGAATACCTGGAAGTGAGCTTCGGGAGAGCTGTGAACCCGCCCTGCATCGGCCCCATGTCGTCCAATGGGTGGTCGGTTCTTCCAAATGAAACCTTCTGCGCGTACTCGTCAAAATAGTTCTCCAGACCGGGATATTTCCTGAAGGTGCGGATGAAAAGAACAGGGTGCAGAACGATATTCTTTAGCAACAGCAAGGCTGACCGTTTTATATCCGGGCAGAATGCCTTTGCGTATTCCCTTGCACTCATTTCCCTTTTTTCAGAAATCATCAATTATCAACCTTCTACGTCAACCCCGTTTAGCAGGCAGCAGGAAACCCAGGCTCGCGAATGTATCAGCCGCCTTGAAGCATCTGCCCGGCAGGGGACAAGATACAATCATTATTGTTTGGTAATTCAAATTACTTGATTAGAAATGTATATTACCCACAAGTCAATAGTCATTATCAGCAAGGATACGAAAATGAGCCAAATCACCCCGGCCACCGGCAAAAGTGGCCGGAACAAGCATGAGTCAGGCTCGCTCGCAAAAGGTCTGCGCGCAGCCAAGGAAAACCTGGTGCGCCAACACGCCATGGATGCTGCGGAACACGTTTTCGCACAGCACGGCTTCGCACAGGCAAAAATGCAAACCATTGCCAGAAAGGCAGGCATTTCCCTGGCGACGCTGTATCAGCTTTACCCGGGCAAGCAGGAGCTTTACCGAGCCGTTCTACTGGCACATGATCGAGAATTGATGACAGCCGTCACCAGTAACCCGGCACTGACATCAGCTCAGCCTATTCCCATCATTTCGCTTCTGAAGGTGATACATACACAGCTGGAGTATCTGCTGACGCACCCCAACTACCTGCGCCTGATCCTGCAGGAAGGTTATGCCTGGTATCACAGCGCGGCACAACCAACTCGGGATGAGCAGGCCTTGTGGTCACAGGGACTTGACGTCATTTCAACCGTTTTTGCTCAAGGGGTGAAGGAGGGTGAACTGATTCCAGCCGAGCCCGCCGATCAGGCCCGCTTGCTCATCGCGCTGCAACAAGCGCGCCTGGCCAGCTGGATAAGCGGCGGTATGCAAGAAGAGCACGAAGTCGTTATCACCAGAATCCAGTCAGATTTTATCCGGCAGTTCTTTCGACCTGCTCTGGCGGTGCAATTGTTGAGTGAAGACGGAGGGAGCTTATCCAGGAAAACGCTGGGAGAACTCCAGGCTCACGCAGCTTATTAACCCGGCACAATTGATTGCCGGGTTAATGCGCCACATGGAGGTGCCGCCGACGGGCGAAGCCACGTCGCGAGCCCTTGAAATGCCAGCAATTCTGAGCAATTGCGCCAGCATTTCCGGGGCGCGCATGCAAACAGGAAAGGATGCCCGCTTGCATGCCAGGTCACTAATACGGAACAACAACACAAAGGACCGCCCAGCAGGCTGGCCCTTTGCACATCGCCCGGGGCAATGACTAGAACATATCCAGCTTCATCACCTTGCTCCAGGCCGCAACAAAGTCGCGTACGAACTTCTCGCCCGCATCATTCGAGGCGTAAACCTCTGCCACGGCGCGCAGCTCAGTATTGGCACCAAAAATCAGGTCGACCGGCGTGGCCGTCCACTTTTCTTCGCCCGAGGCAAGGTCGCGCCCGACATAGATGCCCGCAGCGTCTTCGGACCTCGTCCAGCGGGTGCCGTTGTCCAGCAGATTGACGAAGAAGTCATTGCTGAGAACACCCGGGCGCTGAGTGAACACGCCATGAGCCGCATCACCCGCATTGGCGCCAAGGGCGCGCATGCCACCCACGAGAACGGTCATTTCCGGCACCGTCAGCGTCAGCAGGTTGGCACGGTCAACCAGCATTTCCGCAGGGGACCGGCGGTTGCCTTCACCGAAGTAGTTGCGAAAACCGTCAGCCTTCGGTTCGAGCACAGCGAAGGACTCGACATCAGTCATATCCTGCGAGGCATCGGTACGGCCCGGCTTGAACGGTACTTCGACGCGATAGCCGGCATCCTTCGCCGCCTTCTCCACCGCGGCAACACCGCCCAGAACAATCAGGTCAGCGAGGGATACCCGCTTCTTGCCGCGACGCTGTGCCTGGTTGAAATCGGCCTGGATCCGCTCCAGCCGCTCCAGGACTCTGGTCAGCTCATCCGGATTGTTGACCGCCCAACTGTTTTGCGGCTCCAGACGGATGCGGGCACCATTGGCGCCACCGCGCAGGTCGGAACCGCGGAAGGTGGCCGCCGAAGCCCAGGCGGTACGCACCAGCTCTGGAACGCTCAGGCCCGAGTCCAGGATCTCGGATTTCAGACGGGCGATGTCCCGGGCGTTGATCAGGTCATGATCAACTGCGGGCACAGGGTCCTGCCAGAGCAGGTCTGCATCAGGCACCTCCGGACCGATATAGCGCGCACGTGGTCCCATGTCCCGGTGAGTGAGTTTGAACCAGGCCTTGGCAAAGGCGCGCTCGAACTCTTCCGGATTCTGCTGAAAGCGCTTGGCGATTTCCCGGTAGGCCGGATCAACTCTGAGGGACAGGTCCGTGGTGAACATGATCGGCGCGTGACGCTTGTCCGGATCATGGGCATCTGGCACCAGGCTGGAGGCCTGGCCATCGACCGGGACCCATTGAATCCCTCCTGCGGGACTGCGGGTCTTCTCCCACTCGAAGCCAAACAGGTTGTCGAGAAACTGAGTGGTCCAGGCAATCGGGTTCACCGACCAGGCGCCTTCCAGGCCACTGGTAATGGTGTCCGCGGCATTACCGGTACCGCACTTGTTTTCCCAACCCAGACCCTGCAACTCGATGCCAGCTGCCGCGGGCTCGGGGCCGAGGCAGTCCTCCGGCTTGTGCGCACCATGGGCCTTGCCGAAGGTATGGCCACCAGCGATCAGGGCGACGGTTTCCTCATCATTCATGGCCATCCGCGCAAAGGTTTCGCGGATATCGTGGGCAGCAGCCTGCGGGTCCGGATTGCCATTCGGCCCTTCCGGGTTGACGTAGATCAGGCCCATCTGCACTGCGGCCAGGGGTTTCTCAAGTTCGCGTCCCTCGCCATGACGCTCATCCGCCAGGAACTCGCTCTCCGGCCCCCAGTAGACCAGATCCGGCTCCCAGTCGTCCTTGCGACCGCCGGCGAAACCATAGGTCTTGAAGCCCATGGACTCAAGCGCCACATTACCGGTGAGTACCATCAGATCGGCCCAGGACAGGCTGGCACCGTACTTCTGCTTGATCGGCCACAACAGGCGCCGGGCACGGTCGAGATTGACATTGTCCGGCCAGCTGTTCAGTGGTTCGAAGCGCTGCTGGCCACCACCGGCGCCACCGCGGCCATCGGCAATGCGGTAGGTCCCCGCGCTATGCCAGGCCATGCGGATAAAGAACGGCCCGTAGTGACCGTAGTCCGCGGGCCACCAGTCCTGGGACCTGGTCATCAGCTCTTCGATGTCCTTCTTCACCGCCTCGAGATCGAGGCCGGCAAAGGCTTTCGCATAATCGAAGTCGCTACCCATGGGGTTGGACTCAGCGGCGTGCTGCCGCAGTGGCCTGAGATCGAGCATTTCGGGCCACCAGTACTGACTCGACATCGACCCGGAGCGAGCGCTGGCTGGTTCCGATATCGCCATGGATGCCGAGGCGATGGCCGCGGCGGCAAACAGCGGTATGGTTTTTCTCAACATGGCTGACGCCTCCCTGACAGGGTCGCCGCAATGACGACCCGATTCGTAACGCCAATAAAAGGTACCGGAGTGGCAGGGAGTTGGTAATTTTTATATCGCTATCGGGGGAATAGAAAAATCATATCGATATGCCGGGCGGCCTGTTAAGTCCACAGAAGAAGTAAGGTGACAATTGTCGCGGACGTACTGGAATACCACCTCGACTCAAGGAGGAGGCAGCCGGAATTCAGCCCGGGATCACCTCGGCAACTGCCGCGGCACCATCACCGGGCGTTGTGCCCAGCGTTCGAAGCGTGGCTGGATGCGCGCCATGTTCTCCGACCACCAGCGCGCATCCAGCTCGATGGCAGTGTCCATGTGAGATTCTGCGGTGGGCAGGCGAGCCCTCACTGCCTCGTCGACATACTGCATCGAGGAGCGGCGCACCGGACCATAGGGAATGAGATTGGCCTGGCGCGCCAGGCTTTGTGAGGAGGTTGCGTAACGGATGAGATCCATCGCGAGTTCCGTATTGCGACCGTGGCGGGGAATGCCCCACACGTCATAGAACCAGACCTGGCGATCCCAGAGGATCTCCAGGGGCACGCCGCGCTGCAC
>JBJHBY010000015.1:12556-25528 GCA_050485745.1 Gammaproteobacteria bacterium | reverse complement strand
GTCCCGATATACCCTGCAGGCTGCGGCCTCGCGCTTCGCTGGAAATGCCCGACGATTGAAGGGCCTTGGCATTGACGCACCGGAAGTGATTGAAATACGTGACCTCCCTTTTCGCGATGGCTCGGCGGTTCGCTACTCACCGATTCAGGGCGAAACGCTCGCGCAATGTTTGAAGCAAGGCAGCATGGACAGAGCCCTTGCGCTGAGCACAGGCCAATTTATCAACGACCTGCATTCCAGGGGCGTTTACTTCCGCTCACTTCACTCGGGAAACATCATCATCCAAGGTAACCGTCCAGCCGGGCTGATCGACGTTCTCGACATGCGCTTTTTCAATGGATGCCTGCGCGAGGGCCTGCGCCTGCGCAATTGGAGGCAATTCGTCCGACGCAGCAGTATTCAGGGCGGCCTCGACCAACAGGCTCTGACATTGATCGCCCAGGGTTATCTTGAATCCTTTCAGGCATCCCGGAGGTTTACTGAGAATCTGAACTCACTGACAACCCTGTCTAACTGACTGCAATAATGGCGACAACACATGGAAAGGATATGACAGTACCGACGATGATTATCAACAGGGACATGACCCGGCACTACCTGTATTTCGTTTTCATCATTTTCTCGGCCTCCTTCATGGTCATACCGAGCTCGAAGGGAATCAACAACATTTTTTACGCGGGCGTCATTCCACTACTCATTCTTTCGATTACCCGCTCAGATCTTCGCACCTACCATCAATCCGTTCTGAGTAATCTATGGCTGGCCTTTCTTCTTTTCATACCGCTCAACCAGTTCTGGACTCCCGAGTATGACTCCAGCGAGCTATTCCGGAATCTGAAGCGAGTTTTTTATCTGTACGCCCTTGGCCTGACTCTTTTCATCATACTTCGTGATCGACGCCCTTTGGCACAGATCCTGATACCTACAATCGCCATTCTCGTCATGCTGAACGGGATCTTTGGCGGCCTTATTCGTTACCATGATGGAGGATTTCCCTATACCCGACTCTACGGATTCGGACGAATGGAGAACCCGATCAGCCTGGGAATTATCGCGGTGACATATTCAATCATCGCTTTTTTTATGAGCCTGGAGAAACGGGCTGCACTTCGGGCGCTATGGGGCAGCGTCTTACTGATCAACGTTCTGATCATGCTGCTTGCCCAGTCACGCAGCGCAATCCTCGCCCTGATGGGTACCTTGTTCATTCTATTGCTACATGGCCGCGCTCGAGTCACTGCACTACTTATAGCGACTCTCGTAATTGTCATAGGCATTGCATTCACAGTATTCGATGCCGGCCTTCTTCTGAATCGCGGTCTTTCCTACCGCCCCGATATATGGGCTTATGAACTTTCGAGAGCCTGGAGTTGCGGAATTTTCCTGGGTTGCGGACAGAGCATTCCGAGAGACCTTTCACTCGACGGCTACCATATTCTGCATGCTCACTCCCTTTACATAGGTACCTTGCTGTACGGTGGACTTGCCGGACTGACACTTCTTTTCAGTATACTTTTTCTGGCTTTCAGGGCCGGATCTGGCAACCCCCATGCACGTCCCTGGCGCGCACTTCTCGCAGGTGGCTGTATGGCAATGCTGGTCGATGGTCATACACTGCTGTTTTCACCAAATCCTTTCTGGCTTTACCTGCATATACCCCTTTGTGCGCTGATTGCCCTGACTGCACTCGGGCCTGCGACAGAGCCGTTACGAACAGGGCCAGAAAGTACGCAGAGCGAGCGGCACCAGAAATGAAGATTCTTCAGGTGAGCTATGCACCCTATGGTTTTGTTTCCGAATTCGATCTATACGAGGAAATAGCTCGAGCTTTTCCACCCCCCCAACATCAATTTACCTACTGCACCCTGACCGGAGAACCTGATCCCGACATTGAGCAGCGAAGCGGCTGCAAGCTTATCGCTCTGCGCTTGAGTTCAAAGCAGGTTCGGACGACCCGACTTCGCACACTGCGAACGATTATCAGGCTACTGCGCGATGGCCAGTATGACTTGATCATCACTCACCGTTTCAAACCCTGGCTTCTGTTTTCAATGGCATCATGTTTTATGCCAAAAAGGCCGCCAATCCTGGCGGTATTCCACGCATACCACCAGTTTCGTCGACGCCGCCGGCAATGGCTGGCACGCATCCTGTCAGGTCGAGACTCGGTTTTCGTGGCGGTATCAAGCGCTATTCGTGAAGATCTGGTCAGACACGGCATACCCGCACCAGGGATTGAAGTCATCCCCAACGCTATTGATATTGACGGCATCAGGAAACGGCAGCTCTCGCGAGAGCTTGCCAGACAAGCACTCGGATTGAAGAATGATGCAATCGTGATCGGAACCATTGGCCGACTCAGACCGGTCAAGGGACACACTCACCTGCTGGACGCCTTCGCCCGGGTGGCGGGGCTTTCACCCAGGTTTTGCCTCGCAATCATTGGCGGTGGAGAGCTCGAAAAGGATTTGCATCTGAAAGCTGAAGCCCTTGGACTCAGTGGTCGCGTTATCATCAGTGGCGCACTTCCCAATGCTTACCGCTATCTGCCCGCATTTGACATTTTCACAATGACTTCTCTTTCCGAGGGCCTGCCTATGGCAGTACTGGAGGCTATGGCCACACACCTGCCCGTCATCGGCACTCGGGTGGGGGGTATCCCGGAAGCGCTGGGAGACACTGCGCTGCTTGTCCCCGCGGCAGACCCTGACGCCCTGGCTGGCGCCCTGCGTACAGCCCTGGGCTGGGACGGATCGCAGCGCAGGGATTACGTCAGCTCGCAGTCTCGCAGACTCGAGCGGCACTTCACTATTGATGTGTATCGGGAAAATTACCTGCAGCTTGCCAAAAAAATAGTTGGAAAGAGAAACGCTCGCTGACCATCATGACCCGCCGAGCATCGCATCATCTGACCGCAGGTCGCCGCCACTGCCTGTAGGCCTTGCGCATCGGTTTGGGCAGAAGCCTCTCAATTTTCGTTTTGGTGGAATACAGTTCGACGGGCAGCGTCCCCACCATGTTGAGAAATCGCCGGCTGCGCTCTGTCGGTTCCCGAACGGTGACACCATGCAAGGAGTCAATCGAATTGATGAAGAGCACGAGAGTATTGTTTGCATAGGGAACGGTCTCGATCACATCGATGTAGGCATCGTTGACATAGACCCCCTCGAAGCAGCGCAACTTGTCCCGAACCCGGGAAAGATGCGGCTTGAAGCGGCTGATCGTCAGATCGCCACCGCGTGAGTCATCGTTCTCATCGCGCAGATAATACAATGCAGAGTACAACTTGCTTCCGGCATCCACGTGCGTACCCCTCACAGAGCTCGCCTCCTGCACCGGAGTATTACCGGATATCTGTGCATCCATCAGGATGTCACATTCGTCGAAGTCATGCACTTCGCGCACACCGGCCCGCAGTGCTCTCAGGCTGACCCTGGAGGGAAACTGGTGCGGATACAGGGCATGAATCGCGTCACCAAACAGGGACATGATTTCATCGAGAAATTCCTGGGAACTGTGATAGGCAACGAAATCCCGCCACAGCCCAGCGACGCGGTCATCGCCAGCCACCTGCCGGGCGGAATAGTCCCAACGCTTGTTGTTGGCAGCCGTGTCGACGCCCATGAGATCATACCCGGGATAGGTTCGTATCAGCTCATCACACAGTGCTTGTGGTAGTGCGTTTTTTATCACTACGTATGGAAACGGGGTCGTGCTCACCTGTTTGGCGGTGACGTTTTGCAACAATGAAAGCGAATCCGGCATGACCTTGCTCTGTTACTGATTTCACTCCCGCCCTGCCAGCACCCCCAAGCGCGACGGAGCGAGATCAAACATCGGGGGTTCGTAAAATGCTACCATAGCCCTTCGATCAATGCCTTGATCTGGCCGGCCACGGGATCGCCCCCCCGCCAGTTGCGTCGAAGGCGCTCCAGATCACGCCCGAATGCCCTCCGAAAACAGATCTCCAGCCGGTGCCTGCGAAGGCCGTCCAGGTCGATCAGCACTGGGCCGTCCGCGCTCATAAGCAGGTTGGTCGCCTTGAAATCCCCGTGACTGATTCCGAGCCTGACCATCTTGCTGAGGATGTCAGCTAACTTTCCGAATTCCAGTTCTGTCAGCGCACGCTCGCGCCCCAGCTGCAACAGGTCGGGACCAGCCATCCATTCACACACGAGATACGCGGTGCCGTGCAACGGCCCCAGGCGCTGCTCCAGCAGCATCACCGGGGATGGGGACGGAATGCCGGCCAGCTCCAGCAAGTGTGCGGATCGCCAGCTGTGCAGGGCACGGGTCGGTCGCAGCGCACGCGACAGCGCGTGGCGCCAGTGCTTGATGTTATAGCGCTTGATGACCACAGGCCGCCCATCAAAGACCTGCTTTACCACCGTGGCAGTATTGCCGCTCTTCAGCACTTCTCCGTGCGCCATGAAATCATCAGGATCCGCCGCAAAGCGGCGCGCATCTTCCCCCCAGTGGCTACGTCTGCAGGCGAGCAACTGGCGGTTGTCCCGGTGAAAATGGGTAAGACTGCAGCGGCGCAGAGCCTTGCGAACATAGTCTCGGCAGCGTCGCTCCCAGGCGCGCCCCAGGGCATTCCTCAGCATGCGGGCCAGCGCTTCACTGGTGCTCCAGCCACGATACGCCGCGTAGTCAGGCAGCAGGTCTTCCAGCCAGAATTGCTCCGCCGGCGTCAACTGCGCTCCCAGCAAACCCAGACCAACCATGCTGCGGGATCGATCCAGAGGCTTCCGCCCCAGCTGTATCTGGCCCAGATCCAGCACCCAGAGCTGCTCACCGCGCACCAGGAAGTTGCCGAAATGGCTGTCGGTCTGGCAGGCACCTGCCTGATGCATCCGCGCGCTCGCCTCCACCAGGCCACCCAGCCATCGCTGACACTGGGCGGGCGTGGCGTCGCTCCAGACCGATGCCAGGTCGCTGGCATCATCGATCCATTCGTGGATCAGCCCCACAGCGCGGCCACAGTTGGTGGCGAAGTCGCCAAGTAAAAGCGGGGTCTCGATACCAGCGCTGCTCAGTTGCCGGAAGGCCAGCAGCTCCCTGCGCAGGTGTCTGGCGCCACCCCGGGCCTGTGAAAACAATTTCACGCTGACGGCCCGGTCACCGAGGCGGCAACGCAGGGTCACCCGCTTGCCCGGGAGATGACGCAGCACGGCATCGACCTGCAGTGTCGCCGTGCTTCCGTCTGCACGCACGACTTCCAGTTTCTGTGGAGGCAGGGGCAATGCATCGCCGGCAAGCAAAGCATCCACCAGTTCGGGGCCATGCGTCGCCACGATCAATGCCTGATACACAGTGCCGGCAGGTGCCAGGCTTCGGAATCCGGCGCACGCCCATGGTCGCGCCGGTAGATACGCCCGGCGCGATGCCGTACCGCTTCCCAGGAAAGTACAGCAAAGCAGTCTCGCAATGGAGCGCCCGTGTAAGCACGCATAAAGCGCAGGACATCGCGGGAACTGAGCCCGATGTCCAGGGCCGAGTAGTACAGTCCGCCCAGATCCTTCACCCGCCAGCGCGAGGGAATCCTGGCCCGCAACTGGGCCCGATGCAGGTCCATCAGGTAGAGCGGACGCGCGGCAATATCCCCGGCGCAGGGCTCGGGGTCGCGTTCGATCAGAAAGTGGCAGAGGTAGTAGTCGCGGTGATTGATACCAGCGGCGTGCAGGTCTGCAGTCATTCTGCCCAGCCGTTCGATAAGCCTGCGCTTGAACGCAAAGGATGGCGGCCGCTGCGGCCAGCGCCCGCAGAGATCCTCGAGGCTCTCCACACCTTCGAGGGCGTCCGTCACCAGGAAGGACAGGCGTCGGGCCGGATTGCGGCCGCGCTCACCAAAGGCGGCTGGAGTCAGTGTGTCGATACCGATACGCTGCAGTGCCAGAATCGCCTGGTACTCGTTGCGGGCACCCAGCACCGGTGCACGCAGCTGCAGCAGGTTCTTGATGATCTCCCGCCATCCCACACCCTGATGCAATTTCAGGAAATAGGCACGCTCGCACTGTTCGAAGCGCAGGGTGCGGCGCCCTTCTTTTTCGCGGAACACCTGACCGCGCAGATTGCGCACGCAGTCGAAAGGATCCTTGCCCCGCCAGGCCTGATCCAGCTCACTCCGCAGCCAGAGCTTCATTCAGGGTCGCCTCCCCGGGATTCCCCCGATATGGGGCCCCCGCCAGACGCCTCAATGTAACGCGCCGCATGTTCGGGCATCGAGAAGACATCGGCTGTACAGGCAAATCGGGCGCCGCGTTCACGCCAGGCCTCGCCATCCTGTATCAGCACCCGCTGCATGGCAGCCGCCATGGCCTCGGCATCGAGCGGCTCATCCAGCACGATGCCCATGTCCTGCTCCCGAATATAGTGGGCATAGCCGCAAGCGCTGCTCGCGATCACCGGAACGCCCGCGACCATGGCTTCCAGCAGAACCGTTCCGGTGTTCTCACTATAGGCCGGGTGCAGCAGCACGTCGGCGGCCCAGAGCAGTTCGGAGACATCATCGCGGCCACCCAGAATCCGCAGCCGATCCGCGACACCAAGGGATTGAGCCAGTCGCTCGAAGGGGGCCGCCCGGTCCTGCCCGGCCACCCACAGGCACAGCTGCGCACGTTCGGCTTCTGGCAAGGCCGCAAGCCCGCGCAGGCAACGATCGAGGCCCTTGCGGCGAAAGTCGGAGCCGATCATCAGCAGCAGACGCTGTTCAGGACTCAGACCGTAGCGCTGGCGCAACTGTTCGCGCAAACCGCTTTGCGGCGGACGAATGCGCTCGCGACGAATCCCGGGGGGAAGCGGGTGCAGGCGCTCACCCGGCGTGTGATAGTGACGGCGATAGATTCCGGTTTCGACACTCGAAATCATCAGGGCACGGGTATGGCTTTCCGGCCCGAACACCGCGCGCTCCATGTCCAGATAGCAGCGCGCCCGGGGTGTCATCCGGTAGACGATACCGCGCCGGGCGGCCTTTTCCGCAAAGCAGGTATCCGCCGCATAGTAGACGTGCAACCCGGGCATCTTGTTGAAGCCTACCACGACGGCCTCACCATCAAGCTGCAGGGACTGGAAGCGGCGCACGAAGGCGCGGTTGCGGCCGTGGTTGGTCCAGGCCCGCACCGGCAGCAGCACCACCTCAAGGTCGTCGGGACGCGCACCCTGCCAGGCACTGGTGTAGATGGTGACCCGGTGTCCGCGCTGGCGGCAGGCCCGGGCAATGGCCAGCATGTCGCGCTCCAGTCCGCCGTAGGGAAAGTAGCGAAACAGGACGAAAGCGAGATCCATGCTCATCCCCGGCGCGCGGTGGCGCGTGAGTTCGCGCGGGACTGCGCCTGATCCAGCAGTGGCGCCAGCGCCTGCCAAACGACATCCGCCGTCAGCGGTGCCATCTCCGTGGGCTGGATCTCCGCAGGGCCCGGCGCCAGTCCACTGGCACTGAGATGGAGCTGATGCGAACCATAGGTTCCCACCAACGCCGGACTGGTGGGGCCATACAGGGACAGTGCCGGCACCCCCAGGGCTGCGGACAGATGGCCCAGACCGGTATCCACCGCCACCACGGCACGGGACTGCAACAGCACACTGGCAATGCCGTGCAGGTTGAGCCGCGGCAGCACCTCGGCGCCCGGAGCAACACTGGCGATGCGCTCCGCACGTGCACGCTCCGCATCATTGCCCCAGGGCAGGCTCACGACAAAGCCGGCACCGGCCACACGCCGGCACAGTGCTTGCCAATAGAGTTCGGGCCAGTGCTTGGCGGGACGCGTCGTGCCGTGCAGGAACACAACCCGCTGCGGCCGCACATCACTGCTGAGGAAGCGCGCGGGGTCGAGGCCATAGTCGCCCGGGCCATCCGGCACCCGATAGCCCAGGCTGCGGGCAAACAGCTGGCGCACACGTTCCACCGCATGCTGGCCATGGAATACCGACACACGCTGGTGGTAAGCCAGGGCGGCGAGGGGCTCGCGCACAGATTGCCGGTCAAAACCGGCTCGTGGCCCGCGGGCATATCGCGCCAGCCAGGCACTCTTCAGCAGACCCTGGGCATCCAGCACGCAATCGTAATGCTCGCGCGCCAGTTCGGCGCGGCACTGGCGCCACTCCGGGCTGCGCAAGCTGCGCCAGGGACTCTTGCGCCAACGCCGGATGGCCACGGGGATGACCCGGTCCACCGCTGGATGCCAGCGCGGAATCTCGGCAAAACCCTCTTCTACCGCCCAGTCGATGCGCAGGCCGGGCAGCATGCGGGCGGCATCGGTCACTGCCGGCAGGGTATGCACGACATCCCCCAGCGACGAGGTCTTGACCACCAGGATGCGCCTGTTCACGCGGCCTCCAGCAGATGATCGGCCGCGGCAAGCACTTGCCCGGGAGCAAGGTCGCGCAGGCACTTCAGGTGTTGCAGCGGGCACTCGCGGCGGAAACAGGGGCCGCAGTCCACCGCCAATTGCAGGATTTGCACACGCCGCGCGAGCGGCGGGGTAAAACCCGGTGATGTGGAACCATACAGCACCACCAGCGGGCGCTCCAGGGCAGCGGCCGCGTGCATCAGCCCGGAGTCATTGCTGACCACGAGCTGAGCCGCCGCCAGCAGGTCCAGTGCATCCGCCAGGCGCGTGCGCCCGGTCAGATCCACACAGCGCTGGCGCAAGGTGTCCGGCAGGGCATCGAGCAACGCCCTGGCGACCGGCTGGTCGTTGGCGGAGCCGAACAGGGCGACACCCAGACCACGATGCATGAACGCCGCTGCGACAGCCGCATAATGCGCGGCTGGCCAGCGCTTCGCCGGACCAAATTCCGCGCCGGGGCAGAGCGCCACAAAGGGCTTTTCCAGCCCGTGCTGCTGCCGCAAAGCCGCGGTGCTGGCAGCATCAACCCGCAACCGCGGCCACGGCAGGGGCTCGGGAAGTAACACACCCTCAGGGAAAGCCAGGGCGGCAAAGCGCTGTACCATCAGGGGGTAGCGTTGTGGATCCAGGCGCCGCACGTCATTGAGCAGGCCATAGCGCCATTCACCGCGCCAGCCGATGCGTTGCGGAATACGGGCAAACCAGGGCACCAGGGCGGACTTCAGGGAATTGGGCAGCAGGATGGCGCGGGCATAGCCCTCGGCGCGCAATGTTTTGCCCAGGGCAAGACGCTGTCGAAGTTGCAGCTGGCCGTGCCCGACGGGCATGGTGATGGCGCGCCGTACCTCCGGCATGCGCGCCAGCAGAGGCTCACTCCAGGAGGGGGCGAGCACATCGATCACCTCGTCAGGCCGGTTCTGGCGCAGCAGGATGAACAGGCTCTGCGCCATGACCATGTCCCCCACCCAGGACGGGCCAACGACCAGGGTGCCGCCGGGCACTGCCATCAAACCAGGCCGCGCCCGGCTCAGCCGGCCACCGGCGCCAGCCACTCCGGATGCTGGTCGCGACGACCCTTCACCTGATCAAAATACAGGGTCTGGAATTCGGTCGTCATGGGGCCGCGCCTGCCCTCGCCGATCACCCGCCCGTCGAGTTCGCGGATCGGCAGCACCTCCGCCGCGGTACCTGTAAAGAAAGCCTCGTCGGCGACGTAGACTTCGTCCCGGGTAATGCGCTTCTCGCGGATGCTGTAGCCCAGTTCCGCAGCAAGGGCGAAGATGGTGTTGCGGGTGATGCCATCGAGGCAGCTGGTCAGTTCCGGCGTGTAGAGCACGCGGTCGCGCACCAGGAAGATATTCTCGCCACTACCCTCAGCGACATAGCCCTCGTTGTCCAGCAGCAGGGCCTCCTCGGCACCACAGTCCAGCGCCTCCTTCAAGGCGAGCATGGAGTTGATGTAATGGCCATTGGCCTTGGCCTTGCACATGCTGATGTTGACATGGTGCCGGGTATAGGAGCTGGTGCGAACCTTGATACCCCGCTCCTTGGCATCGGGGCTCATGTAGCTGGGCCAGTGCCAGGCGGCGACGATGACATGGGTCTTCAGGTTGTCGGCGCGCAGCCCCATGCCCTCCGAGCCATAGAAGCACATCGGCCGCAGGTAGGCCTCCTCCAGGCCGTTCTCTCGCACCACCTGGCGCTGGGCGGCATCCAGAGTGTCCTTGTCGAACGGCATCTTCATGCCGAGGATATGGGCCGAGCGAAACAGCCGGTCGGTGTGCTCGCGCAGGCGAAAGATACAGGTGCCACGATTTTCCGTGCGATAGGCACGCACGCCCTCGAATACCCCCAGACCATAGTGCAGGGTATGGGTGAGGACATGGACCTGGGCATCGCGCCAGGGAATGAGCTCACCGTCGAACCAGATCAGACCGTCGCGATCGGCCATGGACATGACAGGTAATCCTCCAGAGAAACAGCGCGGGCCGCCGGAGGCGGCGGCCCGCAGGGTATTCATTCTACCGCGTCACCCAGCAAGCGCTCCCAGCAGGCCGTCACCACCGCACGCTGTGCCTCGAATTCCGCCAGGGGCGCACGGCCCGGCTGGTGCTGCAAACTGAGCCGGTGGGCGCGACCGCGGTAATCCTTGTAGGCCTGGGTCAGCGCCCGAACCTCATCAGCGGGCAGCAGACCAGCCTGCTCCAGGGATTCGAGGATGCGGATATTGTCGGTGAAGCGCGCCAGGGCCGGATGCTGCCGGGACCAGGCTAAAACCGCATATTGCACCATAAATTCGATATCGACGATAGCTCCCGCGCCCTGTTTCAGGTCAAGCCAGGGGGCCTCCGCGGTTTCGGTATCGCGCGGCCGCAGATGCTCGCGCATGCGCTCGCGCATCGCGATCACGTCGGCACGCAGGGCAGGCAGATCCCGCTCCCGGCACAGCACCTGTGCGCGCACCGCCTCGAAGCGCCGCGCCAGCGCAGCATCCCCCGCTACCGGCCGCGCCCGCACCAGGGCCTGGTGCTCCCAGGTCCAGGCTTCCTTGTCCTGATACTCGGTAAAGGCCTTGAGGCTGCTGACCAGCAAACCCGAGGCACCGGACGGACGCAGCCGCATATCGACCTCATACAGGGCGCCCAGGGGGGTCTGTGTGGTCAGGATATGAATGATGCGCTGCCCCAGGCGGGTAAAGAACACGCTGTTGTCGATCTCACGATCGCCGTCGGTCACGCCATCCGGCGCACCGTCGTGAATGAACACCAGGTCCAGGTCGGAGCCATGCCCAAGCTCGATGCCGCCCAGCTTGCCGTAGCCGACGATGATGAAATCCGGGTCACAGGGGCTGCCATCCACCCGGCCGGGCCGGCCATGGCGGCGCACCAGATTGTTCCAGGCGAGGGCCAGCACATGTTCGAGAATCACCTCGGCAATCCAGGTGAGGTAGTCGCTGACTTTCATCAGGGGCAAGCGCCCGGTCACTTCTGACGCGGCCACGCGCAACACATGGGCGAGCCTGAAGTAGCGCAGGGCTTCCATCTGCGCCTCGAGATCCTCCCAGTCCACGCGCAGCAGTTGCTGGCGCAGGTCCGCCTGCAGTTCGGCCTTGTCCGGGGCGTGGTACAGGGTGCGCGGGTCCAGCAGCTCGTCCAGCAGCACCGGGTGTGTGGCAAGCTCCCTGGCGATCCAGGGGCTGGCCTCACACAGCACCACCAACTGGCGCAGGGCACCGGGGTTTTCCTCCAGCAGTACCAGGTAGGCGGTACGACGCAGGACCGCCTCCACCAGAGGCAGGATACGCAGCAGGGTGCTGCTGGGTTGCCCGGCATGGGTCACCGCCTCCAGCAGCAGGGGCATAAAGCGATCGAGCCGCTCGCGACCGAGGTTCTGCATACGTTGCAGAAGGGGTCCCTGACGCAGGGTTTCCAGGCGCCGCCAGACCTCTTCGGCATCCTCATGGCCCGCCTCTGCCAGCATGGCGACCGGGTACTCTGGCGGGTCACCCCACAGCTCACGCCAGCTGGCGGTGGCTGCGCTACCCGGGTGTTCGCCGGTATCATCCGGGCTGGCTATAACATTGCCGAAGTGCATGCCGACCTGGTCGCGATGATGCTGCAACTCGGCCAGGAACGCAGGCCAGTCGCCGCGCACCAGCAACCAGGCCAGGGCCGCGCGCGGGTACTCCGCCGCCGGCAGCTCCTGGGTCTGCTTGTCCTGGAAGCCCTGAATAGCGTGCTCGGTATTGCGCAGGAAGCGGTACGCGTCGATCAGTTCCTCCACCACTCCCCCGGGCAGGGAGCCGAGCTCGACCAGGGCGTGCAGCACCTTCTGCAGGTTGGGTTCCTGCAACACCCGGTCACGCCCGCCGCGGATCAACTGGAAGCACTGGGCGACAAATTCGATCTCGCGGATACCCCCGGGGCCCAGCTTGATGTTGTCCTGCAAGCGCCGTCGCGCCACCTCGCGCTGGATCATCTGCTTCATTGCGCGCAGGGATTCGATGGCGGAGAAATCGATATAGCGGCGATAGGTGAAGGGACGCAGCGCATCCAGCAGACGCGCCCCCGCCGCCAGGTCGCCAGCCACGGCACGCGCCTTGATCATGGCATAGCGTTCCCAGTCACGCCCCTGATCCTGGTAGTAGTCCTCCATGGCACCAAAGCTGATGACCAGGGGGCCCGCACTGCCATAGGGACGCAGGCGCATGTCGACGCGGAACACGAAACCATCGGCCGTCACCTGGTCCAGGCTTTTGATCAGGCGCTGACCGAGGCGGATGAAGAACTCCTGGTTGCCGAGCGGCCGGGGGCCGTCGGTCTCCCCCGAATGCGGATAGGTGAACATCAGGTCCACATCCGAGGACAGGTTCAGCTCCCCGGCGCCGAGCTTGCCCATACCAATCACCACCAGGCGCTGGGGGCTGCCATCCTCCGCCGCACGGGGTTCGCCGCACTCCTGGACCAGCTGCCGCTGGTGCCAGTCGAGAGCGGCATCGATACACAGATCGGCCAGGGCTGAAAGCTCGGCGGTGGTTTCTTCCATGCTCGCAAGACGGTTGAAATCCCGCCACAGCAGGCGCAGATACTGCTGGTTGCGATAGACGCGCAGGGCCCGGGCC
>JBJHBY010000015.1:0-12546 GCA_050485745.1 Gammaproteobacteria bacterium | reverse complement strand
GGCCAGACTATCGGCGTCGTCGACCTCCGCCAGCAGGGGCCCAAGGCGCTGGCGAAAATCCGCCGGGGCCAGGGGACGGTCCAGATCACCGGAACCCTGCAGCTGCAGTAACCAGCCGGGCTCTCGGCACAACAACCGGGCGGCAAACGAACTGGTGGCAAGCAGTGTGGACAAACGGGAAAACCAGACGGGGTCAAGCGCCAGCTGTTCCAGCTCAGGACTGAGTGCCGGATCAGCCTGCAACAGAGCCTGCCACTGGCTCGCGGCTTCGGCAGCCAGCAGCGCAGGCAATGGCGCGGTGGTTTCGGACATCACAAATGGCTCTCTCTGCAGAACGACACGCCTCTCACTCACCATTATTCAGCAGATCGTCCCGATCTATTGAATTGTCGCCCTTGAAATACTGGCGCAATTGCGTGGAATGACTGGTATTTCAAGGGCTCGCGACCGGACTTCGCCCGGCGGCGGCACATCCATGTGCCGCATTAACCCGGCAATGTTCTTCGCCGGGTTAATCATGCCCCCTGGGGTGCGGAGGCGACGCGCATTACTTCTTCGATCGTGGTAAAGCCGGCCGCAACCTTCTGCGCACCGGACAGGCGCAGTGTACGCATACCCTCCTTCATGCCCTGGCGGCGAATCGCCTCCAGACTCACCGGCTCGCGCAACTGCTCCTGCACGCTTTCACTGAGCAGCAACACTTCATAGATGCCCTGGCGGCCGTAGTAACCGGTGTTGCGACACTCCAGGCAGCCCACGGCGCGATAGGTATGCTTCGGTGGCGGCGCTTTCCACGGAGCGATCAGCTGTGCCCAGGCGGCCTCGTCGACGGGTGTCGACTCCTTGCAGTGCGGGCACAGGGTGCGCACCAGGCGCTGCGCCATCACCCCCAGCACCGTGGCCTTGATCAGGTAGGCGGGCACGCCGAGCTCGAGCATGCGCGTGATCGCGCTGGGCGCATCGTTGGTATGCAGTGTGGACAACACCAGATGGCCGGTCAGCGCGGCCTGGATCGCCATCTCGGCGGTTTCCAGGTCGCGGATCTCTCCAACCATGATGATGTCCGGATCCTGGCGCAGCAACGCGCGCACACCGCTGGCGAAATCCAGCTCGATGTTGTGTTGCACCTGCATCTGATTGAAGCTGTCCTCAACCATCTCGATCGGGTCCTCGATGGTGCAGACATTGACCTCGGCCGTGGCCAGCTGCTTGAGGCTGGTGTAGAGGGTGGTGGTCTTGCCAGAACCGGTGGGCCCGGTGACCAGCACGATGCCGTGGGGGCTGCGGATCATGCCCTGCCAGCGCCGGAAATCCTCGTCCCCCAGACCCAGCTCCTCGAAATTCTTCAGCAGCACGTCCGGGTCGAAGATGCGCATCACCAGCTTCTCACCAAAGGCGGTGGGCAGGGTGGACAGGCGCAACTCGATCTCATTGCCCTGCGGGCTGCGGGTCTTGAGCCGACCATCCTGCGGGCGGCGCTTTTCCGCGACATTCATCCGCCCCAGGATCTTGATGCGGCTGGTCACGGCCGTCCCCACCTGGGCGGGCAGCTCATAAACGTTGTACAGCACACCGTCGATGCGAAAGCGCACATGGGTAAGCTGGCGCCGCGGTTCGATATGGATGTCGCTGGCGCGCTGCTCGAAAGCATACTGCAGCAACCAGTCGACAATGTTGATGATGTGCTGGTCATTGGCATCCGGGTCGGTGAGGTTGCCCAACTCAAGCAGCTGTTCGAAGTTGGTCACCTGGCTCTGCTTGCCCGCACCACCGCTGGCACCACGCACCGAACGCGCCAGGGTATAGAACTCCACGGTATAGCGATCGATATCCGCCGGATCAGCCAGCACGCGCCGGATCGGGCGGCGCAGGGCCTGGCTGAGATTGGACTCCCAACCGCGAATGAAGGGCTCGCAGCTGGCGATGGTCACCTGTTCCCGGGTCGCTTCCAGGGCGAGAATGCGGTGGCGCTGGGCAAAGGCGAAGGACATCACCTCGGTGATCGCGGGAACGTTGATTTTTAGCGGGTCAATGTGCTGCCAGGGCTGCTCGCAGCGCTCACCCAGCCACTGCAGCAGAGCCTCCGCACCGAGTGGCCGGCCCGGGTGACCCAGGTCACGCAACTGCTGTCCGGCGATCCAGGTCACCGGGTGCTGGCGTGCCTCATCGCCACTGCGCGGCCGCCGCGCCAGCACCTCGGCCTCCTCCGCGGCGATACGGCCGTCACGGGCCAGCTCGGACAACAGCCAGCGGCTGTCCAGGGGCTGCTCGGTCACCGGCTTTGCGGGGGTTGTCGCGGGATTGACCATTGGCGGGTGTCCTTCCTTCCGGCCTTGCACCTCGTTGCGAGCCCACATTATGGACCCGCGCTGCGCGGGGCCGCCAGTCAACGCCGGAATCCGCGACACCCGGGCGGGACTGCGGCGGGACGGCTGCCACGATGCCAGCGTCAGCAGCGGGGGCCTCAGCGCAACTCGCCCAGCCCATTGAACTGCTTGGCGAGGTAGGTCGCGTAGTTATCGGTCATGCCCGCCAGGAAATCGACGGCACGCAGCATGCACTGGTAACGCCGCTGCTCCTCGTCGAGATCGCGCCAACCCGGCAGAAAGCTGTGTGCCCCGATCAGGTCGATGATGCGTTGGTGCCGATAGTTACCCTCCCCACCGCTTGCGTAGTGATGCGCCGCAGCGATCAGGCCATCGAGCAGCGAGCCAATCACCTCGAAGGCGCCGATTTCCAGCTCGATCTTGCGCGGATGCTCGAACACCCGGGTGCGGGCCAGGTCCTTGGCCGCCTCCACCACCCCGCGTACCCGTCCTTCGCACAGCCCGATCAGGTCACCGTCGAGGTTACCCGCCAGCAGGGCGTCATGGTGGCGCATGAAGGCATCCACACCGGCTTCGATGAACTGCTCGATGATATGCCCGCGCAACAGCGCCGCCTTGCGCCCCGGCCGCAGCTTCGCCGCAATCAGGTGGCTGACCTCACGCGTGTCCGGCAGGGCCGGGCGCAGCAGCTCAAAGACATCACGCCAGTCCAGCAGGTCCATCTCCAGACCATCTTCCAGGTCGATAATGCCGTAACAGAAGTCGTCCGCCGCCTCCATCAGCCAGGTCAATGGATGGCGGCTGTAGGCATCTTCACCCTGGGCGCGCAGGCCGACCGCGCGGCACACCTCGTGGAACGCCGCGGACTCGGCGGCAAAGGCGCTGTACTTGTCATCCCGGGGCATGCCACCAGCGCGAGCGACGTGGGCCAGCCAGGGGTACTTCAGAAAAGTCGCCAGGGTGGCATAGGTCAGGCGCATGCCATCCTGGAACTGGTGATACTCGGAGGTGGTGAGGATACGAAAGCCCTGGGCATTGCCTTCGAAGCACTCCAGGTCCGCTCGCAGCCGCTGCGGCAGACCATCGAGATAGCGCTGCCCCCGCTCCCGGAACCAGGCGCGAATGGCACGCTCTCCGGTGTGGCCAAAGGGTGGGTTACCGATATCATGCGCCAGGCAGGCCGATTGCACGATGTCCCCAAGGTCGGTGGCATCGATATCCGCCGGCAACAAACCCTCCGAACGCAACCTGAGTCCGGCACGAATACCCAGGGTCCGGCCGACACACGACACCTCCAGGCTGTGGGTCAGGCGGTTGTGGACATGATCATTGGTCGCCAGGGGATGGACCTGGGTCTTGCGGGCAAGACGGCGAAAGGCACCGGAAAAAACGATCTTGTCGTGGTCACGAAGAAAGGCCGTGCGCCCTGATTCGTCCTTTGCGGCCCGCCTGCCCAGGCGTTCACGGTTGAGCAATTGCTGCCAGGACACGGCGGGCTCAGGCGTCGCCGGGGTGATGGCTGAACACATCGGCACGCCCGTCCCCGCGCAGCAGCAGCACATCGTAGGCCTGCGCCGGGCGGCCTTCGATCTCCATGCCAGGGGAACCAATGGGCATGCCGGGCACCGCCAACCCCAGCCCGTCGGGCTGCTCCTCCAGCATGCGTCGGATGTCCACCGCCGGCACATGGCCTTCAACCACATAAGACCCGACAAATGCCGTATGGCAGCTGGCCGCCCCGAAAGGCACCCCGGCATCCAGCTTGATGCGATTCAGCTGTGGGTGTTCGACACTGTGGGACACCACCTCGAAGCCGGCCTCGCGCATGTGTGCTTCCCAGTCACCGCAACAGCCACAGGTCGGCGTCTTGTAAACCGTCACCACCGCCTCGTTCGTCGCCGTGGGCTGGGTCACCAGGATCACACCGCCAACAGCGAGCGCGGCCAGGACAAAAAGGCCAATGGGTAAAGCGGTTCGAAGTGAAGGACGCATCACAGACTCCCGAACATTCCCGCCAGGTGGGCAAGAGATGGTAGCACCTGAAACGACGGCCTGCCGCCCTAAAGCCCGGGCAGCTCTGATCAATTCGGCAATGGCTCAGCGGAGCCCTTGCCTGCCGCGATGGCCACGGCCTAACATGCGGCAACCCCCAAGTGGCACGCAGCCCATGGCCGACTGGAACTACCGGGTGATCAAGCGTCACCGTCCCGAGCAGGGCGGTGTCACCTATCAGGTCTACGAGGTCTACTATCTGGAGGACGGCAGTATCGACGGCTGGGCCGCGTCACCGGTAGAGCCTCTGGGCCTGAGCGAGGCACAGCTGCACAGCGACCTGGTCGCCTTTCTCGCCGCGTTTCACCTGCCGGTACTGGAAGAGACCTATCGCGCCGGACGCCTGGTTCTCGCGCCGGAATCAGGCCCCTGCCTGCCTCGACACCACCTCCGCGACGACTACCGGGAGCGCACCCGCCGCGCCCGTGGCTACCTGCAGCAAATACTCGGCAACCACCCCCTGATCCGCGAGCATGAGCCGTTGCGGCAGGCGTTTCGGCAACTCGACCAGGCCCTGGACCAGCTGGGCGAGGCGGCACGGCTCACCGGGATTCCAGAGGCAGCCGAACCTTGAAGGCCCCGCGCAGATCACCCGGGGCAAAGCCGCGGGCCGCGTCGGCAGGATAGTGCCGCAGCAGTGTGCGCCCGACCTCCGGCGCCAGCTCGCTGCCATGGCAGGCCAGGCAGCCCGCGGCGGTGGGGATGGCCCGCATGTAGCGCAACTCCCGGCCGCCGGGGCCGTCCTCGATGCGGTGCACCTCCATACCCGCCAGCGCCTCCCCCGTAGCCTGGCGACGCCGGAAGTCCTGCAGCTGCTGCACTCCCCAGCGGTCCGGAAGATTCGCCGGATTGCGCAGTCGCAGCGCTGTACGGCCAACCTCGACGGGGCCCGGGCCGGGGGCCGCGACGTCCCCGGCCACTGCCCCGGCAATGGCCGGAGCTTCGAGCCGACACACATCAATTGCGCCCACCACGCCCCGCTCACCCATGGCAAACTGCAGGCGCGCCTGCAGCTCGGAGCCCAGTCGTTGCGCACTCTGACGAGCCAGGTCCAGTGCCGCGACCTCGTCCAGTGACAACGCCGCCGGGATGTGCAGCAAGGTAAAAACCAACGCCATGATCAACTTGCGCATCAGGTGAGCTCCGGGGCGGTTTTCGGGGGGCTGTTTTCAGGGACTATCGCCGATACCGCCGCGACGGGCAACGTGGCAGGGCGCCGCAGTTGACAGACCGCCCCCGTTTTAGGACACTCGTCCCATCAAAATCAACCGTTCATCTGTGAGGTAGCAACATGGAACTTGGGCTGGCGGGCAAAACGGTGATTGTCACCGGGGGCAACGGCGGTATCGGCCGCGGCATCAGCCTGGCTTTCGCCGCGGAGGGCTGCCACGTGGTGATCGCGGCCCGGGATACCGCCAAGGGCGAGGCAGTTGCCGCCGCCGGCCGGGATCTGCCCGGGGATATCCATGTCGCCGGCACTGATGTCACCGACCGCGGCGCGGTGGACCGGCTCGTGGCCGAGACCCTGGAGCGGTTCGGCAGCATCGATGTGCTGGTCAACAACTCCGGTGGCGTGCACCAGCCCTGCGCCTTCGTCGATCAGACCCGCGAGTCCATGGAGTGGGAAATCAACCTCAATATCTGGGGCGTGGTGAATGGCTGCCAGGCCGTGGGCCGGCATATGCTGGAGCGGGGGCAGGGCTCCATCGTCAACATCACCTCCAACTCCTCCTTGCTGGGAGAGGCGGCGAACCACGTGGCGCACTATGGCGGCACCAAGGGCTACGTCAACTCCCTGACCAAGGGGCTGGCCTACGAATGGGCCGAATCCGGGGTGCGGGTCAATGCCATCGCCCCGGGCTGGATCGTGCCCTGGGAAGAAGACCAGGTTTCGGACAACAGCTTCTGGCGCCGCTTCGGCTACCAGAACTTCGGTACGCCGGAGCAGATGCGCGCCCAGGCCGAGGCGGGCTCACTGTTCAACATGAGCAACCAGCCGATCAAACGCGTCGGTCGTCCGGAGGATATCGCCAACCTCGCACTGTATTTTGCCTCGGATGTCTCCTCCTTTGTCACCGGGCACCTGGTCAGTGTCAGCGGCGGCGTGTATATGCCCTGACCCCAGCGGTCACTGGCGGAGATCACGATGAACGAAGGACGTCCCCAAGGGCGCCTGAACGGGCGCGTCGCGGTGGTCACCGGCGCCGGCTCCGGCATCGGCCGCGCCACCGCCCTGCGCCTGTATGAGGAGGGCGCGCGGCTGGTCTGCGTCGACATCCACGGCCATGCGGCGGAAAGCACCGCAGGCCTGGTTGAAGGACTGGCACGGACCTGCGACGTGCGCGATGCCGCCGCCATCGAGGCCCTTATTGCCGATGTCGTCACCACCCGGGGGCAGCTCGATATCCTGGTCAACAACGTCGGCCTCACCCTGGGCGGTGCCCTGGGGGACCTGGATGACGCCCAGTGGCGGGCACTGGTCTCGGTCAACCTGGACAGCGTGTTCTTCGGCCTGCGCGCCGCCCTGCGGCACATGCGCCCCCGCGGCAGCGGCACCATCGTCAACGTCAGCTCCGGGGCTGGCCTGCTCGGCTCTCCCGGCATGGGTGCCTACGGTGCCTGCAAGGCGGGGGTGATTCACCTGACCCAGACCGCGGCCCTGGAAAATCTCGACCGCAACATCCGCGTCAACTGCCTGGTGCCGGGCTCCATTGCGACGCCGGCGATGCTGGACTGGGCGGAACACGGCCCGGGTGGACGGGTCGGCTACGAGCAGGGACTGATTCCAGGCCGCTTCGGTACCCCCGAGGAAATGGCAGCCTGTATCGCCTTTCTCGTCAGTGACGACGCCAGCTTCGTCAATGGCGCCGCCCTGGTCGCCGATGGGGGTGCCTCGGCCCTGCTCGCACCGCTGCGGGGCAGCTGATCACCAGTCCGCCGTACGCTCGCACCCCGCTGCAGCCTTCGTTTACCATAGAAGCCCCTCTCGCAGGACTTCAGACCCATGCAGCGCGTGCAGCACTTCGTCAAGCAGGCGGTGATCGGCGGCCTGCTGGTGATCGCACCGGCGGTCATCCTGTTCCTGATTTTCAGCTGGGTATTCCGCTCCCTGCGCTCGATGATCTCCCCCATCACCACACCGATCGTGGAACGCACAGCACTGTCTCCCCTGGGCGTGGACCTCGCCACCCTGTTGCTGATCCTCGGGCTCTGCTTTCTGCTTGGCACCATTACCTCGACCGGCATGGGCCGCTGGCTGCATAACCGCTGCGATCACTATTATGCCCGCTACGCCCCGGGCTACCGCCTGGTCAAGGACATCATCAACCAGTTGCTCGGCGACCCGGAATCCACTTTCGGTCGCGGCGAGGTCGCCCTGGTGCAACTGTTTGGCGGCAGCGTCGAAACCCGCGTCACCGCCATTGTTACCAGCCGGCACGACAACGGCTGGTTCACCGTCTTCATGCCCACCGGCCCCAACCCGACCTCCGGTCTCATCTTTCACCTGCCTCCGGAGCAGGTCGAGCTGCTGCCCTCGGTCAAGGTGGATGAAGCACTCAAGACCGTTATTTCCTGTGGCGCCGGCACCCATGCGATGCTCAGCGGCCGTCGCGTCGACTCGGTCGCTCAGGCGATACGGGAGGAGGAGCGCGGTGGACACTAAGAACCGCAATGTCATCCTGTTGCTGGTACTTGTGTTCGGCTTCATCGCCAGCCAGAATCTCTGGCGCCTGGAACTCTTGCTGAATCCGCTGGACGCCGAAGTGGAGCCAGGGGATGTCAGCCTCTATGTGACGGCCTGGTGCAACTACTGCGATCGCGCCCGTCGCTACCTCGACGATGCGGGCGTTCCCTACGCCGAGCACGATATCGAAAAATCCCCCGCGGCGCGCCAGGCCTTTGCCGAACTCGGCGGCCAGGGCGTGCCCCTGATTCGCGTCGGCGACGATGTATTGCACGGCTTCGCCCCCGCCGCACTGCGCCGGGCCCTGAGCGACGTCGAAGCACGGCGCGGCAAACAGGACGCCGACTGAGCTCCTCCACACCCGATTCCCCATACGGTCAACCCATGCCCCTGATCAACCTGCGTCAGATCCATCTCGCCTTCGGTGTCGCGCCACTGCTCGGTGGCGTCACATTCAGCATCGACAACGGCGAGCGCATCGCTCTGGTGGGCCGCAACGGCGCCGGCAAGTCCACCCTGATGCGCCTGCTGCTGGGTAGTCTGCAGCCGGATGCCGGCGAAATCGACCGCCAGGATGGGCTGCGCTGTGCCTGGCTCGACCAGGAGGTCCCCGAGGGTGTACAGGGCAGTGTCTTCGAGGTGGTCGCCGAAGGCCTCGGTGAGGCCGGCGCGCTGGTCGCCGAGTACGAACACCTGACCGCCGCCGTGGCCAGCGACGCCTCACTGCTTGGACAACTTGAGGCCCTGCAGGCACGCCTGGAGGCAGCAAACGGCTGGCAGCTGCACCAGCAGGTCAGCGCCACACTGTCGCGGCTGGAGCTGGACGGCAGCGCCCCCTTCGGCGCACTGTCCGGAGGCATGCGTCGCCGCGTCTGGCTGGCCCGGGCACTGGTCACCGACCCCCAGTTGCTGCTCCTCGACGAACCCACCAACCACCTCGATATCGCCGCCATCGAGTGGCTGGAGCAGTTTCTGCTGGGCTTTCGCGGCGCGGTGATGTTCGTGACCCACGACCGCGCCTTCCTGCGCCGCCTGGCGACGCGCATTCTCGACCTGGATCGCGGCCGGGTCAGTGACTTTCCCGGCGACTGGGACACCTACCTGGCACGCAAGCAGGCCCTGCTGGACGCCGAGGAGCGCGCCGACGCCCTGTTCGACAAACGCCTCGGCGAGGAAGAGGCCTGGATCCGCCAGGGCATCAAGGCGCGCCGCACCCGCAATGAAGGCCGCGTGCGCGCACTGCAACAGATGCGCCGCGAACGTGCCGAACGCCGCGAGCGCACGGGCCGCACACGCCTCGAACTGCAGGCCGCGGTGCCCTCCGGACGCCAGGTGATTGAAGCGCAGGACCTGTCCTTCAGCATCGATGGGCGCACCCTGATCCGGGATTTCTCCTGCCTGGTGGAGCGTGGCGACAAGATCGGTATCATCGGCCCGAATGGCGCCGGCAAGTCCACCCTGTTGCGCCTGTTGCTGGGAGAACTGGCGCCGCAGCAAGGCAGCGTGCGCCACGGCACGCGACTCGATATCGCCTACTTCGACCAGCTGCGCGCCGGGCTCGATCTGGGGCGCAGCGTGCGCGACAACGTCGCCGAGGGCTCGGATTACGTGGAGCTCAAGGGCCGGCGTCAGCATGTCATGGGCTATCTGGCGGACTTCCTGTTTGCTCCCGAGCGCGCGCGCCAGCCGGTGAAGACCCTCTCGGGGGGTGAGCGCAACCGGCTGCTGCTGGCACGCCTGTTCGCCCGCCCCGCCAACCTGCTGGTCCTGGACGAACCCACCAACGATCTCGATGCGGAAACCCTGGAACTGCTGGAAGAGCGCCTGATGGAGTTCGAGGGGACGGTGCTGCTGGTCTCCCACGACCGCGCCTTTCTCGACAACGTCGTCACCGGCTGCCTGGTGTTCGAGGGCGATGGCCGGGTGGCAGAGTACGTCGGCGGCTACAGTGACTGGCTGCGCCAGCGCCCGACTTCCCAGACCCTCGGCTCCGGCTCCGGCGCAGCTTCCGCAAAGCCAGTGACAACCGCCACTGCCTCTGCTGCTGCGACTGCCGCGGCCCCCAGGCGAAAACTGGGCTACAAGGCGCAGCGGGAACTCGAGGCACTGCCGGAGCGCATCGAGCAACTGGAGCAGGAACAGGCGCGCCTCGCCGCCGCGATGTCGGAACCGGCGTTCTTTCGCGGCCCGGCGGAAGCCATCAGCGATGCACAGCAGCAGCTGGCTGATCTCGAAGCGGAGCTGGCCACAGCCTACGCCCGCTGGGAAGAACTCGAGGGTAGCTGATCCACTCCACCCTGCCGCCACAGCCAGCGCGCCAGCAGCCCCGCCCACAGGCGTCGGCGACCGAGCTGGCGCAAGCGTTCGAGGCGTGCGATGGCGGGCGCCGGCAGGTGCTCCCAAATGGCACGATGGCGCTCGCGAAAGTCCAGCAGCGGCCGTTGCGGCTGCTGATACACCACGTCGAACAGCAGCTCGCAAGCCCGTGCGAAGCGGGCGCAGTCCGCGGCGGTGATCAGCTCGTCATCCTCGACACACAGCAACCAGGGGTAGTACCTCGCCACGTACCCCGCCTGGATACCATTTCCGGACCTCAGTGCCGCGCCCGCGGCGTTGAATCTGGGCGTGCTGCCGAGGCCACAGCTCGGCGACCGGCTCTGCCAGATCCAGCCACAGAGGGGGTGCTGCCGCAGCAGGTCACGCAGGGTGGCCGCCGCCGTGGCGCGCAATGCCAGCGTCACGTCCAGGGTCGGATCATCCCGCCCCAGTACACGGGTCACACCACGCTCCACCACCAGCTGCACCGGCGGCCTTGGCACCGGCAGGCCCGCATTGACTTCGGGGCATACCGGCAGCAACTGCAGCCGCTCCGGCAATTCGGCGAGCACTCCCTCATGGCGCTTGTCGCCGCCGTCATAACGCACCGCCATGCCAGCGAGACAGGCACTGACCGCAACCGCTGGTCGGGAGGATGACAAGCGTGCTGCCGACACGACGAAGCCTCGAGTTGGTTATAAGCAGACGGGCAAAATCCAGACGAATTAGAACGAAAAAATCTTAAAAACCGGAAATCCACGTATTGCCCTGTGATGAGTTTCATCTATAACTATCGCTGTCATCAAGCGCAATTCCGCGCGCGATTTTTACTCCTCTGGGAGATGGTGATGGCCAAGGCAATTCGTGAAGAAAGCAATGACATTGAAGAGCTCGAAGATGATGAAGCCGTCGTTGATGGTGGAGCGGCCGATCTGGAGCTGAGCGAGGATCTGGACGAGGAAGACGACACGGAGGTGGTCGCAACCAAGCCCCGCCGCGCCGCTCGCCAGGCCCCGACTGACGACTCGATCGAAGCCCACACCGTGGCTTCACGGCAGCGGCTGCGTGAACAAATGGCACAGGACATCGAGAGCTTTCTGGCTCGCGGCGGCCGCATCCAGGTCGTGGAACCGGGCTTCGCAACAGAGCCCCCACGCAAACCCGTCACCGATTACGGCAGTACACCGCTCTGAATCCGGCATGGCCGTGCATGTGCGGCCATCCCGCCATCAGTGCCGCCCCGGCCCCGCGCCCAGGGCGGCGATGGTCTCCGGCAACGCGCGCAGGGACCGCACCTCCGCCGCCGGCCCGTCCGGCCCCGGCCAAACCTGACCATCAAGATTGACCCAGACCGCGGCGATACCCAGCCGTTGCGCCGCCCGCACATCGTTTTCGATATGATCCCCGACGTGCACCATACCGGGTGCATCGACACCGGTGCGAGCCATCGCGGCAAGGAACAGGTCTGGCGCAGGCTTGCTGGCATTGACCTGCTCCGCAGCCAGAGCAAAGTCAAAATAGCGGGCCAGCCCCAGGCGCTCGACATCCGCATTGCCATTGGTCAGCGCACCCAGAGTGTAGTCGCGACTCAATGCCGCCAGTACCTCCAGGGCATCGTCAAAGAATGTCACCTCGTGCCGGGCGAGCAGAAACACCTCAAACGCCTCGCGGGCCAGCTGCCGCACCACGGACGGCTCACAGCCACTCTGCGCCAGTGCCACCTCCAGAGTGAGAAGGCGCTGCTGGCTGATCTGGTGCAGCAACTCGGGCTGCTGCGCGACCAGGCCGGCCTTGAGTTCACGCAGCGCCTCGATACTGAAGTGCAGACCCAGCTCCGGGCAGCGCCGGACCAGCCACTCCCAACAGAGCCGCTCCGCGCGCAACAGCACCGGCGTCAGATCCCACAGGGTATCGTCCAGATCAAAGGTGACGACGCGTACCGGGCTGCGTTTGTGGCTGGGCATGGCCGATAACTTCCTGTGCTGCTTATTATTAACCTGGCATGCAAACAGGCATCCCTTCCTGTTTGCATGCACGCCTTGGAAATACTGGCGGAGTTGCGCGGAACCCTTGGCTCAATCCCCGTCGCGTCGGCGCCGCCCGGCACGGGGATGAGCCTGGTCGTAGACTCTTGCCAGGTGCTGGAAATCCAGGTGGGTGTAAACC
>JBJHBY010000014.1:0-26703 GCA_050485745.1 Gammaproteobacteria bacterium | reverse complement strand
GGTTTGCGTCGCGCACCGGGTTATGATCCAAGACATCGAATCTGCGGAAAACCTGCCACAGCAAGCTGTATCCAAGGCCAGAGGGCAGCCGGTGCAGAACCAATGCTGTGGCTTAAAATCCCTCGGCCGGAGACGGCCATGCCGGTTCGAGTCCGGCTCCGGGCACCATTTAACAGATAGTGTTCACTAACGGTAAAATCGATTGCAGGCAAAAGGTTCGAGCATGCCAGGAGTTCAGCGGCCGAGCCCTCATTCAAGTTTCTGCCAGGGGACCTCTGACAGCGGCCCTCCCAAACCCACCCAATTGTATTTCAGTAAGGGTTACGCTTATTATCCCTGCGAATGCTCAGACGGAGGGCCAGGGCAATGTATATCGGGCGGATGTTGCAGGAAGAGCCGCTGGACATGCGGCAGTTCAATCCCAACCACGTGGCGGAGGTGGCGGAGTCCTGCCGGTCCAGCATGCACACCCCGCGGCAGCGGCAGATTCTCGATAACTTCATCGAGCACGCCCGCGCGGAGGCGAATGGCCACTACGAGGCACTGATGGCATCCTGCTCGCGCAAGTGCCAGAGCTACAGTGCCTGGGGCGCGGGGGAGGGCTACCAGGCGGGCTTGCCCCAGTCCTATGAGGCGCTGGTGCATCACTATCGCATGCTGATCGAGCTCAATATTTACCTGATCCACTTCGAGGTAGAAAAGCTCATCGTCGGCGAGGATGAGCTGGTGCTGGATGGCATCGTGCACCAGTTGTATCCCGGGGAGTTGCTGAGCGCGATCTTCGGTGTCGAAGTGGAGGATCCGCAGGCGGTGTACCAGCTGACCAAGCGTACCTGCATCTTCTTTGTGTTCGACGAGGAGGGCAAGGGCTGCGGTGAGCATGCCTACAGCAACGGGCCCACCACGGCGGCGAACATCATCCGGGTGCCGCCGGAGCTGGTGCCCGAGGCCTTCTGGAACAATCCCCTCAAGGGCGCCGCCTGAGCGATGCCGGCCTCAGCTGGCATCCAGTATTTCCAGTACATCCTCCACCGCGGCTTGCAGGATGCGGCCGCCGTGTTCGACGCTGGCCAGTGACGGGTCGGAGGCGATGCGGCCGTCGGGGTAGCGCTGGCGAAAGTCCGCGGCGTCGTTGAAGCCGCCCTCGCCCGTGGGGCGGGGTGTCAGGGCGTCGGTTCTGGCCAGGTGCGGGTAGGCGTGCCAGGTGAGGGAAACTTCGCTGGGGGTGGCGTGGCTGCCCTCGGCGCTGCCGAACAGCTCGCGGGAGAGGGCGCGCACGCGCCGGCCGATGTACCAGTTGTGCAGGTTCAACTGCAGCGGCGAGGGTCGCTGCGCGAGGCTGTAGTCCGCCTGGATTTCGGCAAAGGCGGCGTTCACCGTGGCGATGTTGCCACCGTGCCCGTTGAGGAAGTGGAACCGGCGAAAGCCGTGCAGCGCCAGGGATTGCACCGTATCCCGGATCACGGCGATCAGGGTGCTCGGGCGCAGGGTCACGCTGCCGGGAAAGCCCAGGTGATGCTGCGCCATGCCGATGGCCAGGGTGGGCGCGATCATGATGCGTCGTTGCGCCGCCACGCCATCGGCGATGACTTCGGGGCAGATGGCATCGGTGCCGATCAGACCATTGGGCCCATGCTGCTCGGTGGAGCCGATGGGAATAAGAATCGCATGGTGCTCCCGCAGGTAGTGTTCAACCTCGGGCCAGGTGCTCAGTTGCAGTTTCATGGTGACTCCGCTGTGGCCGCGGTGCCTGTTCTGACGCCAGGCCGGGGCGCTCTAAGGGGGCAGGGCATTTTCGTGGTTTTCCGCGGGAATTTGATTGACAAGCCCCGGGAACCCGATATAGTGGTGGCGCTTGAGTGCGCTCCTCGTGCTTTATGATTGCAATTTCGAAGCCTGCTGTTAAGTCCTCGTCCTGTTCGTCATAAGTCAAGAGAATCGCTGTCACGCGCGGGCCCTGTCCGGGCTCTGACCTTATGATCGATACAGGAATGATGAACATGTCTACCAAAACCGGCACCGTCAAGTGGTTCAACGAAGCCAAAGGCTTTGGCTTCATCCAGCAGGAATCCGGCCCTGACGTCTTTGCCCACTTCAGCGCCATCTCCGGCTCGGGTTTCAAGACCCTGGTTGAAGGCCAGCGCGTCGAGTTCACCGTGACCCAGGGCCAGAAAGGTCCCCAGGCCGAGAACATCGTTGTTGTCTGATCCCTGATCAGCATCGACAAATGAAAAAGGCGGGTTGAAAAACCCGCCTTTTTTTGTGCCGGTTCCACTGCCCATCAACTGGGGTGGTGTAGCCTATTCTGCTGCCTCCTCGCTGTCGTCCGGGCCATGCAGCGCCAGATGCAGGTCTTCATAGCCGCCAGCGTTGACCAGGCCGGTGAAGCCCGCCTCCTGCAGGGCATCGATGGCAATGCCGGCGCGGCGGCCTGAGGCGCAGTACAGCACCACGGTGCGCCAGGTGTCGTCCCCGATCGCTTCTTTCAGGCCCTCCAGGTCACCGTGCTCGACATGTTTTGCATCGGCCAGCAGCCCGGTGTCCTCGACTTCCTCGGCCCTGCGCACGTCGATCACCAGCGCGCCCTGGCCAATCAGGTCTGCCGCCATGTTGGGGTAGATCGGCGTGTCGTCCGCGCGCACCAGGTGCCCGGGAATCAGGGCCAGCAGGCCGACCAGCAGGGCGGCGATCAGCCAGTGGGCCGGGCCGGGGCGGGTGGCTCCAGGGGTGGTGGCCGGGATGGCGATGTGTTTCGGGTGGCGGGTGCGCTGCATCGCTGTCTCCTCTTTGGTGTTCTTTCCGGTTTGGTTTTCCTTCCAGGCGCACCGTCCGGTGTGTTCTCGGTTCAGCGTGCCTGCCTGGGGGTATGGGACAGGGGGTATGGGAATTCCGACCCCGGGAAGCGCCAGGAGTTCGATAATGCCATGCTCGCCGGGCCAGGGTTGGACGGGGTTTGCACCCCTCGTATACCCTTATCAGCTTGCCGGGGCGGTTCTGCATCCGGCAACTCACGGCGTTGGGGTTGCCGGATCACCGGCTTTCGAGGTGCGGCTTGCGCGAGATTTCACCCGAGGTTCTGCAGGAGCGGCGCGAGCGCGTCTTTCTGGTGCTGGCGGGCGTGTTCCTCTGCGCCATGACCATGCTTAATATCATCGGCATCACCCGCTTCGTGGAACTGGGGCCCCTGTCCCTGGCGGTGGGGGTGCTGCCGTATCCACTCACCTTTCTGTGCACGGACCTGATCTGCGAGCTCTACGGTCGCCGCCGCGCCACCTTCCTGGTCAGCCTTGGGCTCAGCCTGAACTTTTTCATCATCGGGGTGATGTGGCTGGGCAGTACCCTGCCGTCGGTGCCGTCCTCGGCACAACCGGCCTGGCAGACCCTGGAACTGGCGGAGTCGATCACCCTGGCCTCGGGCATGGACAGCGGTACCCAGGTGGAGTTGTTCCGGCTGATCTACGAATGCACGGCGGGGGCGGTGTTCGCCTCGATGCTGGCCTACATGGCGGCGCAGTATGCCGATGTGCGTCTGTTCCACTTCTGGAAGCGGCTGACCCGCGGGCGCCACCTGTGGCTGCGCAACAACCTCAGCACCCTGGTCAGCCAGATGATCGACAGCATCGCGGTGATCAGCATCACTTTTGGTGCCCTGTTCCTGGCCGGGGAGATGGCCGCGGCGACACTGCTGGTGCTGATGCTGAGCAACTATCTGTTCAAGATGAGCGCGGCCCTGGTGGATACGCTGCCGTTCTATTTTCTCGTGGCGCGGCTGAAGCGCTATCTGCAGATCGACAATCTTACGGTGCAGTGAGCACGTTCAGTCAGCCCCTGCGCGGGGCAGTGCCTCGCCGGCGATCACCACGGCATCGATCTCGCGCAGTGCTCTGACGTCCCGCAATGGATCCTCGCGCAGGATCAGAAAGTCCGCCCACATGCCCGGTTTCAGGGTGCCGAGTGTGTCGCCGATGCCCGTGCAGTCGGCGGCATCGCGGGTGGCACTGATCAGTACCTCCCGCGCGGACATGCCGGCCTCCTGCATCATCACCATTTCCATGTGTTCGAAGTACCCCTGGAAACGTGCCGGCGGGCCGCTGTCCGTGCCCATGGCAATGCGCACGCCGGCTTCGTGCAGATGCACCATGTTGCGCTTGGCCAGGGGCAGCGCAGCGCGGTAGTAATCGGCGGCATGGCCGCGAAATCGGCGTTGCACGTCGGGTTGTTGCAGGGCCTCGAGTACCGCCGGGTCGGCCTTTTCGAGGAAGAAGGGGTCGTCAAAGAAGTCCGGACGCCCGGCGTAAACGAATACCGAGACCTCGCGGGTCAGGGTCGGTGTCATGCAGATATCGCGCTCGCGCATCAGGGCGATCAGTTCGTCGTCGACTTCGGCATCGCGCACGCTGTGGGCGATCAGGTTGGTGCCGGCGCGCAGCAGGCCCTTGGCATCATCGAGGGTCACCATGTGCGAGGCCAGCGGATGGTTCAGGGCGTGGGCGGCCTGGATCACCGCGGCATAGGTGTCGGGTGGCATCTTGTCCGCGGTGCCGAGAAAGTCGTCGACGCGGATCTTGATCCAGTCCGGGCGATCGCGGCGTGACAGGGTGGCCACCGCTTCGGCGGCGGCGCCGGGGGAGGGCGGGTGCAACACATCGCCCGCCAGGAACAGCCGCGCCATGCGCGGGTTCTCCGGGGGCATGGTGTCGCGCACGGCGAAGGCCTCTGCGGGCTCGTCGCCCAGGCTGACCACGGTGGTGATACCGTAATGCGCGTAGAGCCGCAGCTGCGCTTCGACATTATCGCGGCTGTGGGCCACCGCCCCGGTGTCAAGGCCGCGGGCCACACCCACATGGCCGTGGGCGTTGATCAGCCCGGGCACGATAAAGCGTCCGCTGGTATCCTCTCGCGGCAGGGTGTCCGGCAGTGTGCGCTCGTCGAGGGAGAACACGTCGATCACCCGGCCCTGGTACACGACCAGGGCTGCGTTGTCGATGATCTCGCCATCGCCGCCATGCCACAGGCGCGCGCCGGTCCAGGCAGTGCTGCCCGGGGGGTAGGGTGTGGCTGCGGCGTCTTGCTGGGAAGGGGCATCGACGTCCTCACAGGCCGTGAGCAGGGCGCCCAGAAGCAGCGCGGCCAGGAAAGTGCAAGCGGCAGGCAGGGTGTGGTGTGGATCGAGTGTGGTCATCGCCGGGTCCTCGTTGCGCTGCCTGCAGCCTAACGGCCACCGGTGGCGGGCGCAAACAGGGCGCCGGGGCGGCTGTGGACGCATGTTTTCAAGGAGCCAGCATGAACACCTCGCCACCCTGCACACTCTGTGCCGGCGCTGACAGCTACCCGCTGGCCTGCGGTGAGCGCCTCTACCACCGCTGCCGGCGCTGTGGCCTGGTGTCTCTCGACCCGGCGCTGTACCTCGACGAGACAGCAGAGAAGGCGGTTTACGATCTGCACCGCAATCTGCCGGACGACCCGGGCTATCGTCATTTCCTGTCGCGAGCCCTGGCCCCGGTGCTGCAGTACTGCCCGCCACCGGCCAGTGGCCTCGATTTCGGCTGTGGCCCCGGGCCCGCGCTGGTGGCGATGGCGCGCGAGGCGGGATATGCCATGTCGCTCTACGACAAGTTCTATGCGCCGGATCCGGCGCCATTGCAGCAGTGTTATGACTTCGTCACCTGTACCGAGGTGGCCGAGCACCTGTCGCGGCCGTGGCGGGTGCTGTCGGAGCTCTGGCGCTGCGTGAGGCCCGGTGGGCTGCTGGTGATCCAGACCCGGCGCGTGCTCGATGACGAACGCTTCCGCAACTGGTTCTACCGCCGCGACCCGACCCACATCACATTTTTCGCGGAATCATCATTCCGCTGGCTCGCTGATCAGCTGCAGGCCGAGTTGTCGTTGTCCGCCGCTGACGTCGCCGTGCTGCGGCGTGCGTGTTAACCTTGGCCTCCGCAGGGCCCGAGGCCCGACGCGACTGCCAAGGGAGTGTTCTGCATGCAGGTCTGGCATCTCTGGATGATGGCCGCCATCGGCCTGATGGCGCTGGAACTGTTCGGTGCGCATTTCGTGCTGCTGGGCCTGGGACTGGCGGCACTGGTGGTTGCCCTGATCATGCTGCTTGCCCCCGGGCTCGGTCTGGGGGTACAGGTGGGTCTGTTTACCCTCGCCGCATTGTTGATCGTGCCCGGTATGGTGTGGCTGTTCCGCTGTTTTTTCCCTTCGGGTGGGGTTTCCGTCGTGAATGAACCTGGCGGGCGCAGTGCCCTGCCGCGGCCTGTGATCGAGCGTGGCGGGCGCGCCGGCGTGGAAATTTATGGCGATTTTTACCCCGCCCGCTTTGCCCACAGCGGACTGGTACCCGAGCCGGGGATGGAAGTCGTGGTCACGGGCTTCCAGGGGATCGTCGCACAAGTGCGCCTCGCAGGAAGCGACGCGCAGGGTGTTTCCGGAATTTGATGTCAAAACACTGAGGAGCAATGGAATGGAAGCAACACTGTTAGTGATTATCCTGCTGGCCGCGCTGATCGGCGTGGTACTGGCCAAGGGGCTGCGCATCGTGCAGCAGTCCGAAAGCATGGTGATTGAGCGCCTGGGCAGTTTCCACCGGGTGCTCAGCCCGGGGTTGAACCTGATCATTCCGTTCATTGATCAGCCCCGCAGCGTCACGGTGCAGCAGTACTCCCGTGGTGGCGAGCGTATGACGGTTGCCACCACGCGCATCGACCAGCGCGAGACAGTCCTGGATTTTCCCGGCCAGCCGATGATCACCAAGGACAACGTCGCCGTGTCCGTGAACGGCGCCATCTATTACCAGGTGGTGGACCCCAAGTCCGTGGTCTACCAGGTCGAGAACTTCGTTCTCGCGGTGGATACCCTGACCCGTACTTCCCTGCGTTCGGTGGTGGGTAACCGCGACCTCGACAACCTGCTGGAGAATCGCGACGAGGTTAACAGCCGTCTGCTTGAGGTGCTGGACCAGGCTGGCGAGAAGTGGGGCGTGAAGGTGACCCGGGTGGAGATCCAGGACATCGAGATGCCGAAGGAGGTCGAAGAGGCGATGCGTCTGCAGATGACCGCCGAGCGCAAGCGCCGCGCCACCGTGACCGAGGCCAACGGTTATCGTGAAGCCGAGGTGCAGCAGGCCCAGGGTGACAAGGAGGCGGCGGTGCTGCGCGCCAGCGGTGACCGCGAGGCCGCCATCCTGCGCGCGGAGGGTGAACGCAAGGCCATCGAGACGATTCTCGAGGCTGGTGCCGAGCGCGGCCTCAGCGCCGAGCAGGTCACTGGCTACCTGCTGGGGCTGGAGTATTTGCGTACCCTGCCGAATATCGCCAGCAAGGGGGATCGTGTGTTCCTGCCCACGGAGTTTGCCGCCCTCGGCAGCACTATCGGTGCCTTCAGCGAGCTGGCCCGCCGCGGTGGCCTGGGCGGCGTGGGTGGCGCAAGTAGCGAGATGTCGCGGCTGTGATGCGAACATTTCTCGTCGGCGCATTGCTGGCGGGCCTGACGGCCTGTCAGCCCACTGCGATCAATGGCGAGATGGCCCGGGAGCAGGCCGCGGCGGAGCTTGCGCAGCCGCTGATTGAGGCGCGACTGGCCGGGCAGCCCGTGCCTCTGCTGGATACTCCGGAGCGGGCCCTGGACCTCGAAACCGCCTATGCGATACAGCGCAGGGCGGTTCTGGCGGAGCTGGACGGACGTCAACCGGCCGGCTTCAAGGCGGGGCTGACCACGGCGGCCTCGCGCCAGGCCTTCGGCGTGGAGGCGCCAGTGGCGGGGGTGCTGTGGCCGGATTCTGCGTTGCCGGCGGCAGGGGATGGTGTCTTCGAGTTGTCCGTCGAGGGGCTGTCCCTGCCGATGATCGAACTGGAGCTGGGTTTCGAGCTGGCGCGGGCGATCACGGCACCACTGCCGGATGTCGACAGTCTGCGACGGCATCTGGCGGGGGTCCGCGCCGTTCTGGAGCTGCCCCATCTGGATTTCGACAGCAGCGGCGCGCCGACGGGGCTGGATCTGATCGCCAGCAATGTGGCGGGCTGGCACTACGTGGCGGGGGCCTTGCATCCCCTGGGTGGGGTGCCGGATCTCAATGCATTGCGTGTGCGCCTGCACCACGAGGGCGAGCGCATTATCGAGGCTCGGGCTGGCGAGGTGATGGACGACCAGTGGCAGGCCCTGCTGTGGCTGGTCAACCGGGTACTGGCCAGCGGCTGGACACTGGAGCCCGGGCAGTTGCTGATCACTGGCGCCATCGGCCCGATGTTGCCCCTGCGCCCTGGCGAGTACACGGCCGATTTCGGGGCTCTTGGTGAACTGCGGCTGCGCGTCGAATAAACCGGCTAAATCCCTGCAGATCAATCCCTATAGCTCAAGGTGACCACGGGTGCTGTGATTGCGCACCCGCAGGCCCTGGCTGCGCAGCAGTTCCAGCAGGGCGCGACTGTCATCCGGGTTGAGAAAATCCCCCACGGCAACATGCTCCCGTGGCCCGCAGATCACGATGCCTGGGGGGTCCAGTGGGTGGTTGCCGAGCTCGACTGAAATGGACGTACCACCGCGTGGAAAGCGCCATACCTCCCGCGGGTAGTAGATACCCTTCTCGATGGTCAGCGTATCGTCGTCCAGGTGCAGCACGTGGCGGTAGGCCAGCTTGCGGCAGGTCGCATAGAGGCCCGCGGCGAGGGCACCCAGTTCCAGTCCGGCAAAGGGCAGGATCACCCAGGCGCCGATCAGTGCAAAGCCGGTGCCGAGCAGGCCCAGCCACAGGGCCAGAGCGGCGAGCAGCCATTGATTGGTACGCCAGTTGGCGGAGCGGTTGGGTTGGGCGACGATCAGTTGCCGCCCCTTGTCGACCTGTTGGCTGACCATGGATCGCCCCCTCTCCATCGCGCCTTCATCGGTGCCAGTCTCGATTGTACGTCAGGTCGGGCGCGTTGCGCACATGGCGAAGGGAGGGCTTGCCTCGCTGTTAGCTCAGCCCTTCGGATTGCTGATCAGCTTGCTGACGATCAGGCCGAAAAAACTGTCGCGTGCGCCATGCTCGTAGTACCAGCCCAGGTGCTCGTGGCAATCACTGCATTGGGCCAACTGCCAGCTGAAGCCCTTGAACCAGGTGGCCTCCAGGGTGGCGCGGCCGCGGATGTCGCAGCCCGGTGCCGTACGGAAGCAGGCCAGCTCGAACTGTGCACCATGGGGATTGATCACGCGGTAACGCTGTTCGCCCTCACCGATGGCGTCTCCGGTGCGGGTGATGGGGGCATGACAGAAGCGACACAGCAGGTGCTCGCCGGGGTCTCCGGTGCTGTGTTCCAGATCCAGTAACAGGGTGTGCAGCGGTGGGGGATACAGCTGGCTCATGGGTGGAACCGCAAACTCCGGATGGTCGGGCTTTTATTAAGGCACCTCTATGTGCCGCATTAACCCGGTAATCAACATTGCCGGATTAATAGTATAGATCGCTGTTGAGAGTTGTCAGGGTCGGGAGACGCTGGACGGAAGACGGAAGACGCAAGGGTGAGACGCAAGACGCAAAATACTGGACTCAGGTGCCCCGCGCCTGGGGTCTTAAGCCTCTCCCGTCTCCCGTCCAGTGTCTCCCGTGGCGGGCGCCAGTTGTCCGGGTTTGCTACCGGCGGCATTAAATCGGAGCAACGCAGAACTCAACCGCGGTTTTCCCAGGGGAAATCCCGGTAGGGGGAGTTGATTCCGAGAAAGCGGGTGAATTTGCGATAGGCCCCGGGGCTGGCGAGGTTGATGACCAGCAGGTCGTCCGGACGCTCGCTGAAATAGGCGATGACGTCCCGATTGTGGCGCTCGTAGTGGGCGATCAGGATGTCGCGGTTGTAGGGGTCGTGCTCCGGCGTCCCCCGCATTTTTATGATGTTGGCCATGAAGCCCGGCCGAACATAGCTTGCCCGGCGCAGGTCTTCGACGGTAGGCAGGCGTCCATCCTGGCCGAACAGGCGGCTATGGAAACGCGTGAGTGACTCGTACCACTGATGGGCATCATCCCGCACGCTGAGGATGAAGCGGCTGCCGGGGAATGCCCTGTCGAGATGGCGCCAGGTGTCGGGACAGCTGAAGGGGACGTCCTGAAACACCTGGGCGGTACGACAGTAGCGAATCAGCGGCTTGAAGTTGCCTTCAAAGTAGTAACGATCATAGATCAACTCGGCGCGGCGCTGATCCCCGACCACGTAGCCGAGGTCCCGAAACGCCCGCATCAGTGATGTGGTGCCGGTCTTGTTCTGACCGATGCAGAAGATCTTCTGGCGACCGTGTAACCGAAGCACATTCACCCCCGCCCGGCCATGCTGCAGGCCACGCTTCACGAACTTTTTCAGGGTTACGGGCAACATCTCGGTTTCAGCGGAGTATCAGCGGAACATCGGGTGCAGGCGGTCATCTTCGGCCAGGCACAAGCCTCCGCCGTTGTCCTTGGCCCGGTACATGGCCTGGTCCGCAATGTCCAGCAGCGCCTCCATGGTGCGGGCATGATCAGGGTAGATTGCAGCCCCTACGCTGGCACTGAACGGCTGTGTGGCCTCTTCCCCCGCCAGTGCCATGGATAGCCGCGTCATCATCGGTAGCAGGTGTTGCTCCCCCGACAGGCTGATCACGCCCACGAACTCATCGCCTCCGTAGCGGGCGACCGTGTCCACCGGGCGAACATTGGTGCACAGGGTGCGCGCCACGGCCTGCAGATAACGATCCCCCGCGGCATGGCCGGCACTGTCGTTGACGGCCTTGAACTGGTCGAGGTCCATGAACCAGACCGCGACCTGGTGCTTCTCCCGATCCGCCCGGAGGATGGCCTGCTGCAGGCGATCAATGAACAGGGCCCGGTTTGGCAGCCGCGTGAGCGGGTCGTGAAAAGCGTGGTGGGACAGTTCACGCAGGAGGATGCGCAGGTCCAGTTCATCCACGACCAGGTCTGCCAGGCTTTGCAGCAGTTCCAGTTGCCGGGCATCGAGCGGTTGCCGGGGCCTTGTGTCCAGTACGCACAGGGTGCCCAGGTAGTGGCCCTCAGGCGTGACCAGCGGTGCCCCGGCATAGAAGCGGATATAGGGGGGGCCGAGAACCAGAGGGTTGTCGAAAAAATCGGGATGCTCAAGGGCATCCGGCACGACGAGGATGCGCTCCTGGGCGACGACGTGGCCGCAGAATGACACCGCCCTGGGTGTTTCTTCGACTTCCAGGCCGATCCGGGCCTTGAACCACTGGCGCTTCTGGTCGACGAGGGTGATCAGCGCGATGGGCACCTCAAACAGTGCCTGTCCCAGCAGGGCCAGGCGGTCAAAAGTGGGCTCCGGTCGTGTGTCGAGGACGTCATAGCAGGCCAGGGCAACCAGCCGCTCGGTTTCGTTTTTCGGAGTACCGGGCTCTCGCACGTGCGCACCATCTGTTGCCTCGTTATTTGCTTATAGTATGTACTGATGCGACTGGAAAGCGAGGACTTGTCAGGGAGTTTCGGAAGACCCGCTTCCGGGCGTTGGCTGCAGGAATGAAATGGTGCCCCGGACAGGATTCGAACCTGTGACCTGCCCCTTAGGAGGGGGCCGCGCTATCCAGCTGTGCCACCGGGGCGTGGGCCGCGCAGTATAAACATTGCGGCCCACGGGTTCCAGCTAAGCGTCACTGCTCCGCGCCGGGATCGAACGCAAACACGGTGGTGGTGCCGCTGACCTCGTTGTCCGCCAGCAGCAAGGTTGTGGCAGGGAGCCAGGCCGTAAAAGGCGAAGGTGTGTGCATGCGGTCACCAGAACCGTTGAGGTGCGGCGATTCCAGTGACGGCATTCTTTCAGGAAGATGACAGTACCATGACCCGGTTCAGGAGCCGGGTTCAGATCTTGCCCGTGGCCATGGGGGGGCTGAAGCGCACGTCGCAGTCCCAGGGAAAGTGCAGCCACACATGCTGCTCGAAGTCGCGGGCGTAGTGATGCACCAGCGGCTTGCCCTGGGGTTTGGCGTAGACGGCGACCAGGGTCGCGGCGGGGAGTTGCTCACGTACCAGGCGCGCGGTGCCCCCGGTATCGACCAGGTCGTCGACGATGAGCAGGCCCTCGCCATTGCCCTCGATGCCCTTGAGCACCTGCATGTCACCCTGCCGGGTGTGATCATAGCTGGCCAGGCAAAGGGTATCGATCCAGCGCATCTCCAGCTCGCGGGCGAGGATGGCACCGGGCACGAGGCCGCCGCGGGTGATGCAGATCAGCCCGCGCCAACGACCGCTACCGGCATCACCGAGCAGCTGCCGGGCCAGATTGCGGGTGTCGCGGTGGAACTCATCCCAGCTGAGGCAGTATTCTTCTACATCGGCCATATTGCGCCCGAACTCCTGGCTTGTCACAGAGCTGCGGATTGTGCCGCATGGGCTGGCGCCCGGGCAAGCCGTCGGGGCATCGGCAGGTCCCTCTCACTCTGGAGTTCCCGGCTGGAAATCAACTGCACCATGTCTGCGCAAACGGCCTTGCCACTATTGTCGATCATCCTGCCCGTGCGCGATGAGGCGTTGTTGATCACGTCGGCTCTGCAGCGTCTGCAGGGGTTGCGCCAGAGTGGTGTGGAAGTACTGGTGGTGGACGGTGGCAGTCGCGATGATACGGTGCAACGTGCGCGCCCCTGGGCGGACCATGTGCTGAGCACAGAACCGGGCCGGGCATGGCAGATGAACGCGGGCGCGGCCTGGGCGCGTGGCGAGTGGCTGCTGTTCCTGCATGTCGACACCGAACTGCCCGAAGATGCCGCAGCCTGGCTGGCGGGGCTCAAGGCCCGCAGCTGTGACTGGGGGTTCTTCCCGGTGCGGCTGAGTGGCCGGCATCCGCTGCTGCGCTGTGTGGAGCGCGGCATGAATCTGCGCTCGCGCCTGACCCGCGTGGCCACGGGGGATCAGGCGCTGTTCGTGCGCCGTGCCCGCTTCATGGCGCTGGGTGGCTTTCCCGATATTCCGCTGATGGAGGACGTGGCCCTGAGCAAACGCCTGCGCCGTGAGGATGTACCCGGTATCTGGCCGTCTCCGGCACGTTGTTCGAGCCGGCGCTGGGAGCGGCATGGAGTACTGCGCACCATCCTTCTGATGTGGTGGCTGCGTCTGGCCTATGTGCTCGGTCGCAGCCCTGCGGCGCTGCACCGGCAGTATTACGGGGGACGGCGTCATGACTGAGACCTGGCGCTACCCGGGGCTGCGCATCCTGGTGCTGGCAAGGGCCCCGGTGCCGGGCCAGGTAAAGACGCGTCTGCACGCTGTGTTGTCGCCGGCACGGGCGACCGCGTTGCACCGGCGCCTGCTACGGCACGTGCTGGCGGTCACCTGCGATGCCGGGCTGGCACCGGTCACACTGGTCGGCAGTGCCCCTCATCCCTGGCTGCGGGAGCTGGCGCGGCGACACGCGACAGGTTTTTGCCTGCAGGGGGAAGGGGACCTGGGCGCACGCATGGCGGCGGCCTTGGCGGGGGCATTGGATGAAGGCGCCCGGGGGGGGCTGTTGCTGGGCGCCGATTGCCCCGAGATGGACGAGACCTGGCTGGCCGAAGCGCTTGCCCTGCTGGACCGGGGCGACACACTGCTGGGTCCCGCCCGGGATGGTGGCTATGTTGCCCTGGGGCTGTGCCGGCCGGCACCGTTCCTGTTCGCCGGCATGCCCTGGGGCAGCGAGCGGGTGCTGGCTCTGAGCCGTGCGCGCCTGCGCCAGGCCGGCTGGCGCTGGCGGGAGATGCCTGCCCTGGGGGATGTCGACCGGCCGGAAGATCTGGTGCGGCTGCCGCGGCTCAGGCGTCGCTGATGTGCTGGCCGGATGAGACGCGACGCGCCTGGCCACCGGCATCGTAGAGCCTTTCCCCATTGGTGCCGCGAAGGATGTCCAGAACCTGGCCGACGACCTGGCGGGTGCGGCGTGCCACCTGCTCATTGACCCGGTTTTCACGCTGGCAGCATTGCCACTCTGCGGCCAGGGAGCGCCAGTGCAGGGCCACGCCGGGAGCTTCCTCGGTGGCAAGTGCCAGTCCCGCGGCATCGTCGAGCCCCTGCGCGGTGAGCCAGTCGGATCGGCGTCGCGCGCCTTCCTGCAGAGTGTCCAGCAGCCGGTGCTTTTCACCGATGATCTGCTCAAAGCGCGCATAGTCCCGCTGCTGCAGGGATTCCCGTTCCGCCTGCAACAGCTGGTTCAGGGTTTCGGTGTGGGGTTGATCGGCGCTCAGCAGGGCCTCGAAGGCCTGCCAGTCGGCGGGGTGTGGCATGGCGGCGTCCTCATCATGGCGATGGTTCGTCCCGCCGGGGGTTCAGTCCAGCAGCTTGTCGAAATCCAGCAGCTTGTCGGCGATGACCAGGTCATCGACGCGGTAGCTGCCATCCGCCAGGGCGGAGCGGATCTCCTCGACACGCTGCAGATTGACATCCGGCAGGTTGGCAACCGATTCACGTCCCGCCTGCACCGCCATGGCCTCATTGCTGAGGCGCACAGTGTCACTCGCCGACGCACCGCCCCGCACATCCGCTGGCGCTGCGCCGGAGGAAGAGCGCTCGCCGCGAACTTCGCCGCGGTTGCCGGTACGGCCGGTGTCGCTGGCCGGAACATTGAACCCGTTGATTTGCTTGACCATTTCTCTACGTCCTGCCTGCCGGAACCCCTCGATCAAGAGGTCCTGTAAGGGATATCGGCTATTGTACGCCGAACTTTAGCCCTGTTCACAGGCGTGTTCGCGGCGCTCAGGCGTCGCGATGATTGTGGATCGTGACCTCCCCCGGAGCCGTGACCCAGGCATCCACGGTCCGCTGGGATACGGGGTTGCGCACCGGGATGCGCTGGCCACGGCGACCGTCGCTCTCGGCTCTGCCGGTGGAGCGCACCACCAGGCCGTCGCGCTCCAGGGTTACGGTCACGGATTCGCCACGGCGGATCATCAGGGGTGCGTCCAGGCTGGTGGCCAGGACAACGGTATCCGGCGTCAGCGGACGGCGTGCCTCCATGCCCACGACCTGCTCGAGAGCGGTAAAGTACTCCCCGGCCAGTCGCGCCACGTCCATTTCGCGCAGACCAAGGTCCGCGTTGCTGACCGGCTGTCCCCTCGGGACAGGCCGGGTGGCCACCACCACAGGGCGGTGGATGGCGACATCGACCGGAATGTAGAGGGTCCAGCGCGCCGGCCCTCCGCAGCTGACTTGCAGGTTGATCCGGCCATTGCTGCCGCGGTCGCGTGGGCTCACCTGCGGGGGCTCGGCACAGCCCGCCAGGGCCAGGCGGCTGTCCAGCGGGGTGACGCGATAGTCCAGGCGAGCCGGAGCACTCCAGGCCGAGAGAATCTCGCTGCGGTTGCTCTCCATCCAGGCCGTGACCAGTTCCTGTATATGGCTGGCCCCAATGGGTGGAGTCCCGGTGGGTGCCTGTGCCGTGCTCTGCAACGGCAGGCCGAGGCACAGCCCGAGGGCGAGACAGCTGAAAAAACTACGAACTGGCATCATCATGGCCTATGCTTCAAGACGCGGGGCGGCAACACGGGCGGCAGTTTCTTGCCGGTGTCCACCTCAATATTCGCCCTGCCGGGCCGATAAGCCCCGGCAGGGCCCGCGGGCAGCGTCAGAAATACGTTCTCCGCCAGGGTTTTTCCAAAACAAAGCAGATTTCATGCCCGCTTTTCCTGGAGCGGGGTCTGGAGGGCGTCATGGCCGGTGTACTCGACAGTGTCAACCAGCGGACCCAGCTTGTCGGACAAAACCGGCTGGAGCTGTTGCTGTTCCGTCTCGCGGGCCAGCAGATGTATGGCATCAATGTGTTCAAGGTGCGCGAGGTACTGCCCTGTCCACCGCTGACGTTGATGCCGCGCCGCAATCCGGTGGTGCGGGGCGTGGCCCATATCCGCGGCGGCACTATTTCGGTGATGGACCTGAGCATGGCCATCGGCCGTCGAGAGTTGCCCGATATCGACAACAGCTTCGTCATCATCACTGAATACAACCGCAGTACCCAGGGTTTCCTGGTACGTTCCGTTGAGCGCATCGTCAATCTCAACTGGGAAGAGGTACACCCGCCACCGAAGGGTTCCGGAAGGGAGAGTTATCTCACGGCGGTCACCGAAGTGGATGGCAAGCTGGTCGAGATCATCGATGTCGAGAAGGTGCTGGCCGAGGTATCGCCGATGCGCGAGGAGATTTCCGAAGGCATCATCGACGCGACGGTCAGTGCCGAGGCGGTATCGCGCCACGTACTGATCGTCGATGACTCCTCCATTGCACGAAAGCAGATCAAGCGCTGCGTGGAGGCGGTGGGCGTTGAGACGACCCTGCTCAATGATGGCCGCCAGGCCTTGCAGCACCTCAAGGCCATCGCGGATGCTGGCGAGGATGTTGCCTCGCGCATCATGATGGTGATTTCGGACATCGAGATGCCGGAGATGGACGGCTATACCCTGACCGCCGAGATCCGTCAGGATCCACGGCTGGCGGGGTTGCATGTCCTGTTGCACACCTCCTTGTCCGGGGTGTTCAACCAGGCCATGGTGAAGAAGGTCGGCGCCAACGATTTTCTTGCCAAGTTCAACCCCGATCAGCTGGCTGCACTCGTGACGGAACGGATCAGGGCCACGGTCGGACCCGGGGAGGGGTAGTGGTGCAGCCGGGGCTGCTGTGCCCTGCGACAGTCTGCTACACTGCATCGCAAAGTGCCGGGTCCACCGGCTGTCGGGTGTCCTCGCGGCACCTCTCGCGGCGATGATCACGCAGCGATTGACTGGAAGGCTCGTAAAAACCCGATGAATAATCCGCCTCCTCCCGCGACGGGCGCTGCGCAGTCGTCCTCCGAGCGGCAGCATTACGAAGCGTTCCGGTCATTTCTTGAGCAGGCCTGCGGCATCCTGCTGGGCGATAACAAGCAGTATCTGGTGTCCAGCCGCCTGTCACGCCTGATGGCCGAGCATGGTATTCGCGACCTCAGCGAACTGGTGCGACGCATGCAGGATCTTTCCAGCCGTGGTCTCAAGGAGGCGGTCATTGATGCGATGACCACCAATGAAACTCTCTGGTTCCGCGATATCCACCCGTTCAATATCCTGCGCAACCAGCTCTTGCCGGAGCTGCAGAAGGGGCGCGACGGTCCCATTCGCGTCTGGTCGGCGGCCTGTTCCTCGGGGCAGGAACCCTACTCGATCAGCATGGTGGTTGAAGAGTACCGTATGGCCAATATGGGTATGCTGCGCCAGCCGGTGGAAATCGTTGCGACAGACCTCTCCCGCTCCATGCTCGAGCAGTGCAAGCTGGCGGAGTACGACCACCTGTCCATTGGGCGCGGCCTGTCGCCGGAACGTCTGCAGCGTTTCTTTGAAACCGCCGGTGTCAACCGCTGGCGGGTGCGTCCGGAGATCCGCCAGCGGGTGCGTTTCCAGCCCCTCAATCTGATGGACAGCTACGCCAGCCTTGGCAAGTTCGACATCGTGTTCTGCCGCAACGTGCTGATCTATTTCTCCGGCGAGCGCAAGCTCGATATCCTGCGTCGTATTCACGGCAGCCTGCGCCCCGGGGGGTACCTCATCCTTGGTGCATCCGAGGGCCTGTCCGACATCGGGCGGCAGTTCCAGATGGTGCAGTGCAATCCCGGCATCATCTACCGCGCGGTCTAGCGCTGCAGGGCCCCCCGCCGCCTCTGGCGGCAGGACTGTGATCCCTTGCCGCCCGGCGGCAAGGGCTTGCCGACAATATCCCCGAATGCCCTTCTTTCTCCTCTTTATCCCTTTTTAAATCAATGGATTGAATATCTGGTACGAGGCTTGCTTTGCCTTCTCCGAGACGATTTGGGAGGGCTGACATGGCCATTGGATTCGAGCGCGCCCTGGGTATTCACGAGCAGGCCTTGCTGTTTCGCGAGCGCCGTGCCGAGGTGCTGGCGAACAATCTCGCCAATGCCGAAACTCCGGGCTTCAAGGCACGGGACCTGGATTTTCGTGCCGTGCTGGCTGCCCAGAAAGGCGCCGAGGGGCCACGCCAGGTACGCACCCATCATCGTCATCTATCCAGTGCCGGCAGCAATCTGTCGGAGGCGGCCCTGTTGTACCGCACGCCGGACCAGCCGTCGATCGATGGCAACACCGTGGACAGCCATCAGGAAATGGCGCGCTTCTCAAAGAATGCGATCGACTTCCAGGCGAGCTTCCACTTCCTGAACAGCCGTATCACCGGCCTCAAGAATGCGATTCGGGGAGAAGCCTGATGGCTCTTGACAATATTTTTTCGATCGCCGGGCAGGGCATGTCCGCTCAGGGTATTCGTCTGAATACTGTCGCCAGCAATATTGCCAATGCGCAGTCGGCATCAAGCAGTGTCGATGAGGTCTACCGTGCCCGCCATCCGGTATTTGCCGCTGTGGCCAGGCCCTGGCTGGATGGCATGGAGGATGGCTGGGGTCGTGCCCCGGAGGATCACGAAGCCACCCGGGGGGTTCAGGTCCTCGGTATTGTCGAAAGCGCTGCCCCGCTGGAGCGCCGCTATGAGCCCGGTCATCCCCTGGCGGATGAGGAGGGCTATGTGTTTTATCCGAACGTGAATATTGTCGAGGAGATGGCCGACATGATTGCCGCGAGCCGCGCCTTTGAAGTCAATGTCGAGCTGATGCAATCCGCCAAGACCCTGGCGCAGCGTCTGCTGTCCCTGGGCCAGTGAGGTTGAGGTAGCGTCATGCCGATCAATGAGGTTTTTGGCAACAGTACACTGGATGACCTGCTCTATGGCAATCGTCAGCAGCAGCGTGCAGGCAGTGGTGATGAGCTGGGGCAGGACGCCTTCCTCAAGCTGATGATTGCGCAGCTCAATAACCAGAATCCGCTCGATCCGATGGGCAATGCGGACTTTATTGCACAGCTCGCGCAGTTCAGTACGGTCGAGGGCATCGACAAACTCAACAATACCGTGAACAAGCTGGCGGACGGTTTCGAGTCCAATCAGGCACTGCAGGCCTCCGCCCTGGTCGGGCGTGTGGTCAAGGTGCAGATGGATACGGCCTACAAGCCCGAGGGTGGTCTGGTTGCCGGCACTATCGATGTGCCGTTCACCACGTCGGGTTTGCGACTGAGTGTCTACAACGAGGCCGGCGAATTGGTCTGGCAGCAGGATCTCGGTAGCCATGAGCAGGGTGATTTCAGCTTCTACTGGGATGGCACGCGTCCCAACGGCGAGGTTCTGCCTGCCGGTGCCTACCGCTTCGAGGCCATGGCCAGCCGCGATGGCAAGAACGTCCAGCTCGACACCTGGCTGGGTGCCAACGTCAACAGCGTCACGCTGGGTCCGAATAACACCATGACACTGAACGTTGCGGGGGTCGGCCCGGTGTCGATGTCCGAGGTCAGGGAGATTCTCTGAGTCATAACGTAGTCGTCCCATACAGCGGGTTTCCGTGAGAGGAGTAACACCATGGGGTTCAATACAGCACTGAGTGGCATTCGCGCAGCGAGCCAGGATCTGGCCGTCACTGGCAACAATATTGCCAACGCCTCTACCATCGGGTTCAAGGAGTCCCGGGTCGAGTTCGCGGATGTCTACGCAAGCTCGATTCTGGGCACGGGCTCGCGTACCGCGGGCAGTGGTGTTCTGGTGGCGGACATTGCCCAGCAGTTTGACCAGGGCAATATCAGCATTACCAACAACAGCCTCGATCTCGCTATCGATGGCGGCGGCTTTTTCATTCTCAATCAGCAGGGTGCTCCGGTCTATACCCGCGCCGGTGTCTTCGGCCTGGACAACCAGGGCTTCGTGGTGGGTAACGGTGGCGGTCGCCTGCAGGGCTTTGGCGCCAATGCCGCGGGGGACATCATCAGTGGTGCGCTGACTGACTTGCGCATTGAGACCCAGGATATCGCCCCCAGTGCCACCACCCAGCTGGCACTGCAGTTCAATCTGGATTCCCGCGACGGCCTGCCGCCGACCGGTACCTTCGACTCAACGGATCCGAACAGCTACAACTGGTCGACGTCGGCCACGATCTTCGACAGCCTCGGTAATCCCCATGTACTGTCGTTCTACTTCGTGCGCACGTCGGATCCGGCGACGTCCGCGGCGGGCGAAACGGTCTGGGAGGTGTACACAGACCTCGATGACAGCGGTACGCCCAATGGCCCCTATAACTTCGAGTTCAGCGCCGGCGGTGCACTGGTCGACCCGAACCCGCCATCGTTTGCTGACAACTGGCCGGCACCCGGCGGTGCTGCACCCATCAACTATGTGGTCAACTTCCAGCGTTCGACCCAGTTCGGCAGTGAGTTCTCGGTGAATGCGGTCAGCCAGGATGGTTATGCCCCGGGTCGACTGGCGGGCATCAATATCAGCAGCACCGGTGTGGTATTCGCCCGCTATACCAACGGCCAGGCCCTGACCCTGGGTCAGGTGGCGCTGGCCAACTTCGCCAACCCGCAGGGCCTGGTGCCGGTGGGCAACAGCAACTGGGTGGAGAGCTTCGAATCCGGCCAGCCGGTTATCGGCGCCCCTGAGACCGGATCCCTCGGCTCAATCCAGTCTGGCGCACTGGAAGATTCCAACGTCGATCTCTCCGAACAGTTGGTCAATCTGATTCTCGCCCAGCGCAACTTCCAGGCCAACGCCAAGACCATCGAGACCGAAGACACCGTCACCCAGTCGGTAATCAATCTGCGGTGATGGTGGTTGTGGGCAAGGGATTGCCCACGGCCTGGTAGTCGGGGCGTAGAGGTGGGAGACGCTTGACGGGAGACGCGAGACGCAAAGTTGCGTACGCCTGGTTAGCCGTCAGGCATCACCCGGCGCCCCTGCCGACACCGAAATCCCCCACGTATCCCGCTGTAGAGTGGGTTGGCGCGAATGCACGTAAACCAGCGTCACCTGCAACGCCGCGATACTTTACGTCTAGCATCTAGCAGCGTCTCCCGTCTCCCATCAAGCGTCTGGCGTCCCATCAACGCAGGAAGTTGAACAGCGACAGGTTGCTGATGCGGGCGAAGCTCTGCTGCGCCGCCTGCAGGATAAAATCCTCAAGGGTCAGGCGGCTGATGGCCTCGGCGTAGTCGAGGTCGCGGATGTCGGTCAGCACCTGCTGATTGACCAGCTCCGAGCCACTGTGCAGGTTGCGTGTACTTTCCAGCGTGTTGAGACGCGCACCGAGGGTGGCGCGGTTGGAGCTGATGTTTGCCTCAGCCCCATCCAGCCAGTCCAGCGTACCGGCCAGCAGATCCCCAAGGCGCAGCTTGTCCTCGGCGCCATCGCCCAGGTTGCGCAGGCCATCCACCAGGGCGGCGATGCCATTGAGCATGTCGCGGGTTCCCGGTGATTGAATCTCGAAGCGGTCGCTTTCCTCGGGAGTACCGGTGATGCGCACCTCCATGCCATTGAAGCTGATCAATTCCCCCGAGGTATAGGGCAGGTTGCTGGCGCCGACAACTGGGTCGCCGTTGCCGTCGACAATGCTGAACGTGTCCGGTGGATCATCGAACACGATGGCGTACGGCGGCGTGGTGAAGTCCGCGGCATACTGCCCCTGGTCGATGATGCGTGCGCCGCTGATCGTGGCGTCACCCAGGTTGGAGCCATCGGCACTGATGCGGGGCCGTGGATCCGGGATGTTGACGAAGATGTCCTTGCCGTTGTCCCCGGCGGCAATCTGCGTGCTGGAGGCGACCTGCACCAGGCGCTGCCCCTCATCGCCCCGGTAGACCCATTGACCGGCCTGCTGGGCAAAGGGCGGTTGTTCACCCTGATAGCCGCCAAATATGTACTCCCCGGTGACGCTGCGAGTGTTGGCCAGGTTGGCCAGTTCCTCGAGGCGATTGGCCAGCTCGGTGGCAATGCCCCGGCGTTCGCTGGCGCTGAGGCTGGCGTTGCCGGCGCTCAGGGTCAGTTCGCGCACCCGCACGAGCAGGGTGGTGACGGACTCCATTTGGGTGTCCTGTAGCATCAGGCTGGCTTCGACGCCGTCGATATTCTTCTTGAACTGGTCCAGGCGCGAGAGCTCCTGTTCCAGTTGCAGGATGCGCGCCGCTGCCACCGGGTCGTCGGAGGGTTGCAGTACGCGGCGACCGGTGGCGATCTGGTTCTGGGTCTTGAAAAGCTGTGACTGCACGTTGAGGATGCCGCGCAGACCCTGGTTGAAACCCTGTTGCAGCGAGATGCGCGACATGGAACTCTCCGTTAGCGGCGCACGGCCGACAGCAATGTTTCAAACAGCTGGCGGGCGACGGAAATGACCTGGGCCGATGCATTGTATGCCTGTTCGAAGCGGATCAGGTTGGCGGCCTCTTCGTCCAGATTGACCCCGGACACCGCCTCACGGTTGGCCTGGGCCCTTGCTACGAGTGTATCGGCTGCGTCCCGGCTGATCTTGAGCTCGGCGGTGCGGGTGCCGACCTGTTCCACCAGCTGTCCATAGGCGGATTCGAAGTCGAGCCTGCCGCCAATGGTCTTGTCCAGGCGGGTGCCACCCATGGCGAGGGCGTTGCGGTTGTCCGAGCTGCCGTTGGCGTTGAACTCAATGCTGAATTCATCCCCCGCGGCGGGGTTGCCGGAAAGGTTGAAACGATAAACGGCATCACCGCTGACCGGGTCGAGTACGGTCACCGCATTGGGTTGCCCGGGGATAATGGTGCCGGTAACCGGCGGTGCCAGGGGGGCAGGCGCATTTGGATCGCTGTTGTCCAGCAGCTCGTAGTCAGTCCCCGAGATGAAGCGCACCAGCAGCGGTGGACTGAGGCTGCCCGGTGGATCAAAGGTGGTTTGCAGGTCCCCGTTGGCGTCGCGTGTGGCAAGAATCTCGCCGCTGGAAATGGCCCCGTTGCCACTGTTGTCCAGGCTTGAACCGGTACGGATCGGCTGGGCAAAGGCTAACTCGGACGGATCCTTCAGGGCGACGCTCATGTCGCCGGCGGCGGAGCGGGTGGGCTGGATCAGGAAGCGGTCCCCGGCCGCAAAGTTGCTGCCGGATATTCTGATTTCGAAGCCTTCAGGGGTGGTGATCGTGCCCGAGAGATCGCCAGTGGTCGTCACGACCTGATTGTCGCTGCTGCGTATCAGGGTGAAATCCCCCGGTCCCGGTCCGGTGATGTTGAGGCGATAATCGCTGGTGGTGAGCGCGCCGGTATTGCTGATGAATACCTGCAACTGCAGGTCAGTGCCGGCATCGTTGGCATCCGAGGGCACGGCGCGGGCTTGCATCAGGGCGCTGTTGTTGATGTCGGTGAACAGGTTCTTGCCGAAATTGCCATCCAGGTCCAACCCCAGCTGCTGCTGGCTATTGATGGTGTCAGATACGGCCAGGGCGATACGTCCGAGGCTGTTGAAGGCCGGGTCGAGGCTGCCGCTACGGAATTTGAGCAAGCCGCCGATACTGCCTCCGGTGAGGAACTGGCTGACTTCCTGGCTGGTGGTATTGCTGACGAACAGGATCTCGTTGCGCGCGGGGTTGTTGATCGACGGTGCTGTGGCCAGGGCATTGGCCTGATTTCCCACCACCAGCGGCTGCCCGTTGCCGACGTAGACGTTGACCATGCCGTTGGCGTCCTCGACCACTTTGACCGAGATCAGTTCGGACAGCCCGCGCAACAGTTCGTCGCGCTTGTCGAGCAGGGCATTCGGCGTACTCCCGGTGCCACTCTGTTCGGCAATGCGCTGGTTCAGTGTGGCGATGCCCTCGGCCAGCCCGGTAGCCTGGGCGGCCAGGGAGTCGAGCTGGCGATTTATGACCTGCTCCTGGGATTGCAGGCGCGCATAGAGGGCATCGAAGCGTTGGGCGAGAGTTTCCGCGTAGCTCAGCACGATCTGGCGCACCGGCATTGAGGTCGGATCCTGCGAGGCCTGCTCAAGTGCGGCGTAGAACTGTTGCAGCATCGGTGCGATACCCGTGCTCTCGTCGGCGAGCAGGGCGTCGAGCTGTTCCAACTGGGAGGCCATGGCATTGGCCTGGTGAAAGCCCGCGGTTTCCACGCGCAGCTGGTTGACCACGAACTGCTCGACAACCCGCTCGATGCTGTTGATCTTGGTGCCCGTACCAATGTAGCCGACGCCACCGAACTGTTCCGAGCTCGTTTCGAAGTTGACCCGCTGCCGCGAATAGCCGGGCGTATTGGCATTGGTGATGTTGTTGCCGGTAGTGCCCAGTGCCGACTGGTGCGAGAGCAGGCCGGACAGGCCGATACCGAACAGGTTGGATGTCATTTCAGGGGCCTCACTGAATCAGTCCGTTGCCGCCGGTTGCGCGCATCACGTCACGCCCGGCCAGGTCGAGAATCTTGTCGGCATACAGTGGGTCAGTGGCGTAGCCCGCTGCGGCCAGTTCGCGCACATAGCCCTGGTCGTCACCCGCCTGGGCGAGGGCGGCCTGGTAGCGCGCGCCGGAGCGGATGAAGCTGACGTAGTCGGCAAAGCTTTCCTCTGCGCTGTCGTAGGCGCGGAAGCTGGCGCGCTCGCGCACCGCCACGCCATCCCGGTACTCCAGGGTGATCACGTTGACTACCGGACCGTTCCAGCGGCTGTCCGCCTTGATGTTGAAAAAGTTGTGGCTGGGGCGGCCATCGGCGTGGCGCAGCTGGTGCTGGCCCCAGCCGGTTTCCAGCGCAGCCTGGGAAAGCAGCACCTCCGGACTGACGCCGAGCTCCGCCGCTGCAGTCCGCGCGAGGGGGCGCATCCGCTGCACGAAGTCTTCCGGTCCCGCAAAGGTCTCTCCGGCAGATACCGGGCGTTTGTTCCGGCCTCCATTCGTTGCCGCCGTCTCCGTCGTTGCACTTGCAGTCGCTGAGTCTGCCGAACCGTGTTCAGCCTGCCCCTGCGGACGCAACCAACGTACCGGCAGTCGTGGCATCCGGTCGATCGGGGCCTCACCCGCTCTGGCGGCTGTGTTGCTGTCGTTGTGCGCTGCCGGCTGCAGCTGGCGCACGATGATGTCGGCCAGGCCGATGCCGCGACCATGGGCGAGGTCCAGAGCCACCTGCTGGTCCATCATGTCGCGGTAGACGCGGTGCTCGTGGCTGTCGAAGAGGCCGCCCTCGGCGAAGGCCTCGCCGGCCTGGCGCATGCTCGACAGCATCATCTGTAGCAACATCGCCTCGAACTGCTGCGCCACCGCTTCGATGCCTTGCGCACGGTCCTTCCCGGCAAGGGTCTTCAACTGCTGGATGCCTGCCAGGTCATGGTAGACCCGGGCCTGGTCATTGTAGTGTTGCGCCTGTCCCAGCATGGTCAGATCACGATCAGTTCGGCATTGAGGGCCCCGGCTTGCTTCAGGGCTTCGATGATGGCCATCAGGTCACCCGGGGCGGCCCCCACTTGATTGACCGCGCGGACGATGTCCTCAAGGGTGGTGGTGCGAGGCAGGGCGAACATGCGCGGGTCTTCCTGCTCGATGGTGACGGTCGAGCCGGGGACCACGACGGTCTGACCCTCGCCGAAGGGGGCAGGCTGGCTGACCTGCAGTTCCTCCGCAACGGATACGATCAGGGAGCCGTGAGTGACGGCCACCGGGCCCACGGTGACGTGGTTACCGACGACGATGGTGCCGGTGCGGGAATTGATCACCACCCGTGCCGGCGCCTCACCGGGTTCGACTTCGATGTTCTCCAGCATTGCCATGTAGCTGACCCGCTGGTCCGCATCGCGGGGGGCGCTCACCTCGATGGTAGAGGCGTCATGGGCGCGCGCCACACCGGGGCCAAGCAGGTCGTTGATCTGCGCGGCGACGCGCTTGGCAGTGGTGAAATCGGGGCGATGCAGGTTGAACATCAGGTGCGCAGAGCTCATGAAGCCATTGGCGACGTCGCGCTCGACGAGTGCACCGTTGGGGATGCGGCCGGAGCTGGGCACGTTGACTGTGACGCGGGAGCCGTCCCGGCCCTCGGCGCCGAAGCCGCCGACCACCAGTTCGCCCTGGGCGATAGCGTAGACCTGGCCGTCGGGCCCCTTCAGGGGCGTCATCAGCAGGCTGCCGCCACGCAGACTGCGGGCATTGCCGATCGACGCGACAGTGATGTCAATGGCCTGGCCGGGCTTGGCAAACGGCGGCAGGTTGGCGTGAACGCTGACAGCGGCAACATTGCGCAGCTGGAAGTTCACTCCCTCGGGGATGACGATACCGAACTCCCGCATCATGTTGCGGAAGGACTGCACCGTGAAAGGGGTCTGCGTGGTTTGGTCACCGCTGCCATCGAGGCCCACCACCAGGCCGTAGCCGACGATCGGGTTGGAGCGCACTCCGGCGAGGGTGGCGATGTCCTTGAGACGCTCTGCCGCTGCGGATGGCGTGGCCAGAGTCAGCAGCAGGGCCAGCACAGGGGTGAGGAGCCGGGTGATGGATTGCATGTTCGGCATCATCGTGAGATTCCTCAGAAGGGCCACAGGCTGGAATTGAAGAAGCGTGAAGCCCAGCCTTGCTGGTTGGCGGCGGCAAAATCGCCGGTGCCGGCATAGGCGATGCGTACATCCGCGACCTTGGTCGAGGAGATGGAGTTGTTCGGGGCGATGTCCTCGGGGCGGACGAGGCCGCGCAGGCGGATGAACTCGTCGCCGCGGTTCAGGGTCAGCCACTTCTCGCCGCGTACCACCAACAGGCCGTTGGAGAGGACATCGACCACAGTGACGGTGATGGAACCCTGCAGATTGTTGGACTGGCCGCTGTTGGCATCGCCCTGGAATTCGCGGTTCTGGTTGATGGCGGTTTCCAGGTTGTAGTCGCCCATGCGCGGGTCGCGACCGAGCAGGGGCCCCGCGTTCATGTTGACGCTGGACTC
>JBJHBY010000013.1:0-26724 GCA_050485745.1 Gammaproteobacteria bacterium | reverse complement strand
GACAAGGCCTCGATGGCACTTCCATCGAGGCCTTGTCAGATTCCAGCACGATCAGCGAATCGCCCTCGGCCACTGTGTCGCCCTCGGCGACACAGACTTCGATAACATCGACCTGTTCCGTGCCGCCCAGCTCCGGCACCCGAATCAGCTCGCGACTGGCTGTACCCTGCTTCGCAGCCTGCGGGCGCTTTTCCTGAGGAGCCGAAGGAGCATCGGCCGGCTTGTCTTCGCCCTGCTTCGCAGTGGACGCGGAAGCCCCGGCCGCCGCTTTCGACGACGCCTCACCGTCACTGTCGCCCGCATCATCAGCAGACAGCTCGAGGGTCAGGATCTCCGCCCCCTCGGAGACCTTGTCCCCTTCCTTGAGGTGGATGGCGGTGATCGTGCCCCCTTTCGGCGCCGGCACCTCCATCGATGCCTTGTCCGACTCCAGCACCACCAGGGAGGCCTCGGCCTCGATGCGATCCCCAACGGCAACGCAGACCTCGATCACCTCGACGCCCTCGGCGCCGCCAATGTCCGGTACTCGAATGACTTCGGTTGTCACGTAATCGATCCTTTTTCCGAGCTCAACAGAACAGCGGGTCGCGCTTGTCCGGGTTGATACCGTATTTTTTCATTGCCTTGCTGACATCCTGCGGCTTCAGCTTGCCGTCATCGGCAAGAGCCTTGAGCGCGGCCAGGACAATGAAATGACGATCCACCTCGAAGTGGTGGCGCAGGCGTGCCCGAGTGTCCGAGCGGCCATAGCCGTCGGTTCCCAATACCACGTAACGCTGCGGTACATAGGGGCGGATCTGCTCGCCGAAGGCCTTGATGTAATCCGTGGCGCACACCACCGGACCGGGACGGCCCTGCAGCAACTCCGTCACATAGGGCACGCGCGGCGTTTCCTCCGGGTGCATGAGATTCCAGCGTTCGCACACCTGGCCATCGCGGTGCACCTCGTTCAGGCTGGTGGCGCTCCACAGCGTGGCATCGACGCCAAAGTCCTCGCGCAACAGCGTCGCGGCGGCCTCGACCTCACGCAGGATGGTGCCACAACCGATCAACTGCACCGCCAGTTTCGCGCGCTTGTTGCGCCCTTCGGCCAGGCAGTACATGCCGCGGATGATGCCCTCTTCGACACCCGCAGGCATTTCCGGATGGCTGTAGTTCTCGTTCATCAGCGTAATGTAATAGAAGCAGTTTTCCTTCTCCTGGTACATCCGCCGCAGGCCATCCTGCAGAATCACCGTCAACTCGTAGGCATAGGTCGGATCATAGGCCCGGCAGTTGGGCACCATGCCCGCCATCAGGTGGCTATGGCCATCCTGGTGCTGCAAACCTTCGCCATTGAGGGTGGTGCGACCGGCGGTGGCGCCAAGCAGGAAACCCCGGGCCTGGGAATCACCCGCTGCCCAGATCAGGTCCATCACCCGCTGGAAACCGAACATCGAGTAGAAGATATAGAACGGCACCATCGGATAGTGATGATTGCTGTACGCCGTCGCCGCCGCCAGCCAGGCCGACAGGGCACCGGCCTCGTTGATGCCCTCTTCGAGGATCTGGCCCTTTTTGTCTTCCTTGTAGTACATGATCTGGTCGGCATCGTGGGGCGTGTAGCGCTGCCCCTGGGAGGAATAGATGCCAAGCTGCCGGAACATGCCCTCCATACCGAAGGTGCGCGCTTCGTCCGGGACGATAGGCACCACACGTTCGCCGATGCGCTTGTCCTTGGCCAGGGTGGACAGGGTGCGCACGAAGGACATGGTGGTGGAGATCTCGCGCTCGCCGCTGCCCTTGAGCTGGGACTTGAAGTCTTCCAGCGAGGGCACGTCCAGCGCCTGGAAATCCGCCTCGCGGGTCGGTACAAAGCCGTTCAGCTCCTGCCGCCGCGATTCCATGTATTTCATTTCCGGGCTGTCCGGTGCCGGCCGATAGTAAGGCACGTTCTCCAGCTCCGAATCCGTCACCGGAATGGCGAAACGGTCGCGGAACCCCTTGAGGCTTTCCAGATCCAGTTTCTTCAGCTGGTGGGCATCGTTCTGGGCCTCGCCCGATTCACCCATGCCATAGCCCTTGACCGTCATCGCCAGGACACAGGTGGGCTGGCCGGTATGGGCTGTGGCGGCGGCATAGGCCGCGTACACCTTGTAGGGGTCATGACCGCCGCGATTGAGATACATGATCTCCTCGTCGGACATGTCCTGGACGAGCTCGAGCAACTCCGGGTACTTGCCGAAGAAGTGCTCGCGGGTATAGGCGCCACCGTTGGCCTTGTAGTTCTGCAGTTCGCCGTCACAGACCTCGTCCATGCGCTTTTTCAGCAGGCCGGTCTTGTCCTTTTCCAGTAGTTGGTCCCAGAGGCGCCCCCAGACCACCTTGATCACGTTCCAGCCGGCGCCGCGGAAAACGCCTTCCAGCTCCTGGATGATCTTGCCGTTGCCACGCACCGGACCATCGAGGCGCTGCAGGTTGCAATTGATGACGAAGATCAGGTTGTCGAGCTGTTCGCGGCCCGCCAGGGAAATCGCTCCCAGGGACTCGGGCTCATCGCACTCACCATCACCCAGGAAACACCAGACCTTGCGATCACCGTGCTCGACCAGACCACGGCTCTGCTGGTATTTCATCACGTGCGCCTGGTAGATCGCCTGGATCGGGCCCAACCCCATCGATACCGTGGGGAACTGCCAGTAGTCCGGCATCAGCCAGGGGTGCGGATAGGACGACAGGCCGCGGCCATCGACCTCGCGCCGGAAATTGTCCAGCTGCTCCTCGGTCAGGCGTCCTTCCAGGTAGGAGCGCGCGTAGATGCCAGGGGAGCTGTGACCCTGGAAGTAAACGAGGTCACCGAGCTGGCCGGAGCCATCGCCGTTGCCACGGAAGAAGTAGTTGAAACCAACGTCGTAAAGCGTCGCCGCGGAGGAGAACGTGGAGATATGTCCGCCGAGGCCATCGTTGTTGTCGTTGGCCCGCATCACCATGGCCAGTGCGTTCCAGCGAATCATGGAGCGGATCTTGCGCTCCATGAACAGATCACCCGGCATGCGCTTCTCGTTGGCCGGCTCGATGGTGTTGCGGAACGGCGTGGTAATCGCCGCCGGCATCTTGGTGCCAGCCTGCGCCGCAGCCTCGGCCAGGGTCTTCAGCAGAAAGGCAGCGCGGCCACGGCCCTCATATTTCAATACACCATCCAGGGCCTCAAGCCACTCCCGAGTCTCCTGGGGATCTCTGTCCTCTTGCATATTCGCTCCAATTGAGGGTCATGCCCCGCACCCCGGTCAGGGGGTCGGGGACGAACAGTGCCGCCATACGGTAAGGCACCGGCACATCGCCCCGCAAATCCGGGGGCATGTCCAGAGCCGCTTGACGATGGTTGCACCAGAAACTGTGCCAACACATTGGGTGCGCCTGGCCTGATAGGCAGGCCCATGACGCCGCGCCGCAACCCGGCGGTCGTTCATCGCAGGGGTCACCTGCGGCGAACCTTGATCGCCCCGTTCAGGGCATGGCTGTAAAAATTTTACATTTTGTGGGCCAATAAGCAAGTTCCGGGCACGCCTCCCACACGGAACCGGCGCCATCCGCGCTAAAAAGGCATGCGACTCTGTTGCTCTGGGGCTCATTTTCGCTCAGAAACCGAACAGTCGGCGCCAGAACGGCCGCACCTCTTCCTGGGCATCCGGCAACAACACAAAGCGCACGCGCTGGTTACGCGCCGCCACCGCGTTCCAGGCCCCCGCAGTCACCACGGCACCGTCCAGAGGATAGGCGTGCAGCGGCTGGTCGATGCCATAACCCACTGTCTCGATGCGAATGCGTGCATCGCCAAGCAGGGGCGAGGTATCGACAAAGCGACGGAACTCGGCACTCTGCTGTTCTGTCATGGCCATGGCCTCGCGAGCCGGCAGGCCAATGGCCGCACAGTCGGCCAGAGAGGCACGGGCTGCCGGCAGGGTCCAGCGCCCTTCCTCCGGGGGCGCGGGCACCAGACAGAACTCTCCGGCGTGGCTCTCCAGGCGCAAGCGCCCACGGAAGCCGAGGCCGTGCAACTGGGACACCAGCTCGCGCAGGACCTCGAGGCGCTCACCGGACAGCGCCAGCTCACCAAAGGGGTATTCGCCACTGCGATCCAGGGTCGCCTGCACCAGCCGGTAAAGCGCCGCCTCGCGCGCAATCAGCTCCTGCCGATGCTGCTCCGCGGGGATGTACAGGCTGACCACCCAGAGCAGCGGCAACAGTGCCAGGGCAAGCCACAGCAGCGGGCGCCAACCCGGACCGTCACCGAGGTCCACGCCCTGGGCAGGAGCCGCCGCTGGCATCTGGGTCGTCAGCGGCGGCGACGCCGGCAGGGGTAGTGCTATCTCGGGTTCAGCGGCCAATGCCGCCAGGGGAGCCTCAGCGAGCCTGGGCGATGGCTCGTCCACCCGGGGCCCGCCCATCAGGCCTCGTTCGTGCAGGCGCTCCAGCACACGCTGCAGATCCACCGCACTCGCCGGCTTGGCCAGCACGTCCGCCGCGCCAAGCGCCCGGGCCTGGCCGAAGTAGACCTCGCCCTCGCGGGAGGTGTACATGATGATGGGGATGGCGGCGGTGGCCGCGTCGGCCTTGATCGCCTTGACCGCGGCAAAGCCGTCCATGCCCGGCATCATGTGATCCATGAAAATCAGGTCGACGCCCTGCTCCTCGCCGCGCTCCTGTCTTTCGCGAAGGTAAGCCAGGGAAGCCTCACCGGAGGCGACACTGTCGACATTGAAACCGGCACGCTCCAGCAGCATCTGCAGGGCATAGCGCGCGGTTCTGGAATCATCGACGATCAGGGCCAGGGGCACGTGGCGGTCGCTCGGCAGTCTCGGAATCACTGCTCCACACTATAGCAGGCCTGCAGCCCCGGGGGGCGTGGCCCAGGCCAGTTACGACCGCCCCGAAACCAGACGGGAAATCACCCGACTCAGGGAAACTCCAGCGCCTCCGCGGCCGCTTTCAGCGCCGCGCCGGAGTCCAGCACCGCACCGGCATCAAGGCGCTCACCCTGGCCACCAGCGCTGTAGATCCAGAGGGCGCGGGGCAGCTCCAGAGTGTCGACAAAACCGGCGTACCAGGCGCTGAACGACAGGTCGTCCACGGCGGTCAGCAGGCGCTCGCGGCTGTCGAAGTCCAGATGCCCACGGGCGATTTCCTGCCACAACCGGTCGCCCGCCTCGCGCAGACCGGTCGGCGCCTCCGCCAGGCGCTGACGCAGGGCGCGACGATGCCGGGTGAAATCCGCCTCGAGCGCGTCAACAGGCCGCTCGCGCCAGTCCGCCAGGAAGGCCAGCACGGCCTCGCGCAGTTGCGGTGCGGAGGCAACGGGAGATTGCACCACAAACACCGCCCCCGGGACGTCAAGCACCGGGTAGGCCGAGGCGGAAACCACATACCCCAGTTGCTGCTCAGTACGCAGCTGATTGAAGAAGTCCGCGCGCAGCAGCTGCATGCTCACCCCAAGGGCAGCACGATGGGAAATGTCCAGTTCCCCCGCCTGCAGGTACAGCACCAGCGCAGCGTCGTCGTGAGGACTGGGCAGGGTCCAGCTGTGCTCCCCCAGCGGCAGCCTGGTGACTCGCAGCGGCTCTGGCTCCACGGGACTGGCTGCGGCTAGCAGGCGCTTGCTCACGGAGTCGGCCAACTGCATGGCTTCAGCGCGACGGGCGTTACCATGTACGAGCATTTGCAAGTCCAGAGCGGCGAGCAATCCTTCCACATGGGCACGCAAGGCCTCGCGATCAGCCGCATCCAGGGCTTGAATCAGATCCTCGACCGGCCATTCGCCGTGCTGCAGCACCTCCGATAGCGCCCCCATTCCCAGGCGGAAAGGCGGCTGCTCGATGCGATTTTCAAGGGATTCCCGATAACGCTGTCGCACCAGGGCAAAGCGCTCCGGATCCAGCGCAGGCTGCTGCAGCACCTCCAGAATACGACGCAACAACAGGGGCTGGCGCTCGGAAAAACCTCCGAGCTGCACTGTCAGGCCGCGTTGGTGACGACGCACATCGAAGTTCAGGCCCGCGAGGAATGCCGGGTAACTCTCCTCATTGAGCTCGTCCTGCACCATACGTGCGTACAGTTCGGTCAATACCTGCTGCTCGGGACCAGTGCTGGCCAGGGGCGAGCGCAGCGCCAGATAGACATTGGTGCGCGGCTGCGGGAAGCGCGCATCCTGCTGATGCCAGACGCGTATTCCCGGCTGCTCCATAACCAGCTCGGGGCGCTCCGTGGCATCCCTCAGTGGCCGCGGCGCCAGGCTCTGCACGACATAGGGGTTCCGCTCGGGAAGGCGAATGGCCACCGGCAGTGATGCCTCTCGCCAGCCGTACAGCCATTCCTCCGGCACCGGCTCGGTGCGATACGGCGCCTGGTACCACGGGCTGGTACGGTCGGTCTCGATGCCCGGGGCCTGCAGGGCAAGGTAGGCGCGCTCCGGCACCAGCTCGTCGAGAAAACCGCGAATGCGCTCGGGTACGAAGCGCCCCATCGTAAAGGGGCCGCTGAGCACCTCCCGCGCCGGATAGTACTGCATCTGCGTGGCCAGGCGGCTGGCCTCGCGCACTGGCGGCAGGGGCTCGCGGTATTCGAACTGCTGCCAGGCGATGGCGGACTGCTCACGGTAGCGCCAGTCCTGCAGGCCTGCGTCGCGAATCAGGGCCAGGGTCTGGTAAACCAGGCCAACCACCTCCGGAGCGTGTTCCACGCCGGCCTCGGTCAACTCCACAGTAACCCCGAACAGGGCGCCACCGTGATAGTTGAAACCTTCGCCGGCAACCAGGCCATTGGCCCAGCCGCGGCGGCGCAATTCCGCCAGCAGGCTGCCCTCCCCCTCATGCCCGAGCAGGTCGGCAATGAAACGCAGCGGACGCTCGCGCCAGTAGGGCTGCGGGTCCTGCACTGGCCAGTTGATCGACAACAGACGCTGCTGCTGCACTGGCTCGATGCTGACCCACTGGGGCTGGTGGCCTTCCGGCCACAGCGGCTTGGTCACCGGTCGACGGGGTTCACGTCCCTCCGGCACACCAGCGAAACGTGGGCGCACCATGGCTTCCAACTCATCCAGTGACTCGCGGCCAATCACCACCAGGGTCATCACATCCGCCGCGTAGTGCTCCTCGTAGAACGCCAGGGTGTCATCACGCAGGGAACGCCCGGGACGATCATCCAGGGTGGACAGGTTGCCGACACTGAAGCCGGCAATGGGGTGCTCCGGGTTCACCTGGGAGCGGAATACATCCAGGGAGCGGCGCTGGTCGTTGCGCAACTGGGCTACAAACTCCGAGTGCACGGCATGCTTCTCGCGCTCGATGTATTCCGGCAGGAACAGCGGCGCTACGAAGAACTGGGCAAAGCGGTCCAGGGTTGCTTCGAGGTACGCCGCGTCAATATCGAAAAAGTAGTTGGTGTGTTCAAAGGCCGTGTAGGCGTTGTGGCTGCCACCGTGGGCACTGATAAACGCCTGGTATTCACCCGGGTCCGGGTAGTCGCGGGTACCCAGGAACAGCATATGCTCGAGAAAGTGGGCCAGCCCCTGACGATCTTCCGGGTCGTGGCGGCTGCCCACGTGCACATCCAGTGCCGCGGCAGCCTTATCGGTAGTGGAATCGGACACCAACAGCACGCGCAGGCCGTTGTCCAGCTGCAGATGACGATAGGCACGGCTATCCGCGACCCCCGTGGCCACCTCATCAGGCGCCCGGGCGGGCAACTGACAGGCGGCCAGAAATACCAGCAGGATCAGGACAAACGAACGCGGCAGACACGCGCCGGACAGCTTCATGACACCTCCAGTGGGTGAATTGGGCGAAGCCCGCAGGGCATCAGCTGCCAGAGGGCTCCTGCAATATCGAGGTGGACGGCCAGGCGTCGAGCAAGGCCTTGATCAATGTGGCCAGGGGAATCGCAAAGAACACGCCCCAGAATCCCCAGATGCCGCCAAACACCAATACAGCGAGAATGATGGCCACCGGGTGCAGATTCACCGCCTCGGAAAACAACAGAGGCACCAGAACATTGCCATCCAGTGCCTGGATAATGGCATAGACCACCATCAGATAGACAAATTCCGAGCCCCAGCCCCACTGGAAGTAGCCGACGATAGCAACCGGGATCGTGACCACCGCCGCACCGATGTAGGGAATCACCACCGACAGGCCGACCAGGATGGCCAGCAGTGCCGCGTAATTCAGGCCGAGCAGCACGAAACAGACATAGGTGACCGCCGTGACGATCAGAATCTCGATAGCCTTGCCACGCACATAGTTGGCCACCTGCAGGTTCATCTCGCTCCAGATGCGATTCATCAGCGGGCGCTGTTCCGGCAGAAAGGCCGCCAGCCAGGACAGAATGAGCTGCCGGTCCTTCAGGAAGAAGAACACCAGGATCGGCACCAGCACCAGATAGATCAGCAGGCCCACGACACTCGGCAGGCTGGCGATGGAGACCGAGACCACACCCTGGCCGAGACGGCCCAGTTCGTGGGTGGCGATGGCCATCCAGTCGCGAATCTGCTCCTCGGTCACAAACTCGTAGCGTTCCGGCAGCAGCAAGGCCGCTTTCTGCACCTGGTTGAGCATGCGCGGCAGCTCGTTGAAGAACGTGGTGAGCTGCTGCCAGAACAGGGGCAATACCACCAGCAGGATCAGCAGAAAAGTGCCCATGAACAGAGTGAAGGCGATACTCATGGCCAGCCAGTGGGGCACCCCGCGGCGGCGCAACTGGCCAATCAGCCCCTGCATCATGAACGCGAGAATGAGGCTGGCGATGAATGGTGCCAGCACGCTGCCGAGGAAAATGACCATGCCCAGCAGGACGGCAATGATCAACAGCAGGATCACCGCCTCCTCGTTGGAGAACAGACGTTCAGACCACTTGCGCAGGACTTTCAGCATGGCGATGGGGCTCGATCAGGACTTACGCAGGAGATATCGGTAGACTCCGCCGGCCTCGGCACTCTCCAGCAGGGCGTGGCCGCTCTGCCGGGCAAAGACCTCGAAATCCCGCCGTGAACCGGGGTCGGTCGCCAGCACCTGCAGCAGCTGCCCGGGGTCGAGGCGGTTGAGGACCTGCTTCGCCTTGAGCAGCGGCATCGGACAATTCAGGCCACGGGCATCCAGGACTTCAGGTTGAGACACGGCACTCCTCCCTGCGGGGGCTGCAACTCGCGGCAGTATAGCGTCCCGCGCGGCGCCGTCCCACCGCGCCCGGAATGTTCCGCCCGCGTCGCGGTCTATTATTGACCTGGCATGCAAACAGGCATCCCTTCCTGTTTGCATGCACGCCACGCCGCCCCGGGCAGACGCGGCGAATGGTAGCATGGCTCATTGACAGGTATCTGGATGGCAGACATGTTGCGCAAGACCCTGCGGGCCACCGCCTTGACCCTGGCGTTTGCCGGAGCGGCGGTCACGCCCCCCGTCGCTGCGGAGGACGGCATCAAACTGCCCGCTCTCGGCGATGGCGCCTCCAGCCTGTTTTCCACGCAACAGGAGTACGAACTCGGCCGCGCCTGGCTCAAGGTCTTTCGCGCCCAGGTGCGCACTGTGGACGACCCGCTGCTGCAGGACTATCTCGAAGACCTGCTCTACCGTCTTGCCGCCCACAGCCAGCTCAGCGACCGCCGCCTGGACCTGGTGGTGGTCGAAAACCCGACCATGAACGCGTTCGCCGTGCCCGGTGGTGTGGTCGGGGTGCACACCGGCCTGTTCATGTACGCCGATAACGAAGCCCAGCTGGCCTCGGTACTGGCCCACGAACTGGCGCACCTCAGCCAGCGCCACTTTGCCCGCAGTGTCGACCAGCAGCGCCGCGCCAGTGTCCCCGCCATGGCCGGTATGCTGGCAGCCCTGGTGCTGGCCGCCACCGCCGGCGGCGATGCCGGCATCGCCGCGATGACCGCGACCCAGGCCGCCTCACTGCAAAGCCAGCTGCGCTACAGTCGCCTGCACGAACAGGAGGCCGACCGCATCGGTATGGAGACCCTGGCGGCCGCGGGCTTTGACCCCAACGCCGCCCCTGCCATGTTCGAAAACATGCTGCAGAGTTATCGCCACGCCAGCCGCCCGCCCGAGTTCCTGCTCACCCACCCGCTGACCGAAAGTCGCGTCAGTGACACACGCGCCCGCGCCCGCCAGCACCCGCGACAAATGCATGTCGACAACATCGACTACCAGCTGATGCGGGTGCGCGCGGAACTGCGTATCGTCGGCGGCCCCACCGAAGCGGTACGCCGCCTGCGCGGGCGCCTGCAGGGCCAAAGCCGACACCCGGAGGCGGATCACTACGGGCTGGCCCTGGCCTACACCGATTTGGGCCAGCCCGAGCGCGCCCGCGAGCACCTGGCACCGTTGCTGGAAAAGCGCCCGGGGCACATCGCCTACGTAGTGGCGGACGCGCGCATCCACATGAGCAGCGGCGAATTCAGCCAGGCCATCGCCAAACTGGAGCGCGCCCTGCGCCTGTCGCCGGACAACCACCCCCTGGTGATGACCTACGCCGAAGCCCTGCTGCGTGACAACCAGCCCCACCGCGGCGAAGCACTGCTGCAGGAGCACATCAAGCGCCATCCCGAAAACCCCCACGTCTGGTATCTGCTGGCGGAAACCCACGGCCTGGCCGGCAACATCATCGGGGTGCATCAGGCCCGGGCCGAGTACTTTGTACTGCACGGCGCCCTGGACCGCGCGCGCATGCAACTGGGCTATGCACTGCCTCTCATAGAGGGCGACGAACTCAAGACCCTGCGCATCCGCGAGCGCATGCGGGAGATCGAGCAGATCAAGGCGCGAATGGAGCGGCTGTAACCCTGACATTTAGTTCATTTGCCTGATGCCAGCCACGCACCTTGCGAAGCATATTGAGTCAACGCTTCGTGTCACGGGAGGTTTGCGCATGCCGCCATTCGATATCCAGCCCCTGCCGGGTGAGGTCGGCGTTGAGGTCATCGGCCTGGAGGTGGCCGATGCCATTCCCGACAACACCGCCAGGGCCCTGCGCCAGCTCTGGCTGGACGCCGGCATCGTCCTGTTCCGCGGCCTGGGCAACTCGCCGGAAGCGCTGCTGCAGCTGTCCCGCTGCTTCGGAGAGCTGGAGCCCCACCCCATCGAGAGTTTCCGCCTGCCAGGGTACCCGGAGCTGATCCTGCTCAGTAATGAAAAGGGCCTTACCGGTCCGGTCTACGAGCTGGATGGGGTACCCACCTACGGGCGCATCCCGTGGCACACGGACCTGGCCTTTGCCACAACTCCCAACGCCGGTGCCCTGCTGCGCATGGTGAGAAACAGCGAGCATGGCGGCCAGACCGGCTGGATCGATACGGCCAGGGCCTGGGACGCGCTGGACCAAAGCACCAAAGCGCGCATCCGGGGCCTGGAAGCCCGCTATATCTTCTCGCCGGATCTGGGCGGCATGCGCTTCAACCGCCCCGAGGGCCGGCTGCTGCAGGCCACCAGCATGGCCTTGCCCAGCTTTCCGCCGGTGGCCCACCCACTGGTGTGGGTCCATCCGGAAACCGGGCGGCATGTGCTCAACATCAGCACCCTGAACATCCAGTCCGTGCTGGGCCTGCCCGAGGATGAGAGCGACGCCCTGATCCAGCAACTGATCGACCACGCGCTGCAGCCGCAATTCCAGTACATCCACGACTGGCAAAACAACGACATCGTGCTGTGGGACAACCGCCGCACCATGCACATGGCCTTTGGCCACCCCGCCAACGAGATTCGCATCGTGCAGCGCAGCACGATTCGCGGCACAGTCCGGATGGGGCGGGTGATCGAAGACACCCAGGAGGAACAGACAGCATGAGCGACCATCACCTGAACCACTATGATCTGGTCATCCGCGGCGGCACCGTGGTGGACGGCAGCGGCGGCGCACCCCGTCAGGCGGACGTCGCCATCAGGGACGGACGGATTGCCGCCGTCGGCAACGACCTGGCCCCGGGGCGCGAGGAAATCGACGCCCGCGGCCTGCTGGTCACCCCCGGCTTCGTCGATGTACACACCCACTACGATGGCCACGTGACCTGGGAGAACCGCCTGAAACCCTCCTCCTGCCATGGGGTAACCACCGCCATCATGGGCAACTGCGGCGTGGGCTTCGCACCCTGCCGCGTGGAGGATCGCGACACCCTGATCCGCCTCATGGACGGTGTGGAAGACATCCCCTACCCGGTGCTGGCCGAGGGCCTGCCCTGGACCTGGGAGAGCTTCCCCGACTATCTGGCATTGCTGGCCTCGCGCCAGTACGACATGGATGTGGGCGGCTATCTGCCCCACGCCGCGCTGCGGGTCTACGTGATGGGCGAGCGCGGCGCCAACCGCGAGCCGGCCACCCCGGAGGACATCGAGCGCATGTGCGCGCTGCTGGAAGAGGCACTGGATGCGGGGGCCATGGGCCTCGCCACTTCCCGCACCCTGTTCCATCGCTCCAGCGATGGCCGTCCCATCCCCACGCTGGACGCCAGCAACGAGGAGCTGCTGGCCCTGGCCCGGACCCTGGGACGCAAGGGCAAGGGCGTCTTCCAGATCGTCGAGGACGTCCACCTCCCGGGCAAGGATGTGGGCGTGTTGCGGCAGCTGGCAGAAGCCGCCGGCCGCCCCCTGACCTTCTCTATCGGTACCGGCAACACAGGCCCCTATATCTGGCCGGCAATCCTGCGGGATCTGGAACAGGCCAACGCGGCGGGTGTCACCATCAAGGGGCAGGTCATGCCCCGGGCCATCGGCATGATGCTGGGCGTGGAACTGACCCTCAACCCCTTCTACACCACGGCGGGCTATCGGGAAGTGGCCGAACTGCCGCTCGCCGAGCGCCTGCGCGCCCTGCGCGATCCCGAACGGCGCGCGCGCATCCTCGCCGAGCCCCTCGATCCGGACCCGGCCCTGGTGCTGGGGCGCATGGTGCGCGACTTCGACCATATGTTTCTGCTGGGCGACCCGCCGAACTACGAACAACCCCGGGAGCAGAGTATCGCCGGGCGGGCACAGGCCCGGGGTGTCAGCCCCGGGGAACTGGCCTACGACCTGATGCTGGAAGGGGAACGGGGCACGGTGCTGTACCTGGCCATGGCCAACTACGCCGAGGGCAGCCTCGACGCCGCGGGGGAGATCCTGCGTCACCCGGACGTGCTGCCGGGGCTCGGGGACGGCGGCGCGCATTCCGCCACCATCTGTGACGGCAGCTACTCCACCTTCGCACTGACCCACTGGGGGCGGGACCGGCCAACGGGCCGGATGGCGCTGCCCGATCTGGTACACCGCCTGAGCCGCGCCACCGCGCTGACCATGGGGCTCGAGGACCGCGGGTTACTGGCACCAGGCTACAAGGCGGATATCAACGTGATCGACTTCGAGCGCCTGACCCTGCGCGCCCCGGAGATTACCTACGACCTGCCCAACCGGGGCCGGCGCCTGGTGCAGCGCGCGGAGGGCTACGTGGCGACACTGGTCAACGGGGTGCCGGTGTACCGGAATGGCGAAGCCACCGGCGCACTGCCCGGCAGGCTGGTGCGTGGGCAGCAGGCGGCGCCTTGAGGGCCAGGCCCGGCCATGATTCCCCGGCCTTGCCCGTCCCCCTGGATGGGCGACGCGAAAAGGCATAATGGCCCGATGAACTGTCCACAACGACACACAGGGGCGTGATATGAGTGAGCTGCTGAGCGGGGACCAGGCGGCGTTGATCGACGCCGTTAATCAGGTGATGCCCTTCGGCAAGTACAAGGGCCGCAAGCTGCTGGAGCTACCCGAACCCTACCTGGTGTGGTTTCACAAGAACGGTTTCCCCAAAGGCAAGCTCGGGGAACAACTGGGGTTGATGTACGAAATCAAGCTCAATGGTCTGGAACACATGCTGCGGCCATTACTGCGCTGAGCGATGCCCGGGGCAAACCCCAGCCTGCAATGGCCGGCACATCCCCGTGTCGAATTAACCCGGCAATAAATCAGAGGTGCCTTAAGATGTGCTGTGGTCGCGCACGGGGATATCAAAATGCAGGACTTTCTCCTCGACGCCGAGCCTGGAATACAAGGCAATCGCTGCCTCGTCCTCGGGACCGGTATCGGCCTGGACAAAAATCACATAAGCTCCCTGGTCGGCCGCAATGTTCCTCAATACCTGTATCAACGCCGTGGCGACGCCCTGTCGTCTGTGTGTTGCCAATACGGCGAGATCGTAGAGATAGATCTCACTGCGCTCCTGCTCGAACTTTCTGAGCTCGTAGGCAGCGAGCCCTCCGACGACCTGATCGCCCTGCATGGCGGTCAGCGCAATAAAAGAGCTATCCCCAAGGAGTCTGCGCATGTAGTCCGCACCGGGCCGATTGCCGACATAGGTATCCATCTCGTTGAAAACCTCACCAAAGACCTTCAGCAAGGCGTCCATAACACCCGGGTCGTCCCGGGTAATCCGGCTTATCGAGTAACCCGCATTCATCAGCAACAACTGCCCTCCAATCGCAAAGGTCAGGTCCTGGATACTTTGCCGCACTGCTTGCACCGAATGCCATCCCTGACCCGGAACAGCGGAAAATCCAGACCGAGGAACACCAGAAAGGCCCAGCGACGCCCCACTTGATGGAACTCGGTATCACCGCTTCCGCAGTGTGGGCACACATGGGTCTCAGCGCCCTGATCCTCGACCAGGTCCTGCTCCCGGTCCTCAGCCAGGATCGCCTGCGCGACATGCACGTAAGCCTCCGGAACCTGAAGCCTTACCCCGCCAAGGGCATTGGAGAAAAGCCATTGCATGTTGACGGTATGCTCGTCGGCCACGAAGGACGGCACACCCTCGGAATCCAGGCGTGATTTGGCGATATGCGCCTCATAGGGAAAGCTATACCGCGATATGGTGACCAGCATGCGGGCCCACCCAACGTCACCTCTGAATGTTGTACGTGCGCGATATCAACCCTGGATACCGGCTCCTGAAGCCCAGCATACGCGGATAGTCCACGTTGAACCATGCCCTCCCACCCACAGCGCTACAGCCCGGCGGTGGGCGCGGCCCAGCGCTCATCCGCGGTGAACAACACATCAAGGATCACTCGGGGATGCCGGCGGCGGATCGCGGTATCAAGCTCCTGGCGGATGCTGTCCAGCGTCGTCAGCGACTGCACGGGGAAGTCCGGCGGCAACACCACATGCACACTGATGAACACTATGCGCCCCGGGCTGCGCATGCGTACATAGACCCGTTCCACCGGCAACGGTGCGAGCACCTGGTCGATAGTCCCCCTGACCGGTGCGACGACCGCCTGCGAGGGCGCCCGCCCCAGCAACTCCATGATGGCACTCCCGGCCATGCGGATGGGGACACCCAGGCAGATCAGCACGACGACGGCGACCAGAAGCGGATCCACATAGGGCGTCAGCGCCTGCAACCCCAGGACCCCGGCCACCGGGATGGCGCAGAAGGCCAGCAGAACGGCACCGGATACCGCCGTATTGACCAGCCAGTTCTGCAGGTCCGCGCGCAGCAGCGGCATCGGTTCCCGCCGGTAGGCACGGTACAGCAGCAGCGCCGTCGCCGCGCAAGCCAGGGTAGCGAACGCGGCATAGGCAATGGCGGGGCCGGCAAAAATCTCGCGGCCGCCGGAGAACAGCGCCAACAGGGAGTCGTACAGGGCAATGGCGGTAATACCCAGGATCAACAGCCCCTTGCCGGCGTTGATCAGCGACTCGAAGGAGGCGTACCCCCAGGGAAACTCGTCGTTGTCGGGCCTGGAGGTGAGGGCCGCCACCTTGACCGCCACCAGCGCGACGGCGAAGTAGGTCAGGTTGAACAGTCCATCCAGGAGGATGGCGCGGGAGTCGGTGACGATGGCCATGGTCACCCCCACCACCCCCAGGATCAGCGCCATGATCGCCGACAGCAGCAGGGCATGCCGTTCCGTTTTCATTGTTCTGGCAGTACCTCTATCACTGCTTCCGGGGAGCAGGGCCGGTTTACTGAACGCCGTCAGCCGCTCTGTTCCCGACGCCGGAGCTCGGCGGAGAAGTCGAGCATGCGCTGCAGGGGTCGCATGGCGCGCTCGGCAAGCACGGGATCCACGTGTATCTCGTTGCGACCGTGCTCCAGGGTATCGGCAAGGTTGTCGAGGGCGTTCATTGCCATCCAGGGACAATTGGCGCAGCTGCGGCAGGTCGCTCCCTCCCCCGCGGTCGGAGCGATAATGAACTCCTTGTCCGGCACCTGCTGCTGCAACTTGTAGAAGATACCCTGGTCGGTGGCGACGATGAACTGGGGGTTGGGCAAGCGCCGCGCGGCCTCGATGATCTGCGAGGTGGAGCCCACGACGTCCGCGAGGTCGACCACCGCCGCCGGGGATTCCGGGTGCACCAGTACCGCGGCCTCGGGGTAGACCTTCTTGAGGTCCTCGATGCCACGGGCCTTGAACTCCTCGTGCACGATGCAGGCGCCTTGCCACAACAGCATGTCGGCACCGCTCTTGCGGCGCACGTAGTCGCCCAGATAGCGGTCCGGCGCCCACAGGACTTTCTCGCCCCGGGCATCCAGGTGCTCCACCACCTTGAGCGCGATGCTGGAGGTGACCACCCAGTCGGCACGTGCCTTCACCGCAGCGGAGGTATTGGCGTACACCACCACCGTGCGATCCGGGTGCTGGTCGCAGAAGGCGGCAAACTCCTCCGCGGGGCAGCCGAGATCCAGCGAGCAGGTGGCTTCCAGCGTGGGCATCAGCACGCGCTTCTCCGGAGACAGGATCTTCGCCGTCTCGCCCATGAAGCGCACCCCGGCGACGACCAGGGTCGCGGCCGGGTGGTCGCGGCCAAAACGGGCCATTTCCAGTGAATCGGAAACGCAACCGCCGGTTTCCTCCGCCAACTCCTGGATCAGCGGGTCGGTGTAGTAATGGGCGACGATAACGGCGTTCTCGCGCTGCAGCAACTGCGCGATGCGCGCCTTCAGAGCGGCCTGGTCTGACTCGCTGAGAGGGGGACGGGGGGGTGTGAGCACCGCGCTGATATCCAGCGCACTGACCACCAGCCCATTCGCTTCTGTTGCCACCGGAATACCTCGGCTATGGGGCGAAAACAGGGCCGACCAGTTTAACAGATGGCGGATTCCCGGGCATCCGGGGACTGAATTGTGTGATAATTAACCGCAAACCTGTCCGAAATCGTTTCCCCCCTGGAGCTCATGAAAACACCCGAGAGATTGCGGCCGCTGGTCGAGGACGGCCTGGTCGACGAAGTCCTGTTCCAGCTGATGAGCGGCAAGGAGGCTCAGATCTTCGTTGTGCGCTGCGGCGACGCCATCCGTTGCGCGAAGGTGTACAAGGAAGCAAACCGGCGCAGCTTCAAGCAGGCGGCGCAGTATCAGGAGGGACGCAAACAGCGCAATACCCGTCGCGCCCGCGCCATGGGCAAGCGTACCCGTTACGGCCAGAGGGAGCAGGAAAGCGCCTGGCTCAATGCTGAAGTGGACGCCCTGTATCGGCTCGCTGCAGCGGGTGTGAGGGTACCCCGGACATACGCCTTTATCGACGGGGTGCTGCTGATGGAACTGATTACCGACGCCGAAGGCGCAGCCGCGCCGCGGCTCGATGACCTCGCGCTCAGCCCGGAGCAAGCCAGGGATTACCACGCGCAGATCATTGCCGAAGTGGTGCGCATGCTGTGCGCGGGCCTGGTGCACGGCGATCTCTCGGAATTCAACGTACTGGTCGATGCCGAGGGGCCGGTGGTCATCGATTTGCCCCAGGCGGTTGATGCCGCGGGCAACAATAGCGCCGGCATGATGCTGGAACGCGACGTCGACAACATGACCCACTACTTTGGCCGCTTCGCACCGGAACTGCTCGACACCCGCTATGGCCAGGAGATCTGGGATCTCTACGAGCGCGGTGAGCTGCGCCCCGACAGCAAGCTGAGCGGGCACTTCGAGCGCCGGGCGGAGGATGCCGATGTCGGCGAGGTAATGAAAGTCATCGAGGCGGCACAGCAGGAGGAGCAGGATCGCCGCGCATGGGCCTCGGCTGAGGAGTACGATTAACCCTCATCGCCTCCGCCTGCGCCCGCCCGGCGCGCAGCGATGAACGACCGCACCATCAACGCAAGCAGCCCGCCACAGAGCAGGAGCATGCCGATGTTGACCGTCAGCGCGAGGGGGCTCATCTGCGCCGCCCGGATGCCGAGCGCCGCTGCCGGGGCCAGCGCACCGAGCAGCGCCACGACGGCGGCGACATGCATGAGGTGCCGCCGCCCACCCTCGAAGGCGAGTGCAAGGCCACCGAGAATCGCCAGCGCAAGTCCGGGATAGGCCGGCATCAACGCGGTCTGGCTGCCGGACGCGAGGAACGCACCGAGGCCAAGGGCGATCAGCAGTACGGCAAACACGAGCGTCTGTTTAGGCATTGTCCGGATCTCCATAATGATTGACGGCGGCAGCGCCCGCGGCGACTGGAACCCATCGCAGCCGACGGAGCCCGGCGCTTGGCCACCGCTCCCGGGCGCTGCATCAAGGATACTCTAAGCCACCTCTGATTCATTCGGTAGCGCCCCAGGCCGTGTGGGTCGACTGGGGACAACGGCAGCCAGCAAAAACCGCAGGCGCAGTTGGGGTCAGCGCATGCTTTACTGAAGCGTGTTTTCCTGCAGAAAGCGGCGCAGTGAATCGACGTCGTCGTGGGCCATTTGTTCCGCACGCAGACGCCCGGAAGGGTCGAAGACGTACAGCCTGACGGTCTCCAGCTCATGCCGCCGCATGAATGCCGCACCATCGGGGTGGTTGGGGTCGGCGACGAGGAATTTCACGCCCGGCTCAAACTCGCTGCGGACGCGATTCAGATCCTCCATCAGCGTTGCGCTCTCGACGAAGTTGTGGTCATGCACCATGACCACGGTGACGATATCGTCGCCGACCCGCGACAGGTCGGTGCTGAACCCCCTCGGCATCCGCGAGACCAGCAGCGCCACCACCGCCACGACGACAATGAGGATCAGGATGATTCGCCCGTACTTTCCCATGTCAGCTCTCCCCGGGTGATGGTGGGTCGTGCTGGATGAATCACAGCGGCCTCGGGGCTGCTGAACTCGCGCCTCACGGTGTTCGTTGCAAAACGCTCCTGGGGCCGCCTTTTGTCGAACCCTGGTTCGCTCCAGACGTTCCCGACCATACAAACAAAAATGCCACCCTGCGGGTGGCATTTTTGTTTGTATGGTGGGTCGTGCTGGATTCGAACCAGCGACCAATTGGTTAAAAGCCAACTGCTCTACCAACTGAGCTAACGACCCGAAGAGGCGCATATGTTAATGATCCAGATGAAAAAAACAAGCCCCGAATCAAGAAAAATATACCCGATGCTCAGGCCACGGGAGCCCCGGCCACATACCGGGTCGGATCGCCCACCCCGGCCGCGTGAAAGCCTTCGCGGCGCAGCACACAGCTGTCGCAGCGGCCGCAGGCCAGGCCCTCGTCCGTGGCCTGGTAGCAGGATACGGTGAGCGCGTAGTCAACGCCCAGGCGCAGGCCCTCGCGGATGATGTCCGCCTTGCTCATCTGCAGCAGCGGCGCCCGCACACACAACTCACCACCCTCCACGCCGATGCGTGTGGCCAGTCGCGCCATGGCCTCAAAGGCGCGAATGAATTCGGGGCGACAGTCCGGGTAGCCGCTGTAGTCGACGGCGTTGACGGCGATGAACAGATCCAGCGCCCCCAGCACCTCGGCCCAGCCCAGGGCCAGGCTCAGCAGCAGCGTGTTGCGTGCCGGCACATAGGTAATGGGGATATCCGCGCTGCGCTCGGTGGGGACGGCGATGTCCGGGTCGGTCAGGGCGGAACCGCCGATGCGGTCGAGGTCGATGCGGATGACTTTGTGCTCTACAGCGCCCAGGGCCCGGGACAGGCGCTGCGCCGCGTGCAGCTCGGCACGATGACGCTGGCCGTAGTCCACGGCCAGGGTGTGGCAGGCATAGCCCTGAGCCCTTGCCATGGCCAGCAGGGTGGCGGAGTCCAGGCCACCGGACAGCAGGATGACGGCCTTGGCGGGTTCGGTCATGGTTTCGGCTCTTTCCGTATCGGGGCCAGTTAGAGGGGCCAAAAGATCCGCAGCCGGGTCAATGCCCCGCGGCATCGTCCCACAGCAGCTTGTGCAGCTGCAGCTGGAAACGCACCGGCAGCCGGTCCTCGAGAACCCATTCCGCCAGCTGGCGCGGGTCCTGCTGGCCGGCGCTGGGGGAGAACAGCACTTCGCCGACGCGCTCGACGAGATTGAGATCCTGCAGCTGCCGCCGGGCCCATTCGTAATCACCGCGGCTGCAGATGACAAACTTGACCTGATCACCGGTACCCAGCAGCGGAATGTTGCCGTAATCGTTGCGTGCGCACTCGCCTGAGTCCGGCGTCTTCAGGTCGACGATGCGAGCCACGCGGGCATCCACCTCCGCCACGGAGAGGGCGCCGGAGGTTTCCAGGGAGACCTCGTAACCGGCGTCGCAGAGATCGCGCAGCAGGTCCAGACAGGCCGGCTGGGCCAGGGGCTCACCGCCGGTGACGGTGACATGACGCGGCTGCCATTGCGCCACCTTCGCCAGCACCGCGGCAAGGCTCATACGCTCGCCGCCGTGGAAGGCATAGGCGGTATCGCAATACTGGCAACGCAGGGGGCAGCCGGTCAGACGCACAAACACCGTAGGCAAGCCCACCGTGCTGGTTTCTCCCTGCAGGGAGTGGAAGATTTCGGTAATGCGCAGTGCATCTGCCCGTGCGGACGGGGCAGTCACATCGGACGCAATAGTGACCTGGGGCATGGGCATCGGAGCGGTGCGGCAGGAATATCAACCACCAGTGTACCGCAGACGCGCCGCCGCTGCTCGAAAATGCTCTGCGAAGGGAAAGCCGGGGCTCAGAAGTGCTGGTCGCGGTACTGCCGGGCCAAACGGGCCGCCGTGCTGCCACGGTGGTTGTCGATGACCTGGTCCAGGGCCTGGAGTGCCCTGCCGTTGTCACCCTGGCTGTGCCAGGCCCGGCCGAGCTTGTACAGTGCGTCCGGCACCTTGTTGTTGCGCGGGTACTGATCGAGCAGCAGCTGGAATGCCGCAATGGCGTCATCCACCTGCGGCGGCGTCAGCACCAGGTACAGCTCCCCCAGCCAGTAATGGGCATTGGCCGCGAACTGACCATTGGGGTAACGTTCCAGAAAGTCCTTGAAGGCGTCCACCGCCGCGGGAAAATCCTGCGCCCGAACCCGGGCGTAGGCCTCCTTGTAGGCGTCGTGTTCACCCTCCTGAGACTGCCCTCGTCCGGAGATGGGCGCTGCACCTTCGGGTTCCAGCGGAGGCAGGGCCGCGCCCTGCCCCCCCCGGGCCGGCTCACCGCCGAGGCGCCGGTCGAGCTCGATATAGCGGTCGAGGCTCTGCTGGCGCAGCTCGCGCAGCACGTGCCCCTGTTGCTCCACCAGGCCACGCAGCTCCATCACTTCCTGCTGCAGCATCTGCAACTGGAAGAACAGCTCACCCTGGCCTTCACCGGCGGGAACAGGCTGCGGTGCCTCCCGGGCCGGCTGACGGGAGCCGGCCCGGGGTTCACTGGCATCGATGATCGGCACCTGGGCCTGTGCGAGGACCTGGAATAGCGCCAGGGTCGCGCACAGCAGGGTGGCACGTAGCGAACGCCAGGGCATCGCGACCTCAGTTCAGCTTCAGTTCGACGCGACGATTGCGTTGCCAGGCGTCTTCGTTCTGGCCGAAGGCAATCGGGCGCTCCTCGCCATAGCTGACGGTCTCGATGCGATTGCGCGCAATCCCGTTGGCGATCAGGTAGCTGGCCACGGAGTTGGCACGGCGCTCACCCAGGGCCATGTTGTACTCCCGGGTGCCACGCTCGTCGGTGTGGCCTTCCAGGCGCACGCGCTGGTTGTTGTCGCGCAGGATGCGGATGTGCTTGTCCAGCGCCGCGCGCACGTCAGCACGCAGGGTAGCCTTGTCGAAATCAAAGTAGAACACATACTCCAGCTGCTGAGCTTCACGCTCGGCGGCCTCCCTGGCCAGGCGCGCCTGGCGATCGCGCTCGGCCTGTTCCGCGGCACGAGCCGCAGCCGCAGCCGCTTCGGCCTCACTGGTGTCCTGGGTATCGGTACTGGCACACCCTGCCAGCAGCACCATCGCAAACACCACACCCAACGCCTTGTTGAATCGACCCTTGTTGATAGACATTACTGGCAGCCCCGGAAAGTTGGTCATAGATAGGTAGTGTCTCTGCACGCAAGCGGAGACGCCTAACACATTAAAGCAAAAACGTTGCCGAAAAAAGCGCTATCGTTCACGGAATGCCCCCTCGAGACAGCGGCGCGAAGGGTGACCAGGCGGGATCGCGCACATCGCCATAGCTGGAGGGCAGGCGGTAGCGCACGCCACCATCGACCGATACCGCCGAGAGAATACCCCGGCCGTTGTGGGTGGTGGCATAGATCACCATAGTGCCGTTGGGCGCAATGCTGGGGGATTCATCCAGGGTGGTCTGGGTCAGGGACTCAAGGCGGTTGCGCCGGAATTCCATGAGGGCGATATGGAAACCGCCACCGCTGTCGCGATGCACCATGACCATGCCACTGCCGTCGGGCAGGGCCCGTGCCCGGGCGTTGTAGTTGCCACGGAAGGTGACCCGCTCCACCTGGGCCGAGTCGACATCGACACGGTAGATCTGCGGCTGGCCACCGCGATCGGAGGTAAACAGGATCGACTTGCCATCGGGCATCCAGGTCGGCTCGGTGTCGATGGCAAAATGCCGGGTGAGCTGGGTCAGCTCCCGGGTGGCGACGTCCAGCATATAGATATTGGGGGCGCCATCCTTGGACAACACCATGGCCAGCCTGCGGCCATCGGGCGACCAGGCCGGGGCACCGTTGAGGCCAGGGAAGTCGGTCAGCTGCTCGCGACGCCCGGTGCGCAGATTGTGCATGAAGATGGCCGGACGGGTGGTCTCGAAGGAGACGTAGGCGATGGTCTCGCCATCCGGCGCCCACACCGGAGTCAGGATTGGCTCGCTCTGCTCCCGCAGCACGCGCTCGCGGGCACCATCGATGTCACTGAGCATCAGCCGGTAGGTGAAGCGCCCGGGGCCCAGCGGCGTGGAGGAGACATACAACAGCTTGGTGCTGAAAGCGCCGCGCACCCCGGTGAGGCGTTCGTAGACGCGATCGGCGATGCGATGGCCGGCATCGCGCAGGGTGTCGCGATAGGCCACCTCGCGCTCCTGCATCAGGCTGCGCTGGCCGTTGACATCGAACAGCTCGTACTGGATCAGCAGGCCGGTGGGGTTGGGCTGGATGCGACCAATCAGCAGGTACTCCACACCAAGGGCGCGCCAGTCACGAAAAAACACCTCGCGTGACTCCTGCGGCAGGCTCAGCATGCTGCCTCGACCCAGGGGCGCAAACTGGCCACTGCGCTCCATATCGGACGCGACGATGGCGGCCACGTCCTCGCTCAGGGCACTACTGCCCGTCCAGCCAAAGGGCACCACGGCAATGGTGGTCGGATCATCCCTGCCGCGGGTGATTTCAATGGTCAGGTCCGCCCTGGCCAGTGCAGCCGCGAACAGGCAGAAGAGGTAGACGCAGATACGCAAGCCCTTCACCGACGCAAATCCTCCGGTCTGAATTCAAGACGAAACCGACGAAAGTTCTGTTCAAACACCCTGCCGGGCAGCTCCTGCAACTCGGGAAAACGCCCGACCCGCCGCACCGCGGCTTCGGCCGACTGGTCGAAGGCGGCATCGCCGCTGGAGCGTATCACGGATACCTGGACAACTTCCCCCGTAGGTACCAGCTGGATCAGCAGATGCACCTCCATATCGTTGCGCGCACTCGGCGGACGCACCCAGTTGTTCTGAATGGCACGGCGAATAGCCGCACTATAGCTGCCCACCAGGCGCGCATCGCTGGCCTCCTGCAGGGCCGCCTCCTCCGCCGCCATCGCCGCGGCCAGATCCTGGCGCGCTTGCTCGGCGAGCACGCGCTGACGCTCCGCCTCACGGCGCTCGGCTTCTTCCCGCTGCCGGCGCTCCTGTTCACGACGCTGTTGTTCCTGGCGTTGTTGTTCCTGACGTTGTTGTTCCTGACGCTGCTGCTCCTGCCGCTGACGTTCCTGTTCTCGGCGCTGCTGTTCCTGCCGCTGGCGCTCCTGCTCGCGACGCTGTTGCTCCTGTCGCTGGCGCTGCTGGGCCTCGCGCTGCCGCTGCTCCTGCAGGGCCTGCTGGCGTGCGGCCTCCACCTGGGCACGGGTCGGCGGGATCTCATCCATGGACAGCACCCGGGCCTGCACCACGGCGGGTTCGGGGGCACGTACACGGGATTCGGAGCTGCCGGGCCAATCCACCAACAGCACCGCCAGCAGGCCGGCATGCAGCAGCAGGGACGACAGCAGCGGTATCAGAGTGGAACGGTACACCCGCTGCTCCTCAGGGTTGCGGCGGGTCGGTGACCAGGCCAACCGACGGCGCGCCAGCCCCCTGCAGCGCCACCATCAGCGACACCACCTCGCCATAGGGCACCCGGCGGTCACCCCAGACCAGCACCGGTGTCTGAGGCTTCTGCTCCAGCACCTTGCCGACTCGATCGGCAAGGACATCGAGGGCCACCGCTTGCTCCGGGTCGCCACCGAGGTTGATGAAGTAATTGCCATCGGCCCTGATCGATACGATCAGCGGTTCGGTATCGTCCTGCTGTTCCACGGGCTTGGCCGCAGCGCGCGGCAGCTCCACCTCCACCCCCTGCATCAACATGGGCGCGGTGACCATGAAAATGATCAGCAACACCAACATGACGTCGATGTAGGGCACTACGTTGATCTCGGACATCGCCTTGCGACGCCGGCCGCTACGCGCCATGGCTGACCTCACTCGGCGCCACGGCGGCCGGAGCCGGCGTGGGCCTGACGATGGAGGATGCTGGAGAACTCGTCGGCGAACGTTTCATAGCGCAGGCCAAGGGAGTCGCTCCAGGCGGTGAAACGGTTATAGGCAATCACCGCGGGAATCGCCGCGAACAGCCCCATGGCCGTGGCCACCAGAGCCTCGGCGATCCCCGGCGCCACGGTGGCGAGAGTGGCCTGCTGCACGTTGGCGAGACCGGTAAAGGCCGTCATGATGCCCCACACCGTGCCAAACAGGCCGACATAGGGGCTGGTGGAACCGACCGTGGCCAGGAACGGCAGGTGCTGGTCCATTTTCTCGCCCTCGCGCGACACCGCCACGCGCATGGCGCGCTGGGCTCCCTCCATGACCGCATCCGAGTCGGCACCCAACTGCTGGCGCAGCCGCGAGAACTCCTTGAAGCCGGCACGAAACACCGCCTCCATTCCGGCGGGCGGTGCCGCGGCCTCGCGTCCACCGTTGTCGCGGTAAAGCTGGCTGAGGTCGACACCGGACCAGAAGCGGTGCTCGAACTGGTCCGCCGCCAGGCGCACCTCGCGGAAGTACAGCAGGCGCTGCACGATCATGTACCAGGACACCACGGAGGCCAGCGCCAGGGTCAGCATGACCAGCTGCACCGTAATACTGGCGTGCAGCACTAGTTCCCAGATGGACAGCTCGTTGTTCACCCCAGACTACTCCTTGCCTTGCCCTCCGCCATGCGGGGAGGAAGTGGTTTCGATTCTTGCGGAAAGCCAGTGCTGCAGTTCCCGGGGCATCCGCTGCGGTCGCAGCGGCTCCCGGGCCACACAGGCCAGGCTGATCTCAGCGCGACACAATACCTGAGCGCCGAGCAGGACGCACTGCTCCAGTTCAAGACTTGCAGCACCCACCGCCAGAGGCCGCACCGTCACCGTCAAGGCATCGTCCAGGCGCGCCGGGCGCCGGTAGTCCACACGACAGCCTCGCACCACGAACATCAGCTCATTGCTGAGCAGTGCGGCCTTGTCGACACCGGCGCTGCGCATGAACTCGGTGCGCGCCCGCTCCATGAATTTCAGGTAGTTGACATAGTAGACAATGCCGCCGGCATCGGTGTCCTCGATATAGACCCGCACCGGCCAGCTGAATTCAGTCATTCCGACCCGGCCCGTTTTCGTCGAGATCCAGAGCCAGGCTGCCCTGACGTCCGGGCGCGGCGAGGCCGAAGTGGCGATAGGCATGGGGCGTTGCCATGCGCCCACGCGGCGTGCGCACGATATAACCCTGCTGGATCAGGTAGGGTTCGAGCACATCCTCGAGGGTATCGCGCTCCTCGCTCAGGGCGGCGGCGAGGCTGTCGATACCGACCGGGCCACCGTCGAATTTCTCGATCAGTGTCAGCAGCAGGCGCCGGTCCATGTGGTCAAAGCCATGCTGGTCGACGCTGAGCAGGTCCAGGGCACGACCCGCGGTGTCGCGGTCGACACGCCCCTCGGCGCGCACCTCGGCGAAATCGCGCACGCGGCGCAGCAGGCGGTTGGCGATGCGCGGTGTACCCCGGGAGCGGCGCGCAATCTCCGCGGCGCCGGCCTCGTCCATGGGAATACCGGCGATACGCCCGGAGCGCAGCACGATGTGGGTGAGGTCCGCCACTGCGTAGAACTCCAGACGCTGCACGATGCCAAAGCGATCACGCAGTGGCGAGGTCAGCAGGCCCGCGCGGGTGGTCGCTCCAACCAGAGTGAAAGGGGGCAGGTCGAGCTTGATGCTGCGCGCCGCAGGCCCCTCGCCAATGACGATATCGAGCTGGAAGTCCTCCATCGCCGGGTACAGGATCTCCTCGATCTGGGGACTGAGG
>JBJHBY010000012.1:0-26935 GCA_050485745.1 Gammaproteobacteria bacterium | reverse complement strand
GTGGCGGGGGCGACCGCCGCCGCCACCGCCGCCGCGTTGGGGAACAGCCTCGTGGGGCGAGTGGACAACAGTCACCATGCCTGGATCGTGCTGTTGGGCTGGTCGCTGGCATTGTTGCTTGCGGCGCAGGCTCATCAGGGCAGCGTCGTGGCGGAGAGCCTGCTGCGTGGCCAGCTGTATTTCAGTCGCGGCTCCCATCTTGTCGTGGCGCTGATCCTGGTGGTTGTCACGCTGCCGCTGCTGGCCTGGCTCTCCCCCAAATTGCTGGTCAGCCGGTTCTTTCCCGATTATCACCGGGCCAATAACCAGCCTGAGCGCCTTTATCGTGGTCTGTTCGCCGGTCTGGTGGTGGCCGCTACGGTTCTGGCAACGGTCACATTGGGGGCCCTGCCCGCATTTGCCCTGTTTTTCATGCCGGCCTGGGTGGCGTTTGCTCTCGCCAGGGGCTGGCGCCAGTCTCTGTGGCTGACGGTTTTTCTGGCGCTGCTGGGATACCTGCTGGCGTTTGTTCTGGCGGTGGCCTTTGATCAATCCTTTGGCCCGGTCCTGGTACTGACCCTGACGGCCCTCGCGCCACTGCGCTGGTTTGCCCGCTTCCGCGGCTGAGCGCTGCTGCTATCCTCGGGATCACCTCAGGCCCGGAGCACGACCTGGATGGGGTTGTGGTCCGAGCTCAATACCGGTAGCACGCGACAGCGATCCTGGTGCAGGCCGCGGTAGAACACGTGATCCAGGGCCTGGCCGAAGGCCAGGCGCCGGCAGTCACCCTCGTACTCCACGGCGTGCAGGCGCAGGGCCTCGACGAGAGCGCTGAGCACCTCCACACGCTTGTTGCGCCAGGTGTTGAAGTCACCACTGAGAATCAGCGGCCCCTGGTGCTCGCGCAGGGTGGTGTAGAGCCCCTCCAGCTGGCGCCGGAAGTGCAGGGTGCCGGGGGTGAAATTGATGGCGTGCACATTGGCGACCATCAGGGTGTGCTCGTTGTCCTGCAGGCGGTATTCGGTGACCAGGGCCGCCTTGGGCAGCCGGGTCAGCGGCTCCCGGTGGGCGTGGGGGATGTGGCGCAGGGTTTCCGCACTGGCGATGGTCATGACGCCGGTGGTGACATTGCCGCGGGTGAAGCCTGGCGCAAAAGCCCAGCAGCAGTCATCGAAATAGCGGTGCACGCCGTGCTCCAGGCGTGCCTCCTGAATCAGCACCAGGTCGGAGTTATGGGACAGCACGGTGAGGTCGCTGTCCCAGCCCACTCGCTGGCCCTTTGCGATGTTCCAGCTCAGTACCCGGATCTGGTCCGGGTTGAGCGCATTCTGGGGCATTGAAACCCTCACTGTCCTGGGGGTGGTTCCGGTTCCGGTTCCGGTTGCCGGGCGCGGTCACTGGGCTTCGACCGCGACGCCCCTGCCGGGTTCGGTCGCCGTAGGGTTCAGTGGCGGTCGCTGAGCCACAGGCACTGATACGGTGCCAGCTCGATCACGGCCTGACTATCGGTATAAACCACATCGCCAATCAGATCGTGCCACGCGGGGGCGGCTGGCATGTTCAGGCTGCTCAGACGCAGTGTCCGTTCCCGGCATGACAGATTGTGGATGGCGAAGAGTCGCTGCCCGTGCTCCGCGGCATCGCGCCAGAAGGCAAACAGGCCCGGTTCCAGCAGCAGCGGGTACTGGCCGGCGTTCGGGTGGAAGGCAGGTTGCGCGCGGCGCAGGTCCAGCAGGTGACACATGCCCCGGAAGATTCTGGCGTGATGATTCCAGGGATTGTCCAGCCGCGCCAGCAATTCGTCCGCATTCCACAGGTGGCGGTTGATTGAGCGCAGGCGCCCGGTATGTTCCACCCGGGTATGGTCGTTCTCGGTGGCGACCAGGCTGTGGATGTACAGCGCGGGAATCCCTGCGAGGCCGAGCATGATGGTATGTGCGCACAGGAATCGCGCCTGCTGCCAGCGGTCGGGGCCATCGCTGGCGGTGCCCTTGAGGGCATCGAACAGGGCAATGTTGATTTCGTAGGGCCGGTCCAGGCCATCGGGCCCGGAGCGCATGGTGATGCGCCCACCGAAGCGCTGCATGGTGCTGATAAAAGTCACCAGTTCCTGTTCGTCGAGCAGATCCTCCGCCGGGCGCAGACCGATGCCGTCGTGGGACGCGATAAAGTTGAGGTAGGCGGTGCCTGCCTGCGCCGGTGGCAGGCCCAGCAGCCAGTCGCGCAAGTGGCGTTCATCGCCGCTGATCAATGCATGCACCAGCAGCGGAGGCAGGGAGAAGTTGTAGATGACGTGAGCTTCGTTGGCATTGCCGAAATAGGTCAGATTCTCGTGCTGTGGCACGTTGGTCTCGGTAATCACCACCGCATCTGGCACGGTGTGGTCGAGCAGCAGGCGCAGCAGGCGAATCAGTTCATGGGTCTGCGGCAGGTGCACGCAGGCAGTGCCGGGCTGCTTCCACAGGAAGGCCACGGCATCCAGGCGGAACAGGCGCACGCCGTTGTCGAGGTAGTGGCGCAGAATGCGCGCGAACTCGATCAGCACGGCGGGGTTGGCGAAGTTCAGGTCGACCTGGTCGGCGCTGAAGGTGGTCCACACGTGGCGTGGACCATCGAGGGTCTCGACTTCGGTGAGCAGGGGAGAGTTGCGGGGGCGAACCACGGCGGACAGGTCCTGGTTCGGGTCGGCCTCGACGAAGTAGTCCTGCCCCGGGTCGAGACGACGACGGAAATTCTCGAACCAGCCGGAGCGTGCTGAGCAGTGGTTGATGACCAGGTCGGCCATCAGGCGGAAGTCGGCGCCGATGGCGCGGATCTGTTCCCAGTCTCCCAGGGCGTCGTTGACACGGCGGTAGTCGATGACGGAGAAGCCGTCGTCGGAGCTGTAGGGAAAAAAGGGCAGGATGTGCACCGCGCTGATATGGTCGCGCAGGTGCTGGCGCAGGAACTGGTGCAGGGTATCCAGCGGCTTTTCACCGCTGCGCAACAGCGAGTCGCCATAGGTGATCAGCAGGACGTCGCCGGCATCCCACGGGTTGTGGTGGGGTTCGGGGTGTTGCGGTTGCGAGCTGATACCCATGGCCGCGATCAGGGCGTGGGCCAGGGTGTCGGTGTCTGCCTCCGGGTAGATGCGCTCCAGATGACCCGTCAGTTGTTGCAGGAGTTCGTGCTGGTTTTCGCTCATCGGATGGCTGTCTCTTTCCGTTTCAGCCGCAAAGGCCGGCCTCCTCAGTACTCTTCGTGATCCGCTTCCACGGCTTCCAGCAAGCGTTCGCCGATATCCGGAATGGCACTGCCGATCCGGTTCCAGCTCGGGATGAAAGGCGTGTCCATCGGGTTGTCCAGAAAGTACTGGCCCGCATTCATCACATTGCCCGCGAACAACTCGACCGCCTGTTCCTCCGCGTGCCGGTCCAGGGTCAGTCCGTTGATCAGGGCATCGTTGTGATACGTCTCGATGAAGTCCAGGGCGATGCGGTAATACGTTGCCTTGATCGTGCGAAAGGTCTCATTGGAAAACACCGTGCCCTGGGTTGCCAGTTTGCGGAACAGCGCCTTGGCAATATCCAGGCTCATCTTCGACAGGCCGCTGCTGGCATCCTCGGCCGAGAGGTCCTGGTGCTTGTGGTCGTAGCTGTCGGCGATGTCCACCTGGCAGATGCGGTTGGTGGCGTAGTTGCGCTTCATCTCCGACAGCACCCCGATCTCGAGTCCCCAGTCGCTGGGAATGCGCAGGTCGCTGATCACATCCACGCGCAGGGAAAATTCACCCGCGAGGGGGTAACGAAAGCTGTCCAGGTACTCCAGGTATTCGCTGGGGCCGCAGACCTTCTTCAGTGCACGCAGCAGCGGGGTCACCAGCAGACGGCTGACACGGCCGTTGACCTTGCCATCGGCGACTCGGGCGTAATAGCCCTTGCAGAACTCATAATTGAACCCGGGGTGAGCCACGGGATAGATCAGTCTCGCCAGCAGTTCGCGGGAGTAGGTCAGGATGTCGCAGTCGTGCAGGGCCACGGATTCGGCGCGGCCCGCGGCGAGCACATAACCCAGGCAGTACCACACATTGCGACCCTTGCCATACTCCTGAGGGGCCAGCCCGTGTTCAGCCAGGGCCCGATCCAGGGCCTGCAGGCGAGGGCCGTCGTTCCAGAGCACGCGATGGCGTTGCGGCAGGCGTGCGAAGAATCGCCGGGCGTGGCGATACTCCTCCGCGCTGGCACGATCCAGCCCGATCACGATTTCATCGAGGTAGGGCACTTCGATCAGCTCATCGACGATGTGGGACAGGGCCGGGCCCTGCAGCTCGGAATACAGGCAAGGCAGCACCAGGGTCATGGGTCGCTGCCGGCTGAAGCGCAGCAGCTCCGCTTCGAGGTCCCGCAGGGGGCGCTGTTGCAGGTTGTGCAGGGTGGTGACGATGCCGTTCTGGTAGAAGTCGCCCATGACGCGGTGCCGTCCGTTCAGCGTGGTGAAGGTGAGCCCGTGCGCTTGCCCGCATCGGGCGCGATATCGCGCAGCAGTTCGAGAATGCACTCGCACCAGCCCGCCGGCCCGGGCAAATGACTGCGCAGAACCCGTGGCGGCCGCTTCGGCTGCAATTCCGCCGAGTGTGCCGAGGCGATGATCACTGCGACATCCGCGGCATCGAGCATGCCGAGGTCGTTATGGCTGTCGCCGAGGACAATCGTCGCCACCGGCTCCCGCAACAGACGGCGATAGCGTTCACACAACCAATGTACGGCATCGGCCTTGTCGAAACTGCCCATCACATGCCAGAAACGGCCACCCTGCAGCAGGCGCAGACCGGCCTCGGACAGCGCCTGCCGAAAGCGCTGCAGCGCCTCGTCGCTACCCTGCCAGAGCAGGGGCTCGCTGGCCAGGCGCTGCTGTGCACGGCGAGCCGCTGTCTGGCTCAGGCCGGTGTGGTGGGCGAGTGTGGCGCTGCTCCAGTCGGCGAAGCCTTCGAAGCGAAACGCGGGTTCGCGGCGCAACTGGTTCAGGCAATCGATGATCTGTGCCCTGGGCAGGCCAAACCAGTGCAGCAGCCACTCGCCCTCGCGTCGTGCATCGGCACTGGCCAGCTCGGCCTGGTGCTGCGGAATCAGTACCGCCGCGCCGTTCTCGATGATGGCGGGCCCGGTATCCCCCATCACGGCCTGCAGGGGGGCGATTTCCGCCAGGGTTTTGCTGGTTACCGGGATCACCGGTATACAGCGTTGGCGCAGGGCCGCGAGGGCGGGGCGGGCCGCTTCCAGGCTGTAGCTGTCCCGGTCCAGCAGGGTGCCGTCCAGATCGGTGAATACCAGCCAGCGCCTGCTCATGACGCGGGCCGCCGGACGTGGTCGATGCCGTGTGCCCGGTTCAGCTGGAACACCCAGTCTGCCCGTGCAGGCAGGACGTCGAGCTGATGCCGGGTCAGGCGTTCGTAGTGCATAATGAACCATTCCAGTGCAGTCGCATCCATCAGACCCGGCGAGGTCCGGGCCTGCGGCCCCTTTTCGCCGGGGACTTCCGTTCTGCGACCCTCCTCCCCGAGATATGTTTCAGCATGGCTTGCCCGGATGCCTTGCAGGTTTCCTGCCAGCTTCTCCTCCGCCTCGCGGCGCCACCGGAACACGCAGTCCATATCGGGTACGCGCAGCATCACCAGCGCATTGAGCCAGCCGAACAGGTCGGGATAGACCTCGCGCAGCTGGGTATTCACGAAGCGGCGCCAGTGCCCGTCCGCATCGGCCTCGCGCTCCAGCCGGTTGATGGGAGATACCAGCACGGTATCGTCCTGTGGGGGTGCCCCGACGCACCAGCCCTCAAGCAGGATCAGTTGTGGACGCCCCCGCAGGCATGGCCAGGTATCTTTCGGCAGGGGTTCATCGGTGGCCTTGTCGAAGCGAGGAATCGGGGTTGCGTCTGTGGTGTCTGCCGAGCACAGCCGCCGCAGGGTCTCGATACCGAGGGCGACGTCGTGGGTGCCGGGCACTCCCCGGGTGGCAAGCAGGGGATGGACCGTATCGGCGAGGTGCGCGCGTCTGGCGCGGCTCAGGTAGAGGTCGTCAATGGAGAGGACCACCGCGAGCAGCCCGACATCGTCGCTCCAGCGTGCCAGCAGGCGTGCGAGGGTGGACTTGCCGCTACCCTGGCCTCCGTTGATGCCGATGATCCGGGTGCCCTGATGCTGGCAGTGCTGCCAGAGCCACTGTGCCAGCGGCCAGTAGTGAGAGGCTGCCATGTCGGCGAAGCTCCCGGCCAGCTGCTCCTGTGCGCAGAGCTGCAGCAGTGAGTCGCGGGCTTGCGCACTCAGGGTCCGGAGCCCTGTAGCTCCTGCTGTGTCGCCGTTGGGGGGGAGTGCTTCCATTTATTGTGACTCCAGAGCCAGCTGTCGGGCTGGTGTCGAATGGTGCGTTCGCAGGCTGACGCGTAGCGCTCGATGATATCGCTGCCGCCGCGCATGTAAGGCGGCTCGGCCAGCAACTCGAAGTGCGCACTGTACTGACCGCGACGCAAGCGTCGCATCGATACAAACAGCACGGGATAGCGTGCGGCTTCCGCGATTTTCTGTGGTCCCAGGTAAAAAGCCGCGGGGCGGCCGAAAAACAGGGTCCAGTGACGTTTGTCCTTCTTGAAGGGAGCCTGATCCGCGGCCATGGCGAACATGCGGAACTCGCGGCGTCGCCGCAGCATTTCGCGCGCGGCATCGGCAAAGGCGATCGGGTTGCCGCCAAAGCGCCCGCGGGATTCTCGCAGCAGGGTATCGATGGCTGTATCGTGGAGCGGCTTGTAGACGGCATCCAGAGGGCACGGTAGATAGTCGCAGACCGCATTCAGCAGCCATTCCCAGTTACCCTGGTGCAGGGTCAGGATCAGCGCGGGAGTTCGGCGTGCGAGGACCTCGTCAAGTGCATCGAGTCCCTCGAAGTGCACGCGTGCGCGCACTGTGCGGGCACTGGCGCGAGTGCTCCACAGGGTCTCCACGGCCACGTCGCATAGATGACGATAGAAGCCGCGCTCGGTGTGTCGCAGTTCGCGATCGGTCCATTCGGGGAAGGCGGCGCGCAGGTTGTGGCGTACCGTGCGGCGACGATAGCGCAGCAGATGGCGCAGCAGCGGTGCCAGCAGGCTGGCAAACACGTACAGTACTGGAAGCGGCAGGCGCGCCAGCAGTCTCAGCAGAACAGGCATGGTGTCCGGGCCGTTTTGGCGGGTCTGGCTCTCGGCCACGGGAGCGGGTAGAGTGCCGGAACGATCATGCAATAAATAATAGTGGATTAACCGGGCCCTGTCCCTCTGCAGAGGCGCTTATGCACGAGCGCAGAATATACCCGCGGGAGCAGAGCTCCGCGATCGTCGAAATCCGGCACCCGGGCTTTGGCCAGATGCGCCTGCAGGCGCGGGACCTGTCCGATAGCGGCTTGTTTGCCTTTACCGGCCAGCATGTGCCACCACCCCCCGGCACCGTGGTTGAGGTGTGCATTCGTCGCCACAGCGGCACCATCAATGTGCAGCCTGTCCCCATGCGTGTGGTGCGTCGTGTGGCCGATGGCATTGGTCTGGCCTTTGTCTGAGTTGCCAGTACCTGATACTGCCGGGGCGTCGGGCGCGATGTCTGCGGCGGCCGCCGCACCGGGCTCCCGGGTGCTGCACAGCAAACTGCTCGCCCTGGAGAAGCTGCTGATGCGGCTTCTGGACCGGCCGGGGCTGCTGCCCCTGGCGTGGCAGGTCCAGCCACGCGGGGTGGCCGTGCTGCCGGGGTCCGCCGATGCGCTGGCGGCCATGGCGGTGCTGGCGGATGCAGCTCCGGAGTTTGCCATCATCGCCGATGGCCCGCGGCGACTGGACGCACCTGCCTTCTCTGCCCTCGCCGCGGCGTTGTCCCTGGAGCCCCAATGGCTTGATCTGCCCCTGCCGCTTGACGGTGATTCCCTGGCTCTGGCCGCGGTCGACGACCTGTTCCGCCGCTTTGATGTGCACTGCGTCCGGGATGCGGGGCTCTGGGCCCTGAGGCTTGACGGGCTGGCGGAGAAGCCACTGCAGCAGGCGAGTCAGTTGGCGGCTCTGGCCGCAGCGCTGCAGCAAGCCCGGCGGGCGTTGTCCCTGCAGGGAATCGTGACTTCCCCGCTGTTGCAGGCGCGGGCCGACGGATTCCATATCTGGAGTCGGCAGCGTGGCGCCGCGGCTAACGTGGCCCTGTTCCAGCTCGTACTGCTGCTGCTCGGTGAACGGGCGCTGGCGCGACGTTCCGGGGCGTTGGCGGATTCACCTGCGCTGACCGCGGCGTTCGGGGTCGGGACCTGCAGCTGCGGTCGCTGGGCCGGGGGTGGGAATGACATGGTGGCCGGCTCTCTCCCCCTGGCGCTGGAGTCAATGCTGCGGGGCAGCGCCCCGGGCGAACTCCTGGTCGGTGATTTTCGCAGTCGCATCCCGACTTCAGATCGGGAGGGCGCCTTTCTGATCGATGTCGACACGGTCGCATTTGTGGAGCGCGCGGGCCGGAGTCTTGCCCGCCCCGCTGGTCTGGAGTTGTCCGGTTTCGGCGTACGTGCCCTGCATTGTTTTGTCAGCGGCGAGCGCACCCCAACCGTGCAACCCTCTCCGGACATCCCGCGGCCGGCGCATCGCTTGCGTATCAACCTGCATGTCGAGGGCTTGCCCACCCTGATTCTGGGTAAACCCTGAGGCTGTGCGGTTGCGACCTTCGACGAGGATGCATTAACGTGATGGCGGATCGAGTTATACTGCCACCATCGTCTCGCGAGGTACGCCCAATGGTCCCGGAAAGCAGCCTGCTGAGTGCAGAGCGCCTGCGCGACTATCCCGCGTTCAACCAGCTCGGCGACGATGACCGGCTTGTTCTCGCCAGCCGCATCCCCGTACGCAGGGCAAGCCTTGGCGATATCCTGTTTCGCTGCGGCGACATCGACAGCATCGACATCTTTCTTCTGGCTGGTCGCCTGCAACTGATTGCCGAGGATGGACGCGAGCGCACCATCGATGCGAGCTCGGAGGTGGCGAAGCTGCCCATTGCCCGCCTGAGGCCCCGCCAGTATACGGCGAAGGCGTTGACCACCGTGGAGTACTTCGAGGTGGATCGCGACCTGCTGGAAGCGCTGTCGGAACAGCGGCGCAAGCGCGAGTCGATCGATGTCGGCTACGGGGTGGTGGAGCTGGACGCGGACGCCGATGAGGCGCAGCAGATGCTGCAGGCCTTCCGTCATGACCTTGAATCCAACCGCTTCGTGCTCAACTCGCTGCCGGAGGTGGCGCTCAAGATCCGTTCCATGCTGGATGATTACGATGTGGGTGCTGCGCAGCTGGCGCGGGTCATCAACCGGGATCCGGCGATTGCAGCCAAGGTGATTCGTTCTGCCAACAGCTCGCTCTACTTCGGTGTCAGCAAGTGCGAAACCCTGACTGAGGCGATTGTGCGCCTGGGCCTGGTCACCACCCGGCAACTGGTGCTGGGCTTCGCCCTTCGCGACCTGTTCAACTCCGGTTCGCCGGCGTTGCGCAAGCGCATGACGGCGGTCTGGGAACAAAGTCTCGACGTTGCCGCCATCAGCTTTGTGCTGGCGCGCCATACCCACCAGTTCAGCCCCGAGGAAGCCATGCTCGGTGGTCTGGTCAGCAATATCGGTGTGCTGGCGGTGCTGAACTACGCTGAGAATTATCCGAAATTGCTGGCGGACGAGGCCCTGCTGGATCACTGGATCGATACCCTGCGCTGCGAGGCCGGCGCCATGGTCCTGGCGCACTGGGAGTTCCCGCCGGAGCTGGTGGACGTTGCCTGGGGCTGTTACGACTGGCAGCGCTGCCCCGGCAGCCAGGCGGATCTTTGCGACCTTGTGTTGGTCGCCAACCTGCACAGTTTCATTGGCAAGCGACGGCGTCCGGCACCACCGCCGATCGATCAGGTCCCGGCTTTTGGCAAGCTCAATCTCGGCAAGCTTACCCCCGAGATGACCTTGCAGGTTCTGGCTGAGGCCCGCGGGCAGCTCGACGAGGCTCGCTCCCTGCTGGCGGCCTGACACTCTGTGGTACGGCTGGCGGTGCTTGGCGACTCTATCGCCGCGAGGGAGCTTGCCTCGCGCCTGGCTATGCCTGTCGCCGTTGCGGAGGACGCCCTTCAAGCCGAATTGCTGCTGCGCTGGCGCGACGACAGGCTCGAGCTGGCGCCTCCCGGCGCTCGTCACGGCGTCTGCGTCGATTTTCTTGCACCGCAGTGGCGCCGTCGTGCGACCGCCGCGGATCTCGCCGTGCGCGCGGTCACCGGGCGCAGTCGCGAGCCCCTGAGGGTGATCGATGCCACCGCCGGACTGGGGCGTGACGCATTGGCTTTTGCCTGGCGGGGGCATCAGGTGTTGATGCTGGAGTCCTCCCCGGTGGTGGCGGCCCTGCTGGAGGATGGCCTGCGGCGGGCGGCACGCAGCGATGAAGCCCCCATGCATCTGGCGATCTCGCGCCTTTCCCTGCGGGTGGGTGATGCCCGGCAACTGTTGCGGCAGTTGGGGGGCGAGGCCGATGTGGTCTATCTCGACCCGATGTTCAGTCGCGACAAGGGCGATACGGCCCTGCCGGGCAAGGCCATGCAATGGTTGCATCGCCTGCTGGAGGACGACGACATGAATGAAGCCGCGCTGCTTGACGCAGCGTGTCAGGCGGCGGTACGCCGGGTCGTGGTCAAGCGTGGGCGCAAGGCACCACCCCTGGCCCAGCGGGCGCCGTCCTACACACTGCAGGGGCGCAGTGTGCGCTTTGACGTTTATGTCGGTGGCTGAAACCTGTCATTTGCGACCGGCGTGGCGCAGCCGGTGGATCAGCAGGGCAATATGTGCGGTCAGTGCGATGGCCAGGCCAGCCACGATGGCAACCACCGCAGCGGCGGTGACCAGTTCCTGGCGTAACGACGGCGGCAGGCTGGCGTCGGCCCAGAGCACAGTGCCGACGCCAGCACAGCACAGGATGGCACCGAGGCAGAACACCCGGAACAGGCGTCGCGGGTCGTCCAGCAGGGCACGCCAGTTCATGCCCGTGGTCAGCCCCGGCCCAGCAGGCGCTCCAGAATCCCCTGATACATCCGCGCCAGGGGTTCCAGATCGGCGACGCGCACGCATTCATCGACCTTGTGAATGGTGGCGTTGACCGGGCCCAGTTCCAGCACCTGCGCCCCCGTGGGAGCGATAAAGCGCCCGTCGGAGGTGCCGCCGGCGGTAGAGAGTTCCGTGTCACGGCCGCATACCGCATGAATGCTGGCGCGTGCCGCATCCACCAGTTCGCCGGCGGCGGTCAGAAAGGGTTCTCCACTGAGCGTCCAGTCAATGTGGTAGTCGAGATCGAAGCGATCGAGGATCGCAATGGTGCGTCGTTTCAGTTCCTCCGCAGTCACCTCGGTGGAAAAACGGAAATTGAACACCACCTTGAGCTCGCCGGGGATGACATTGGTGGCCCCGGTGCCGGCCTGGATATTGGAGATCTGCAGCGAGGTCGCGGGAAAGAAAGCGTTGCCCGCGTCCCAGTGCTCCGCGGTCAGGGCCGCCAGGGCCGGCATGGCGCGGTGGATCGGGTTGTCCGCCAGATGGGGGTAGGCCACATGCCCCTGAATACCGCGCACGGTCATCACCGCGCCGAGCGAGCCGCGCCGGCCGTTCTTGATCACATCGCCGACTTCGGTGCTGGAGGAGGGCTCGCCGACGACGCAGTAATCGATGTGCTCGCCTCGCTCCTGCAGCCATTGCACCACGCGTACCGTGCCGTCCACGGCCGGGCCTTCCTCATCGCTGGTGAGCAGAAAGGCAATGCGTCCGCGGTGATCCGGCTGGATCGCCAGGAAGCGCTCGCAGGCGGTGACCATGGCAGCCAGGCTGCCTTTCATGTCCGCGGCGCCACGACCATACAGAAAGCCGCTGCGCACCTCGGGCTCGAAGGGCGGGCTCTGCCAGGCTCGGACATCGCCCGCCGGTACGACATCGGTGTGCCCGGCGAAGCACAGCAGAGGCCCGCCATGACCGCGCACGGCCCAGAGGTTGTCGACCTCCCCAAAGCGCAGTGACTGCAGCTCGAAGCCACAGCGCGCAAGGCGCTCCCCGATCAGTGTCTGGCAGCCGGCATCGTCGGGTGTGACCGACGCACGGCGGATCAGCTCGCAGGTCAGTTGCAGGGTCGGGTTGTGGTCGTTGCCGGACATCGCGGGCCTCCGCTGGCGCGGGCGGTATGGTAGCACGGGTTGGAGGGCTGGACGCGGGACGGGAGACGCTGGGCAGGAGAGGCGGAACGTCTGGCAGGGGTAGTGGCGCAGAGGCGGCCCCTGAGCCCGGTCTGCGTCTCGCATCTTGCGTCTCGCCCTTGGCGTCTCCCGTCTCCCGTCCCGCGTTTCCCGTCTCAATTATTCACATGCAAGGCCTCGTTCAGCTCGATGGCGGAGCGGTTGGTCAGGACTTCAACGGCACCGTTACGGGAGTTGCGACGGAACAGCAGGTCCGACTGTCCGGCCAGGTCCCGCGCCTTCACCGTCTTGACCACCTGGCGCTGGTCGTCGAGAACGCTGACCACGCTGCCCGCGGTGATGTACAGGCCGGCCTCGATGGTGCAGCGATCTCCCAGGGGGATGCCGACGCCGGCATTGGCACCGATCAGGCAGCCTTCGCCGATACTGATGACCACGTTGTTGCCACCGGAGAGCGTGCCCATCGTCGAACAGCCACCGCCGAGATCGGAGCCGGCACCGACGAAAACCCCGGCGGAGATGCGGCCCTCGACCATGCCGGGCCCTTCTGTGCCCGCATTAAAGTTCACGAAACCCTCGTGCATGATGGTGGTGCCCTGGCCCAGGTAAGCGCCGAGACGCACGCGGGCGGTGTCCGCGATACGCACGCCAGTCGGCACGACGTAGTTGGTCATCTGCGGAAACTTGTCCACCGAGTGCACCTGCAGGGTTTCGCCGCGCAGCCGGGCCTGCAGTTGGCGCTGTGGCAGCTCCAGCAGGTCGATGGCGCCGGCACTGGTCCAGGCCACATTGGGCAGTACGCCAAACAGACCGCCCAGATTCACACTGTGGGGGCGTACCAGACGGTGAGAGAGGAGATGCAGCTTCAGGTAGGCTTCGGGAATGCTTGCCGGGCTGCTGTCCTCCTCCAGCACACAGACCAGCGCGGGTCGGTCGGAACCAGTCAGCGTCTCGACCAGGGCGGCCTGTTCCGCCTCGCCCGCAGCTGCCAGGGCCTGTTGCAGCGATGCGGCGTTCGCGGCCGTGAGATCAACCACGTGATTGCCGGTGCCGAGCCCGAGGCTCTGGCGCAGCGCCGTGATCAGGGCCTCACCCGGATTGAGCAGAGGCATCGGGTAGAACACTTCCAGCCAGTCGCTGTTCCGGTTGCGGGTGCCAATGCCGATGCCGGCGCTGAAGAATTTGCTCATGTCGTGAATCCTGTGTGAGGGGGGCAGAGCCCTGGGGTGGCGCTGCTTGTTCAAAGTGTGTGACGTGCCAGCAGTGCCCGGTACTGCTCGGCCGAGAAGCCCACCGCGCGTTCGTGACCCGTGTCGAGCAGCGGCCGCTTCATCAGGGTTGGATGCTGCAGCAGCAGCGCCAATGCGGCCTTGCGGTCAACGTGCTCACGCAGCGCCGGGTCGAGCTGCTTCCAGGTGGTACTGCGGCGATTGAGCAGTGCCTCCCAGCCCAGTTCATCGGCCCAGCTCCCGAGCTGCCTGGCGTCGAGGCCATCACTGCGCACGTCGTGGAAACGATACTCGAGGTTCTGTTGCTCCAGCCAGCGGCGTGCCTTGCGCACGGTGTCGCAGTTGGGGATGCCGTAGAGGGTGAGCATGGCGCCGGTCACTCGCTGCGAAAACGGCGCCAGAGGATAACAAAAAGCATGGCGGGCGTCAGGCCTTGCGGGTCAGCTTCGGGCGTTTGCGCCGTGGGAACAGGGTGCTGCACAACTCGCAGCGGCGGCCGTCACAGCCACGTGCACTGCAGTGCTCACGGCCGTAGTAGATGATCTGCAAGTGCAGCCGGTTCCAGTACTCCCTCGGGAACAGGCGCTTCAGGTCGCGTTCGGTCTGCACTACGCTGCTGCCGTCGCTCAGTTCCCAGCGCTGGGCCAGACGGTGGATGTGGGTATCCACCGGAAAGGCGGGCTCGCCGAAGGCCTGGGACATCACCACGCTGGCGGTCTTGTGGCCGACCCCGGGCAGGCGCTCCAGCGCCGCCATGTCCGCGGGGACCTCACCACCGTGTTCGTCGATCAGGATGCGTGATAGCTCGCTGATGGCCTGGGCCTTGCGCGGCGACAGGCCGCAGGGTCGGATGATCTGGCGAATCGCCTCCACCGGCTGCCGCGCCATATCAAAGGGATTGTCGGCAAGGGTGAACAGTGCCGGCGTCACCTGGTTGACGCGCTCGTCGGTGCACTGGGCGGAGAGCAGCACGGCAATCAGCAGGGTATAGGGGTCGCGGTGCCGCAGCGGGATCGGCGGTTCCGGGTACAGGGCTTGCAGGCGCTCGAGGATGTAGGCGGCGCGAGCTCGCTTGCCGCGAGGGGGCAGAGCAGTATCCATGGTGGTCACAATGCCTGCAGCAGGCGCTGAATGCGTCGCGCCGCCTCCGTGCATTCGGCCTCGGTGGCGACCAGGGCCATGCGCACGTGGTTCTCGCCCGGGTTGATGCCGTCTGCCTCGCGACCGAGGTAGCGGCCGGGCAGCACGGTCACGTTTTCCCGGGCAAACAGTTCGCGGGTGAAATCGGTATCCGCCAGCGGCGTGCGCGCCCACAGGTAAAAGCCGGCATCCGGTCGTGCCACGTCGAGATGGCCATCCAGCAGTTCCAGCACCGCGTCGAACTTGCGCCGGTAGGCGGCGCGGTTGGCGCGCACGTGGTCTTCATCGCGCCAGGCGCTGATACTGGCCAGCTGGTGCTGGATGGGCATGGCGCAGCCGTGATAGGTGCGGTAGCGCAGGAAGCCGTGCAGTAGCCCGGCGTCGCCGGCCACGAACCCCGAACGCAGCCCCGGCAGGTTGGAGCGCTTCGACAGGCTGTGGAACACCACGCAGCGGCGGTAGTCCGTGTTTCCCATGGCCGCCGCGGCCTGCAGCAACCCTGTGGGAGGCTGGTCTTCGTCGAAGTAGATTTCCGAGTAGCATTCATCGCTGGCAATGACAAAGTCATGGCGTTCCGCCAGTTCGATCAGCCGCTGCAGGGTCGCGATCGGCAGTACGGCGCCGGTGGGGTTGCCTGGCGTGCAGATGAACAGCAGCTGGCAGCGTCGCCAGGTGGACTCGGGTACGGCGTCGAAATCCGGCAGGTAGCGGTTGTCGGCCAGGGTGTTCAGGTACACCGGCTCGGCTCCGGCAAGCAGCGCGGCGCCTTCGTAAATCTGGTAGAACGGATTGGGGCAGAGCACCGCCGGCCGCTCGCGACGATCGATGACCGCCTGCACGAAGGCGAACAGGGCCTCGCGGGTACCATTGACCGGCAGCACGTGCCGGGCAGGGTCGAGGCTGCCCGGCGGCAGGCTGAAGCGGCGCTGTGCCCATTCGCAGATGGCCGAGCGCAGTTCGGGGATGCCGAGGGTCGTGGGGTAGTTTGACAGGCAGCCGAGATTGTCCGCCAGGGCCTGGCGCACAAACACCGGGGCAGGGTGCTGTGGCTCGCCGATCGACAGGGCAATATGCGGCAGGGACGGTGGCTCGACGCCGGCCTTGAGCGCGGCCAGTTTCTCGAAGGGGTAGGGATGCAGGAGGTCGAGGTCAGGGTTCATGGCGTGCTCGATCAGGCCGCGGCCTGCTCGTCGAGCTCCTTCTTGATGGCCTGCTGGATGGCCGCCTGCAGCGCCGGGTCATCGATCGGGCGTTGCTGGCGGTCGGTGATAAAAAACACGTCCTCCACGCGCTCCCCCAGGGTGGCGATCTTGGCATTCTGCAACTCGATGCCGAACTGGAAGAAAATGCGGCCGATGCGCGCGAGTAGCCCCGGCCGGTCCGGGGTGATGACTTCCAGCACAGTCTGTCGCTTGACCTTGTCCAGGAACATGCTGGTTTCCGTGGGGATGGAGAACAACCGCATCTGCCGCGGTGTGCGTCGGCGCATGATGTCCGGATACAGCTCCGCCTGGCTGAGTTCGTCCAGCAGCAACTGACGGATATGGGCAATACGTGGCAAATCATCCCCGATGGACTGGCCGTCGGCATCGAGCACGAAGAAGGTGTACAGGATGAACCCGGTGCCCGACTTGTACAGTCGAGCATCCTGGATGCTCAGGTCGAGCTGCTCCATGCTGGCGGCGAGCATCGGGAACAGATTGTCCCTCTCCTGCGAGCGCACGAAGATCTGTGTGGCGCCTTCCAGAATGGAGTCAGAGCTTTTCTTGATCAGCACCAGCGGTGTATCCGCCTCGCCGTGTTCAGCGATAGCGGCGGTGTGCCAGACCACGTCCTCGATCTTCTCCCGCAGGAAGTAGTCCTCGCCGGTATTGGCCCACAGACGCCGAACCTCGTCCTCGGTAAAGCCGAGATCCTCGAGCTGGTCGATGGCGGTCTGCTGGGCCTCGTCGATCCAGTCCTGCTTGTCCACCGGGTTTTCCAGGCCGCGGCGCAGGGCGCGCTTGGTCTCGGCGTACAACTCCCGCAGCAGGGAGGCGCGCCAGGTGTTCCACAGCTTGGGGTTGGTCGCAGTGATGTCGGCAACCGTCAGCGTGTACAGGTAGTCGAGATGCTGCTGGTCCCCGACCTGCAGGGCAAACTCGCGAATCACCTCCGGGTCCGAGATGTCGCGCCGCTGCGCCACCGTGGACATCAGCAGATGGTTCTCCACCAGCCATGCCACCAGGTTGGTGTCGCGACGGTTCAGGTCATGGCGTTCGCAGAAGCGCACGACATCGCGCGCGCCAAGCTGCGAATGATCGCCGCCGCGGCCCTTGGCAATGTCGTGGTACAGCCCGGCAATGTACAGCAGCTCGGGTTTGGGCAGGCGGCGGATGACACGCGCCGCCACCGGGAACTTGCGCTGGTACTCCGGTTGCAGGAAGCGGCGCATATTGCGCAGGACTTCAAGGGTGTGCGCGTCGACGGTATAGATATGGAACAGGTCGTGCTGCATCTGGCCGACGACACGGCCGAACTCCGGCAGGTAGTTGCCAAGCACGCCGTAGCGTCCCATGCGCTGCAGCTGTATGGCCATATGGTGGGGGGAGCGCAGCAGGTCCATGAATAGCCGCGTGTTGCGAGGGTCGCCGCGGAAATTGTCGTCGATCAGGTCGCGGTGTTCACGAATCAGGCGGATGGTGGCGGCACGAATCCCCTGGATGTGCTCGTTGCGCGCCATCAGCACGAAGATTTCCAGCAGGGCCGAGGGTGATTTCTCGAAGACCTTGTCGTTGGTGACTTCGATATAGCCGTTGCGCACGCGGAAGCGCGGGTTGATCTCGAGCACTGTCTCGGGTTCGCAGGCGCGCAGGATGGCCTCGTCGAAATGCTGCATCAGGACTTCGTTGAGCTCCCCCAGGGCCAGCGCCCAGCGGTAGTACTGCTGCATGAAACGCTCTACCGCCAGGCGTGCGTCATCGCTCTCGTATCCGAACAGGCCCGCCAGGGTGCGTTGGTGATCGAACAGGAGGCGGTCTTCGGCGCGCCCGGTGACCAGGTGCAGGGCGTAGCGCACACGCCACATGAAATCCTGGCCACGCTGCAGGATGTCCATTTCCTCCCGGGTGAGAAAGCCCCGTTGTTCCAGCTCTCCGATATGGCTGGCCCCGAAGTGGCGTTTCGCCACCCAGCCGATCATCTGGATATCGCGCAAGCCCCCGGGCGAGCTCTTCACATTGGGTTCGAGGTTGTACTCGGTGTTGCCGAACTTGCGGTGGCGCTGGATCTGTTCGTCCCACTTGGCTCGGAAGAACTCGCGGCTGGGCCAGATGCGCGAGGGGGCGATCGCCTCGAGCATGGCGCTGTGCAGGGTGGCGGGGCCGGCAATCAGACGCGACTCCATCAGATTGGTGACGACGGTGACATCGCGTGCGCCTTCCCCGGCGCACTCCGCCACGGTGCGCACACTGTGGCCAACCTGCAGATTGATGTCCCAGAGCCGGGTGATGAACTGCTCGATGCTGTGGCGGCAGTCGCCGGCATCGTCGGCCAGGAGTAGCAGCAGGTCGATATCCGAGTGCGGGTGCAGTTCACCACGGCCGTAGCCGCCCGCAGCGACCAGGGCGATGCCCGGCGGGGGCGTGCAGCTGTGCCAGAGGCTGATCAGCAACTGGTCGATGAGCTGGGCGCGCAGGGTCACCAGGTCGCGGATATGGCGTCCGCGCCGGAAGCCTTCGTCGAGCCAGCCGCTGGCGCGTTCGATGGTCTCGCGCAGCAGTGGCACCGGGTCCTGTGACTCGGCCAGGGCTTGTTGCAGCGCGTGTGGATCGAGAATATCGACGGGCAGGCCGGTTGTGGTCACTGGGGGTCAGCCTCGGCGAAAGGGTTCGTCGCTGCGTGCGGTGAGGACTTCCACGCCGTCGCGGGTGACGGCAAGGGTGTGCTCCCATTGCGCCGAGGGGCGGCCGTCCCTGGTGGTGACGGTCCAGCCATCCCGATTGTTGAGTTTCACGTGGCGCTTGCCGGCATTGATCATCGGTTCGATGGTAAAGGTCATGCCCTCGCGCAGTTCCACCCCGGTGCCGGGCTGGCCGTAGTGCAGCACCTGCGGGTCCTCGTGAAAGCCCCGGCCGATGCCGTGTCCGCAGTACTCCCGCACCACGGAGTAGTAGTTGGCCTCGGCGTGCTTCTGGATGACATGGCCGATGTCACCCAGCCTGGCGCCGGGGCGGACCTGTTCGATACCCAGATAAAGGCATTCCCGGGTGATCTGCACCAGACGCTCGTTGTGGCTGCGGGGCTTGCCGACATGGAACATGGCGCTGGTGTCGCCATGAAAGCCGTCCTTGATGACCGTGATGTCGATATTGATGATGTCGCCATCCTTGAGCAGCTTGCGCTCCGAGGGAATGCCGTGGCAAACGACCTCGTTCACGGAGGTGCAGATGGAGCGCGGAAAACCGTGGTAATTCAGGGGTGCGGGGACGGCATCGAGCCGGTTGACGATGTAGTCATGGCAGATGCGGTCCAGCTCGCCGGTGCTGATGCCGGGCTGCACATGGGACCCGATCATCTCCAGGACCTCGGCGGCGAGGCGGCCCGCAATGCGCATCTTGTCCAGTTCTTCCGGGGTCTTGATCGTAATCTTCATCGACTGCTGCGTACTGACGGATGGGGTGTGTTGCGCATGTGGCGCGCGGGTAAGGGCCGTATTGTATAACGAAGCCCTCCTTTGAGGCTAAGGGCATGAGGCCAGGGGCAGTACCCCGGGCGCGCCAGCGCCGGCAGCCCGGCCAGCGGCGGGGGCTCCGGGCCCGGCTCGCCGCCACCCTGGCGAGCCAGGTGCAGTGCTTCCGGCGGGCGGCCAGTTGTGGTATAAAGCGCCCCTCTTCGCCGGACGGCGGGGAAAATCCGCACACGCACCGTCACCTGGTCCTGGGTGCCCTACGCTTCGGCGAGGGTTGGATCGGCCGGGTGCGTGGAGGCCCAACCCATTGAAAAGGCAGCAATCATGACCCAAGTCAGCATGCGTGAAATGCTCCAGGCGGGTGTCCATTTTGGCCACCAGACCCGCTTCTGGAACCCCAAGATGGCACCGTTCATCTACGGCGCCCGCAACAAGATCCATATTATCAACCTCGAGCACACCGTTCCGGCGTTCAACGACGCCCTCGGTTTTATCGGCCGCCTGGCAGCCAATCGCAACAAAATCCTGTTCGTGGGCACCAAGCGTGCCGCCGGCCGCATCGTCAAGGAACAGGCCTCGCGTGCGGGTATGCCCTATGTCAGCCATCGCTGGCTGGGCGGCATGCTCACCAACTACAAGACCATCCGCCAGTCGATCCGCCGCCTGCGTGAACTCGAGGCGCAGCGCGATGACGGTACCTTCGACAAGCTGACCAAGAAAGAAGCGCTGATGCGTACCCGCGACATGGACAAGCTGGAGCGCTCCATCGGTGGTATCAAGGACATGGGTGGCCTGCCCGACGCCCTGTTCGTGATCGACGTCGACCACGAGCGCATCGCCATCCAGGAAGCCAACAAGCTGGGTATCCCGGTGATCGGCGTGGTGGACACCAACAGCAACCCCGATGGTGTCGATTACGTCATCCCCGGCAACGACGACGCCATTCGTGCCATCAAGCTCTACACCTCGACGGTGGCGGATGCCATCCTCGGTGCCCGTGCGGGTGATGCCGCCGTGGCCAAGGATGAGTTCGTCGAGGTTGCGGCCGAAGAAGGCGCCGCTGGCTGAGCGCGACCTGATTGAATGAACGGGGGCGTCAAGCCCCCAGTCCGGCCGCAGCGGAACACCCCCCGCGCGGCCGCAGTATTGGAGGATTCTGGGCTTATGGCAGCTGTAACCGCAGCAATGGTCAAGGAACTGCGCGAGCGTACCGGGCTCGGCATGATGGAATGCAAGAACGCCCTGGTCGAGGCCGGTGGCGATATCGAGGCCGCCATTGACGAACTGCGCAAATCCAGTGGCATGAAGGCGGCCAAGAAAGCCGGCCGTACCGCCGCTGACGGCGTGGTTGCCACTCGTGTGGCCGAAGATGGCAGCTACGGCATTGTCGTCGAAGTCAACAGCGAGACCGACTTCGTCGCGCGTGATGACAATTTTCTGGGCTTTGTCACCCGCGTGGCGGAAGAAGTCTTCAGCCGTCGCGAAACCGATATCACTGCCCTCATGGCTGGCGAGCTGGAGAATGCCCGCGAAGCGCTGGTGCAGAAGATTGGCGAGAACATCAGTGTGCGTCGCGCCGAACTGCTGGCCGCCGAGGCCGGTGTGATCGGCAGCTACGTGCACTCCAACAACAAGATCGCGGTACTGGTCGCCCTCAAGGGCGGTGATGCCGAACTGGCCCGTGACGTGGCGATGCATGTTGCCGCGGTCAATCCGCCGGTGGTGCACCCCGATCAGATGCCGGCCGAGACGCTGGTGCGTGAGAAGGAAATCTATGCGGCCCAGGCACGGGAGAGCGGCAAGCCCGAGGAGATCATCGAGAAGATGATCGCCGGGCGCGTGCGCAAGTTCCTGGCGGAGAACAGCCTGGTCGAGCAGGCCTTCGTCAAGAACCCCGAGGTGACGGTCGGCCAGTTGGTGAAGCAGGCGGGGGCAGAAGTAGTGTCCTTTATCCGCTACGAGACCGGCGAGGGGATCGAAAAGGCAGAGGTGGACTTTGCCGCCGAGGTTGCGGCCCAGCTCAAAGGCTGAGGCCTGCAGTCGCTGACGGGGCCGCAGGGCCCCGTTTTCATATCTGCCACCGCCGCGTTGGAGTGACACCATGCCAGGCCAGTTTCGGGACAAGAAGTACAAGCGCATCCTGCTCAAGCTCAGCGGCGAGGCCCTCGGGCGTGATGGTCTGGGCATCGACCCGCGCATTCTCGATCGCATGGCCCTGGAAATTGGCCAACTGGTGGGTATCGGTGTGCAGGTCGGGCTGGTGATCGGCGGTGGCAACCTGTTTCGCGGTGCCGCGCTGCAGGCGGCTGGTCTGGACCGGGTGACCGGTGATCACATGGGCATGCTGGCCACGGTCATGAATGGCCTGGCGATGCGTGATGCCCTTGAGCGCGCGGATATCGCCTCGCGGGTGATGTCCGCCATTCCGATGAGTGGTGTCGTTGATCACTATGACCGGCGCAAGGCCGTGCGTGCCCTTGAGCGCGGCGAGGTTGTGATTTTCTCCGCCGGTACCGGCAACCCCTTCTTTACCACCGATTCTGCGGCCTGCCTGCGCGGTATCGAGGTCGATGCGGAACTGGTGCTGAAGGCAACCAAGGTTGACGGAGTCTACAGTGCCGACCCCATGCTTGACCCGAATGCCGTAAAATACGCCCATCTGACCTTTGACGAGGTTCTGGGCAGGAAGCTGGGGGTCATGGACCTGACCGCGATTTGCCTGTGTCGTGATCACGACCTGCCGGTCCGGGTATTCGCCATGGAGAAGCCCGGCGCCCTGCTGAACATCGTCGTCGGTGGTGATGAGGGTACGCTGGTGCATGGCTCCGGCAGCGAGGAGGATGGACAGTGATCAACGAGATCAAGAGCGATGCCGAGCAGCGCATGAAAAAGGCGGTCGAGGTGCTGGCGGCGAATTTCAACAAGATTCGCACCGGGCGGGCGCACCCCAGTCTTCTGGATGGTATTCGCGTCAACTACTACGGCAGCGAAGTGCCTCTGAGTCAGGCGGCCAGCGTCAACGTCGAGGATGCCCGCACATTGAGCGTGGTGCCCTGGGAGAAGAGTATGGTGCCCGAGATCGAGAAGGCCATCATGAAATCCGATCTCGGCCTCAATCCCAGCACTGCGGGCAACAATATTCGCATTCCGATGCCGGCCCTGACCGAGGAGACGCGCAAGGGCTATATCCGTCAGGCGCGTCAGGAGGCCGAGCACGCGCGGGTCTCCATCCGCAACGTGCGCCGTGATGCGATCAGTACCCTCAAGGATCTCCTCAAGGAGAAGGAAATCAGCGAGGACGAGGATCGCCGTGCCCAGGATGAGGTCCAGAAGATCACTGATCGCAGTATTGCCGAGGTCGACAAGGCGCTCGCCGCAAAAGAAGAAGACCTGATGGAAATCTGAGGCCGGGGTTTCCGGTCGGTGTTTATGACGGACGATTCCGGCAGCATCAGGGGCGATGGGCATGCAGTGTCCGTCCCCCACCATATCGCCATTATCATGGATGGAAACAACCGCTGGGCCAGAGCCCGGGGGCAGCCGTCCTCGATGGGGCACAAGGCGGGTGTGGAAGCCATTCGCGCAGTGCTGCGCGCCTGTGAGCGCCACGGCATTCGCGTACTGACCCTGTTCGCCTTCAGCAGCGAGAACTGGCACCGCCCGCCTGCCGAGGTGGCTGCCCTGATGCGCTTGTTTTCAACCTATCTCAACAGCGAAGTGCGGCGCCTGCATGAGGATGGTGTGCGCCTGCGTTTCATCGGCCGGCGCGATCGTCTCAAGCCCGCCCTGGTGCGGCGTATGGAGCGTGCCGAGCGCCTCACCGCGGGCAATCGCCGCTCCACCCTGGTCATCGCCGTCGACTACGGCGGCCATTGGGATGTTGCCGATGCGGCACGGCGTCTGGCGCGCCGGGTACTGGATGGCGGGCTCGATCCGGACAGCATTACCACGGATGTGTTCGCCGGCTTCGTGGCTGCGTCCGATCTGCCGCCGCCGGATCTGTGCATTCGCACCGCTGGTGAGCAGCGCATCAGCAATTTCCTGCTGTGGCAGCTGGCCTACACGGAACTGTACTTTACCGATACCCTGTGGCCCGACTTCAGTGAGGCGGAAATGGATCGCGCCCTTGCGGCCTATGCCGCGCGCGAGCGCCGCTTTGGAACCCGCGAGCCTCTGCAGGCGATGTCAGAGGCATCCGGCAATGCTTAAGCAGCGCATTCTCACCGCCGTGGTGCTGGTGGCCGGGCTTCTGGCGGCCCTGTTCTTGCTGCCGCCCGGGCTGCTGCTGGTGCTGCTGGGTGGTGTGGTCCTGCTGGCGGCCTGGGAGTGGTCCGATCTGGCCGGCCTGCGCGGCCTGGCGGCGCGTGCAGCCTATGTTGTTGCGATATTGTCGCTGCTGCTGTTCGCAGCCGCCTATGCCCGGCTGCTGCGCGAGGTTGAGCCCCTGCGGGTGCGCGACATCGTCGGTCTGGCGGGCATCTGGTGGAGCCTGGCATTGCTCTGGGTGAAGGGTTATCCGGGCAGCGCGCTGCTCTGGGGTTCCCGAGCGGCGCGCTTGCTGATCGGGGCTCTGGTGCTGGTACCCGCCTGGGTGGCCCTGGCGTTCCTGCGTGGACAGGAGCAGGGTGTCATCCTGATCCTGTTCCTGATCGCCCTGGTGGCGAGCGCGGACATCGGTGCCTTCTTCAGCGGACGCGCCTGGGGGCGCAGCAAGCTGGCGCCGCGGGTCAGCCCCGGAAAGTCCTGGGCCGGCTTCTGGGGTGGGTTGGTCTGTGCCATGACTCTGGCGCTGCTGGCGTGGTGGATGCTGTGGCGCGGCGCGGTGGCGCCGTTGCCACTACTGCTGGTCGCTGCCGCCACGGCTCTTGCGTCGGTGCTGGGTGACCTGCTCGAGAGCATGATCAAGCGCCATCGCGGGGTCAAGGACAGTGGTCGCTGTCTGCCCGGCCACGGTGGTGTGATGGATCGCCTCGATAGTCTCAGCGCGGCTGCGCCGGTGTTCGTTCTTGGCCTGCTGCTGGTGGGCTGGCCCTGATGCGCCGGCAGGAAGTCAAGCAGGTCACTGTGCTCGGTGCCACCGGGTCGGTGGGGCGCAATACGCTGGATGTCATGGCGCGTCATCCGCGGCAGTATCGCGCTTATGCACTGACCGCCGACCGCAGTGATGAGCTGCTGCTGCAGCAGGTGATCGAACACCAGCCGCGCTATGCGGTGCTGCGCGATGCGGATGCCGCGGAGCGGCTGCGTCGCTCCCTGCGCCGGCGCGGCAGCGAGACCGAGGTGCTGGCCGGTGCGGCGGGCCTCGAAGCGGTGGCCGGTGCCCCCGAAGTGGACGCGGTGATGGCGGCCATCGTTGGCGGTGCGGGCCTGGCCGCAACCCTGGCGGCGGTGCGCGCCGGCAAGCATGTGCTGCTCGCAAACAAGGAGTCCCTGGTCATGGCGGGCGGCCTGTTCATGCAGGCGGTGGCCGGCAGTGGTGCCAGCCTGCTGCCCATCGACAGCGAGCACAATGCGATTTTCCAGTGCCTGCCCGCGGGTTATCAGTGTGGTACCGCCCCTGCGGGCCTGCGCCGCATTCTGCTGACTGGCTCCGGAGGCCCGTTTCGCACCCTGCCGGTGGCGGATCTGGCCACCGTGACACCCGCCCAGGCCTGTGCTCATCCGAACTGGTCCATGGGGCCGAAGATCTCGGTGGATTCCGCCAGCATGATGAACAAGGGGCTGGAGCTGATCGAGGCTTGCTGGCTGTTCGGCGTGATGCCGGAGGTCATTGATGTGGTGGTGCATCCGCAGAGCGTGGTGCACTCGATGGTGGAGTACGTGGATGGCTCGGTACTGGCGCAGCTGGGCCATCCGGACATGCGCACGCCGATTGCCCATGCCCTGGCCTGGCCGGAGCGCATCGAAGCGGGTGTGCCGGTGCTCGACCTGATCAGCCGGGGCCGACTGGATTTCGAGGCGCCGGACGAAGGGCGCTTCCCCTGCCTGCGTCTGGCCCGGGAGGCGTTCCAGGCGGGAGGTCTGGCCAGTATCGCCCTGAATGCGGCCAACGAGGTGGCTGTAGCGGCTTTTCTTGCGGGTAACATCCGTTTCATCGACATCCCTGATATCATCGAGCGTGTGCTCGCGGACACGTCCGGCGCTGAACCCTCCTCCCTGGAGGCGGTCCAACAGGCGGATCTGGACCTCCGGGCCCGGGCTCAGGAACTGCTCAACCGCCCTGGCTGAGCGCCACGGGTAACGTCTCCCGCACACAATCTCCAGCGGTCAAATCAAAGGGTCGCTTGCCCATGGGCTTGCTGCAGACAATTCTGGTCACCATCGTCACCCTGGGCATTCTGGTGACGATCCACGAGTTCGGCCACTTCTGGGTGGCGCGGCGCTGTGGCGTGCGCGTGCTGCGTTTTTCCGTGGGATTTGGCAAGCCACTGTTCAGCTGGTTCGATCGCCGTGGCACCGAGTTTGTCATTGCGGCCATCCCTCTTGGCGGATACGTCAAGATGCTGGATGAGCGTGCCATGGAAGTGCCCGAGAGCGAGCGTGAAGCCAGCTTCAACGCCAAGCCGGTCGGGCAGCGACTGGCCATCATCGCCGCCGGGCCCCTGGCCAATTTCCTGTTGGCCATTGGTGTTTACTGGCTGTTGTTTCTGTCCGGTGAGACCGGCGTGGCGCCGGTCATCGAACGGGTTGAATCGGGCTCCATTGCCGAGGTCGCTGGCCTGTCTCCGGGGCAGGAGATTCTCAGTGTCGATGGCCGGCCCACGCCGACCTGGCAGGCGCTGCACCTGCGCCTGCTGCGGCGTATCGGCGAGAGCGGGCCCATCGAGTTCAGCGCGCGTTATCCCGGCTCCGATCTGGTGTATGTCTCCAAGGCTGAGCTGGATGCCTGGCTCGCGGGTGAGGAGGCGCCGGACCTGATCACCGCGCTGGGGCTGGAACTGTATCGGCCGCGGGTGGAGGCGGTGATCGCCGAGGTGATGCAGGACAGCGCCGCGCAGCGGGCCGGGCTGCGGGCCGGGGATCGTGTGTACAGCGCGGATGGCGAACTCATGCGGGACTGGAGCCAGTGGGTGGACTATGTCCGCGCCCGCCCCGGTGAGGCGATGAGCATCGAGGTCGAGCGTGATGGCCGCTTCCTGACCCTGGAACTGGTGCCGGATCGGCGGCAGGAGGGCGACGAAGTCTTCGGGCAGGTCGGGGTCAGTGTGCAGATGCCGGCGTGGCCGGATCACATGATTCGCGAATTTCGCTATGGTCCGGTGGCGGCGCTGCTGGCCGCAGGGGAGCGCACCTGGGCCATGTCGGTGTTTACCCTGGACGCGATCCGCAAGATGATCGTCGGGCTGATCTCGCCAAAAAACTTGAGTGGCCCCATTACCATTGCTAAAGTGGCGGGCGCTTCGGCCGAGTCCGGGCTGGAGACCTACCTCGGTTTTCTGGCGTTGCTGAGTGTCAGCCTCGGGGTGCTCAACCTGCTGCCCATCCCGGTGCTCGACGGGGGCCATATTGTTTATGGCCTGGTGGAACTGGTCACTGGTCGCCCGGTTCCGGAGCGGGTCCAGATCATCGGCTACCAGGTTGGGCTGCTCATCATTGGCGGAATCATGTTACTGGCACTCTACAACGATCTGGCCCGACTGTGAGTTTCCGGTATCGGTATGCCCTTGATTTTCCGCCCACTCCGGCACGTTCCGCCCATCT
>JBJHBY010000011.1:5189-27603 GCA_050485745.1 Gammaproteobacteria bacterium | reverse complement strand
GCTGGATGCAGCGCATGGCCGAAGAACTCGGCGGCGAAGCGGCGGACGAAACCCGCAGTGTCGCCGATGAGGCACGGGATGAGGCACGGCGCGGTGTATCCGATGAGATCCGCCAGGGTGTGCGCGGCCTGTTTGGCCGATGAAGCGGAGATGAGCATGGACACACTGCAAGCCATTGAGGCGATTCGCCAGCTCAAATACCGGTATCTGCGGGCGGTGGATCTCAAGCTCTGGGATCTGCTGGCCGACACTTTCGCCCCCGACGCCACCTGCGCCTACGATGGCGGCAAGAACAGCCATCAGGGTCGCGATGCCATCGTCGGCTGGTTGCGCAGCAATCTGGACAGCACCATCATCACCCTGCACCAGGCCCACCATCCGGAGATCGAGATTCTGGATGCGAACCGGGCGCGCGGTACCTGGTACCTCGAAGACCGGGTCATCAATCCCGGGGCGGATCTGCCGGACATGCCCGGCAACACCCTGCTTCAGGGCGCGGCTTTCTACGCCGATGAATACGTGAGACTGGACGGCGAGTGGAAAATCGCGCATACCGGCTACGAACGGACCTACATGGAAGTTCGCCCCTATGAGGCTCCCGTACACCTGTACAGCCGCTGGGAGAAGCGCGGGCGTTGAGCTACCGGAACAGGCGCGTGGCCGGGCCATCAGGCTGCGCCCCGCGCAATCATCCTGTGCAACCACCCTGTGAAGAGCACTGTGGGGTGCGCCGCCGTTCCCTCGGCGCGAGGGCCACGACCCTGTGGCCAACGCAGCCCCACAGTGCTCATCGCAGGACGGTCGCGCGCCCGCCGCAGCTGTGCGGCAGCACCGGGGGCAGCAGCGAGAATGGGCAGAACCCCGTCCGGGAGAGCGTCAGGAAGCAGAAGCCATCACGGCGCGGGCCCAGGGGTCGGCAGGCGCATTACGGGGCTGTCAAAGGACGGAAGGACGGTGGGCATGGTGGCTTCCCTGCACTGGTTGGCGCGGCACTGGTCACTGACGCTGCAGCGCACCGGGCTGCGCCCGATGCACCCCGGGCAAGTGGCTGCGGGAATCCCTCCACGGCCAATCACCCCTGAATGTGACACCGGTGACATTAGGTCAATGCATAGCAGAAATCAACTATCCTGCGCCGCTCGCCGGCGCACCCGTGAACCGGGTCACCCAGCTACCGGGACCGCACGCCATGTTTCTTGATCCATTCCATCAGGCCGCCGGCCCGCACATTCGCATCTCGGCAGACCAGGCCAGCCGCTTTGCCAAGCAGGTGGCGGGGGACTTCAACCCGATTCACGATGCCGATTCGCGCCGCTTCTGTGTTCCGGGAGATCTTCTCTTCGCTTTGGCGCTGCAGCGCTATGGCCTCTCCCAGCGTATGAGCTTCCGCTTCACCGGCATGGTGGACGCGGATGAAGCCTTGCTGTTTCCGCAGACCGATGCAACCACCATCGCGGTGACCACCGCCGCGGGGCGCGAGGTGCTGACCCTCACCCGGGAAGGTGCCCGCCGCAGTGAGCCGACGCTTCTGGAAGCCATGACGCGGCATTACGTGGCGTTCTCCGGCGAGAATTTTCCACACGTCCTGCAGCCCCTGCTGGCACAGCACGGGGTGATGTTCAATCCGGAACGGCCGCTGGTGATCTACGACAGCATGGACTTCAGCCTGGACTCCCTGGACTTGCCCGGACCGGCATCCAGCCTGCGCATGCAGCTGGAAAATTCCCGCCTCGATGTGCAGGGCAAGCGCGGCGATGTCTGGCTGGACTTCGCCATTCACTGTGACGGCGAGGTGATCGGTCGCGGCAGCAAGAAACTGCTGGTGAGCAATCTGCGCGCCTATGATGAGACACGCATGCAGCAGATCATCGTCGAGTTCAACCGGCGCAAGGCCATGGCCCTGGAGGCCCTGGAGGCCTGACAAGCCGCCGCGACTTCAGGGCCTGGAGCTCAGGCCCCCAGGCTCTGGATACGCACCGGGATATCACCCATGCGCGGCATCCCGGTGAGCGGATCGTAGTCGACGTCCGTGGCCACCAGGCGCCCGGGGTTGCTGCCCAGTTCGCGAAAGCGTGCCTCGTCGCCGGGGCGCCCGCCAAAGGCATGGGTCATCGCCACCAGGCCGGGCAGCAGGGTGGCGTCCTCCGCCACCACCGCGGGGATGGCATCATGGGCGGATTCGATGCGCACCGCATCGCCCTCGCGCAGGCCCAGGGCGGCGAGGTCTTCCGGGTGCATCAGCAGCGGATTGCTGGCGCGGCCCCCATTGAGTTTGTCGATGCGCGTACCCAGGGAGTTCATGAAGTTGTTATGGCGCCGGGACAGCAAGCGGTAGGGAAACACACTGCGATCATGCCGGGCCTCGTGGTCCGCTGACGCCACCTCGGCCAGCTCCTGCAACAGGGTGGTGTTGCCCAGTTCGAGGCGGGCCTCGCAGTCCGGGTCGGCCGCTGCGACGCGCACATCCTCCGGCCAGACCTTGCCGTGAGGATGACGCCGGACCTCGTCGAGGGGCACCCTGCCCCGGGAGCAAATGCGCTCGTACAGTTCCTCGGTGCTCGGCGTGTGCGACGCATCAAGGCGATACACGATCGGCGGCGATTCCATGAACTGGCCAAAGCCGAAGTACACCACCACGTCCAGGGCCAGCCCCATCTGTACCGCCAGGCCGTGGAAGAACTGCCACTCCTCCAGCAGATCCGCCCCGGGCGGAGGCTCCACCAGGCGCGGGCTGTATTGCGCATAAACACCGGGGAAACCCAGGCCCGGGGTGAAGAACTTGATCATCTCGCCGCCCTGGCTCATGCCCGGGGTCTCGAACTGCAGCTTCGGCGCGATGATGTAGTCGGCCAACTCGGCGGTGGCGGAGTACTCCGGGTCGATCGTCACCAGCAGGTCCAGCTGCTGCAGGGCGCGCTCGGTCTTGCGCTGGTCCGGCCAGGCCGCCATCGGGTTGCCACCGACACAGATCAGTGCGCGCACCTGGCCCTCCCCGGGCAGCAGTATCTCCTCCGCCAGCGCGGCGGTGGGCATGCCACAGGCGGCATCGGTGAGGCCGCGCACGCGCATGCGCTCGCCGTAACCCCAACCGCGATAGGGCGGAAAAGCCTGCGCCTTTGGCTGCCAGGCGGGCAGCAATGCATTGGGCCGGTTGGCGCGCTCCCCGGCACGGGCCCAGCGCCCGCACACCGTGTTCAGCGCCAGGGCCAGGTACTCGGTCAGGTTGTTGTGCATGGAAAAGCTCTGCCCGGTGCCGGTGTTGACCATGCCCTTGCGGGCGCGGGCAAAGATGCGCGCGGCATCGATCACCTGCTGCGCCGGTATCGCCGCGCGCGCGGCGACATGTTCCGGTGTGAAGGGTGCGACGGCCGCGCGCAGTGCCTCGACGCCACTGGCATGGGCGGCGAGAAATTCCGCGTCATGCCAGCCCTCGGTGAAGATCACCCGCAGCATGCCGGCGAGAATCGCCGCGTCTTCACCGGGCCGCGGGCGAATATGCAGGGCGGCGCGGCGCGCGGTTTCGGACAAGCGCGGATCGATCACGATCAGCTGCATGCCGCGCTCGACCGCTTCCTTGAGTTTCTGCGCGGGATTCTGGCCGGGTACGCCCGCGGCCTTGGAGATCACCGGATTCACCCCCACCAGCAGCCAGGTATCCGCCTCCTCGAAGGGCTGGTCACCGCCGAGCCAGTGACCATGGGCCGACGCCGCGATCTGCTTGCCGGGCTGGTCGATGGTATTGGAGGTGAAAAACATCGGTGAGCCGATGGCACGCATGAACGCGTTGGCGGTGATCGCGCTGGTCGGATAGGGCAACACATTGGTGCCCGCGTACATGGCCACCGCGCGCGGACCGTGCTCGTCGATGATGGCGCGCAGGCGCTGCGCCACCTCGGCGACGGCCTGTTCCGAGGCGATGGGCCGGAGCTGCCCGTCGCTGCCGCGCTTGCGGCTTTGCAGCAGGCGCCCGGGGTGGTTGTGCAGCTCCGGCAGGGCGCGCCCCTTGGGGCAGGTGTAACCCCGGAACAGAGGGTTGTCCGGGTCGCCCTCGACCCGGGTGACGCGCCCGTCCTCGATACTGGCGAGGACACCGCAATGGGCGACGCAGAGGCGGCAGATACTGGGCTGGACGTTGGCCATGGCGGCGGCTCCTGGCGGGTGTGACCCCGAGTGTCAGGGCTCGCGCCAGCCCAGGCAAGGCGTGGCGACGCTTCGATGCCGTCGGAACAGGCATTTGAACCGGTGTCCGAACCCGAGTGCCAACCCCGGCCCGGGAGTCAGGCGCTCAGGGACTGCGCCTGCTCCCGAAACTGCTGCCGCAGCTCGCGCTTGAGAACCTTGCCGTTGGGGTTGCGCGGCAGTGCGTCCCGGAACACGATGGCGCTGACGCGCTGCTGCTTGCCCAGCCGCGGGTTGACCCAGGCGCGAATGGCCTCGGCAACGGCCTCGGCAGCAGCCTCGCTGCCGCCCGCCTCCCGCGCCGGCACCACCACCGCCAGCGGAGTCTCGCCCCAGGTCTCGCTGGGCACGCCGACGACGGCGACTTCGCGCACATCCGGGTGCTCCAGCAACACCGCCTCGATATCAGCGGGGTAGATGTTCTGGCCGCCGGAAATGATCATGTCCTTCTTGCGGTCGACCACGTAGAGAAAGCCCTCCGCGTCGACGCGGCCGATGTCGCCGGTGCGCAGCCAGCGCCGCCCGCGCGGGTCGGTCCAGGTTGCGTCGGCGCTGGCATCATCGCGGCCGTGATAGCCCGCCATGATGACGCGACTCAGGCCCACGATCTCGCCACACTCCCCCGCGGGCACTTCGCGATCCTGATCGTCGAGGATGCGGATATCCGTGCTGGGGATGGGGCGACCGACGGACTCCAGGCGCTCCGCCGCGTCCTCCGGATCGAGCACGGTGATCAACCCCTCGGTGAGACCGTAGAGTTCGATAAAGTCACAGCCAAAGCGCTGCAGGGCCTGGCGCTTGATCGCCACGGGCAGCGGCGAGCCGCAACACATCAGGCTCTTCAGTGCGTGGATGTCGAAGTGGTCGAAATCCGGCAGTTCAAGAATGCGCTGGTACTGCACCGGCACCATCGCCGAGTGGGTCACGCGGTGGCGCTGCATCAGGGCGAGTACATCCCGGGCCTCGAAGCGGGGCATCACCACCAGGGTGCCGCCACCGAGGATGGTGCCCATCATCGCCACCCAGCTGATGTTGGAATAAAGCCCGAGGGAACACAGGGTCACGCAGCCGCTGTGGTAGCGCAGGGCAAAGGACAGATCCTCCGCCCAGGCCATGCGACAGCCATGGCTGTGCACAATCCCCTTGGGCAGCCCGGTGGTGCCGGAACTGTAGATGATGTTGCAGAGGTCATCGGGCTGCAGTTCCGGCATGGAGTCCAGGACGGGCGCGGCATCACGCGCCCCGGCGAACTCGGTCCAGCCCGGCGGCGCGGCCACACCGAGGCAACGCTCGAGGGGCAGGGATACCTCCCCCGCGAGGCGCAGCGTCTCGACGCGCCGGCACTGCTCATCGCTGGCAATCACCGCCACCGCCCCGGCATCGCGCAGCATGCCAGCGATACCGGCATCCGCCACCGAGAGATTGAGCGGCACCGCCACGCCCCCGGCACGGAGAATGCCGAACAGGGCCTCGACCATCCCGGCGCTGTTCTGCATCAGCACCGCCACCCGCTGGCCCCGCTCAAGGCCCCGCTGCAACAGCACGCTGGCCACCTGGCTGACGCGCCGATCCAGGGTCTGCCAGTCCTGCACCTGGTCCTCGCACACCAGGGCGGGCTGTCGCGCGCGCCAGCGGGCGTTGAATCCAATCAGCTCCGGCAGCAGGGGCCGGGGGGCCTGGAACCAGCTCATGGGCGTCCTCCAGATGGCGACCAAGTGGCAAAGTGGGGCTCTGCGGCACTGCGGGCCACGGCGATGCCTGCGGAACCATCATCGGTGTTCACCGTGAACGCTATGTGAAGCCCCCCGGCAAGTAAATCCGGTACGTTTTTTATCCCCCTTCCCGGAGCACCCGGCGCTGGCGCATCCCCCCACGCTATAAGGAAATAACCACAAGTTATTGTCCTCGGCGAACACGGGTCGCTACAGTAGCGCCACGGATATAGAACCGGGCTGCTAAGATCGTCAGGTTATATCCCCGGATCCAGACCGGGGCGCGGCATGCGGCAGGCCTGGCTGCCCGACTGAACCCGATAACAACAGACTTCATGAGTGGGAGAACAGATGGACTGGCAGGCCTGGTTTGTCATTGCGGTCACCGCGTCGGCGCTGCTGACCCTGGTGACGACGCGACTGGGGCCGGACCTGGTGATGATGGGGGCACTGACCCTGATCAGCGTGTTCGGCATCCTCAGCCCCGGGCAGGCGCTGAGCGGCTTTTCCAACAGTGGCCTGATCACCGTGGCCGCCATGTTCATCATCGCTGCCGGTATCCGCTCATCGGGTGGCGTGGATCTGCTGGTCGAGCATCTGCTCGGGCGCCCCAAGGGGCTGCGCCGGGCACAGCTGCGCATCACCCTGCCAGTGGTGATGCTCTCGGGCTTCCTCAACAACACGCCGGTGGTGGCCACGCTGATCCCCGCCGTGACCAGTTGGGCCCGCCGCCTGTCGCTGCCGGTCTCGACCCTGATGATGCCCCTGTCCTACGCCGCCATCATGGGGGGCACCATCACCCTGATCGGTACCAGCACCAACCTGGTGACCAACGGTCAATACCAGGCACTGACCGGCGCCGAGGGCTTTTCGCTGTTCGCCATTACCCCGGTCGGGCTGGCGGTCTCCGTGGTCGGCATCATGTACATGCTGCTGGTGCTGCCGCGGCTGTTGTCCAACCGCCAGGCACCCCACGCCAGTTTCGAGAAATTCCGCGAATACACCGTGGAAATGGCCGTGTCCAGTTCCGGCCCGCTGGTCGGCAAGACCGTCGAGGAAGCCGGCCTGCGCAATCTGAAGCGGGTCTATCTGGTGGAGATCGAGCGCGACGGCAATATCGTCACCGCGGTCAGTTCCGAGGAGCGCCTGCGCGGCGGTGACCGCCTGGTATTCGCCGGGGATATCGAGGCGGTCATCGACCTGCAGCGCATCAACGGCCTGATCCCCTCCGAATCCGGCGATGAGCCGGCCCTGGCCCGCGCTGCGCCGGAACGTCGCCTGGTGGAGGCGGTGGTATCGAATGACTGCGACGTGGTCGGCCAGACCATCCGCGACTGCCGCTTCCGCGACCGCTATGGCGCCGCGGTACTGGCGGTGGCGCGCAATGGCCGCCGCGTGCCTGGCAACCTGGGTTCGATCCGCCTGCAGCCAGCGGACACCCTGCTGCTGGAGGCCCGGCCGGCGTTTGTCACCCGGCAGCGTTACACCCGGGACTTCCTGCTGATCAACGATATCGACGAGGAGCGTCCACGCCACGACAAGGCCATTCTGTCCTGGCTGATCCTGCTCGGGCTGGTCCTGCTCGCGGCGACCGGCATCACCAGCATGCTCAACGCCGCCCTGCTTGGCTGCGGCGCCATGCTGGCCACCCGCTGCATCTCGGTGAGCAACGCAAGGCGCAGTCTGGACGTGCAGGTGATCGTGACCATCGCGGCGTCGTTCGCCGTCGGCAATGCACTGTACGAGACCGGTGCCGCCCAGCACCTGGGAGAGTCGGTCCTGTCCCTGGCCAATGACAACCCCCTGATGCTGCTGATCCTGACCTATTTCATGGTGTCGATCCTGACCGAGATCATCACCAACAACGCCGCCGCGGTACTGATGCTGCCGGTGGTCCTGGCCATGACCCAGGCTGCGGGCCTGCCGGCGGAACCCTTCGTGATCACGGTGATGATGGCGGCCTCGGCGGCCTTCTCCACGCCGCTGGGCTACCAGACCAACCTGATGGTCTATGGCCCCGGGGGTTATCGCTTCAGCGACTTCCTCAAGGCGGGCATTCCGCTGAATATCCTGGCCGGGATTACCACGGTGACGGTGGTACCGATGATCTGGCCCCTGACCTGAACCGCCGCGGGGCCGGGTCAGATGCTCCACTCGGTGTTGGCCTCACCCAGCAGCTGCGCCCCGAGGTTACGACCGTAGAGCGTGCCGTTGTTGGCGATGTGCGCCTGGGCGGCGAGCAGATCGAGGTGGCGCATCAGCACCGGGTGATCGAGGAAGATCCCGGCACTGCCGCTGGCCTTGAGCAGGCGCGCCGACAAAGCGGCACAGCGATCCGCCACCCGGGCAGAATCAAAGCGATAGCGCGCGCGTTCGGCAAGGGGGATTGGCTCCCCCGCAGCGACCTGGGCGAGCATGCGCCCGAAGCTGCACTGCAGGGTCGCCTGCATCTCCTCGAGATCGGCCTGCACCTCCGCTACCAGCTGGCGCGTGGCCGGGTCATCGCGGCCGGCGCTGGAACGGGCTCCGTCGGCCAGGCCGGCGACAAAGGCATCCAGACTGCCCTGCAGTGCCCCCAGGGAGGCGCTGGACACCGCGCGCACGAAGACCTGGCCAAAGGGCAGGCGAAACAGCGGGTCGGTGTTGACGGCATTGCCCGGGTTGTCGCAGTGGTACCCGTCCAGCAGGCGATGGGTGCGGTGTTCCGGTACAAAGGCGCCTTCCACCTCGATATCATGGCTTCCCGTCGCCTGCAGCCCCACCACGTTCCAGGTGTCGATGATGCGATAGTCCCGCCGCGGCACCAGGAAGGTGCGGTAATGGCGCATGTCAAAGGGGGCACCGGGCTGCGGCACCACGGCGCCCAGCAGGGCCCAGTCACAGTGCTCGCAACCGCTGGAAAAACTCCAGCGGCCGCTGAGCTGGAAGCCACCTTCCACCCTCTGCACCCGGCCGACGGGGGCGTATGCGGACGACAGCAGCACCGCATCATCACCGGCCCATACATCGGCCGCGGCGCGGTCGTCGAACAGGCCCAACTGCCAGTTGTGCACCCCCAGCACACCCAGCACCCAGGCACTGGACATGCAGGCCGCACCGATGCGGCGCTGGACCGCATAGAAGGCCCGGGGGTCGAGGGCGTATCCACCCCAGCGGCGCGGTTGCAGGATGCGGAAGAATCCTGCCCCGGCAAAATCACGCAGGGTCTCCGCGGGCAAACGCCGCTGGCTGCGGGCTGCGGCGGCACGCTCTGCCAGCAGTGGCTGCAGGGCCTCGGCCCGCTGCAGCAGGCGATCGGTCAGTGCCGCCGCCTCGCCGGCGTCGCGATCGGCCGCGGCCATGGGCTCAGACCTCGACCTGGGCCGTGGAATAAGACGCCATGACCGGCCCACAGACCGGGAAGATCACATCCATATGGGCCTGGTGCTGCGAGTAGACGAGAAAATCCTCGCGGCTGCCGAACTCGCCGATGATGACCAGGTGGGCATTGCCCTCGAGCAGGCCGGCATCGAGGCCCACGCTCAGGGAGCGCAGCCCGGGAATCAGGCCCGGCAGCTTCTCGTACGCAGCCTTCACAGCCTCCCGGGTGACGGTGTCGGTACCTTCCTTGAAATGGATCAAACACACGTGCTTTATCATGCCTGGCTCTCCTGGTCGTCTTGACAGTGAAGGGGCCAACAAATATTACATTTCACCAGAAATGTAAAGTAGACCGGGCAAACCGCATCCGGGGGGAAAGACTTGGTTCGAAACCCTTGACTGCACCCCTCCGCTGGTTATATAACATTTCTTGTGAAATGTTTTATATAACCGGCCGCGGAGCTCCGACGCCATGGAACAGACCAGAACCCAGCAAAAGCCCATACCCGTGGTCAGCGGGGGCGACCCTGAAACCGGGCATCTGCGCGAGTTCAACGAAACCCCGATCGCCTTTCTCAAGCGTGTCTATGCCGAGTGCGGCGAAATCGGCGAATTCGACCTCGCCGGCCTGAAGACCGTCCTGCTGGTCGGCCCGGAGGCCCATGAGGCGTTCTTCCGCGCCCCGGACGAACAGCTCAGCGCCGCAGACGCCTACCAGATGATGGTGCCGGTGTTCGGCACCGGTGTGCAGTACGGTGCGCCACCGGACATCGAGCGCCAGCAGCTGAAGATGCAATACCAGGGCCTGAAGCACGACCGCATGGTCAATTACGCGGTCGTGGTCGCGCAGGAAGCCGAAGATTTCATCGCCAACTGGGGCGACGAGGGCGAGATCGATATCTATGAGGCCTTCACCGAACTGACCCTGAAGACCTCGACCCACTGCCTGCTGGGCTCGGAATTCCGCTATCAGCTCACCAGCGAATTCGCCGAGCTCTACCACGATCTCGAGAATGGCCTGTCCCCGTCCTCCCTGCGTGACCCGGGCCAGGTCGACGAGCGCTTCATCAAGCGTGACCGCGCCCGGGAGCGCCTCGAGGAGCTGATCACCGAACGCGTGCGCCAGCGCCGCGAATCCGGCAAGTGGGAGCACGACATGCTCCAGATCTACATGGACTCCACCTACAGCGACGGGCGCCACCTGACCGAGCACGAAATCACGGGCATGGTGATCTGGTTCATGTTCGCGGGCCACCACACCAGCTCCAACACCTCGGCCTGGACCCTGCTGGAAATCACCCGGCACCCGCAGTATCTGGCGGAATTGCGCGCGGAAATCGACGCCATCATGGAGAGCGGCGAGGAACTCAGCTTCAGCGCCCTGCGCAACATGCCGCTGCTGGAGGGCTTCATCAACGAATCCCTGCGCGTGCATCCACCGCTGAATGCTATCTCCCGCCGCGTACGCTACGACTGGCACTACAAGGACTACGTGGTCGAGGCGGGCAAGAATGTGATGGTCTGCCCGTATGTCTCGCACAAGCTGCCGGAACACTTCACCGCCCCCGAGGCGTTCAACCCCAAGCGCGGCAAACCCGAGAACGTGTTCGCGGAAATCCCCTTCGGCGGCGGCCGCCACAAGTGCATCGGCAATGCCTTCGCCATTCTGCAGGTCAAGACCATTCTCGCCGCGCTGCTGCACCGCTACGACTTCGAGTTGACCCAGCCCGCGGAGCAGTATGGCGAGACCATGCCGGCGCTGATCCTGCGCCCGACCGACCCCTGCGTGCTGCGCTATCGCCGCCGCGGGGACAAATGAGGAGGAATAACCCATGCCCAGGTTCCGTGTGATTGTCGACAAGGACCTCTGCCAGGGCCACGGGGTGTGCCACCTCGAAGCGCCCGGGATTTTCGAGGTCAGAGACCAGGGCCAGGTCTACGACACGGTTTACGTACTCGCAGAAGAGCCCGATCCCGAGCTTTACGAAAAGGCCAGACGAGCAGCAAGAATGTGCCCCAACGGGGTGATCAGAATCGAAGAGCTGTAAGGCTCACAACAACTTCCAATTTTTGAGGACATCCACCATGGCAGACGTACCAGGACGCTTGCGCTTCGGGGCCTTCTTCGCCCCTTTTCACAAGAACACGGTCAACCCGACTCTGGCGCTGGAGCGCGATCTCGAACTCACCCAGTGGATGGATCAGCTGAGCTTCGACGAAGCCTGGTTCGGTGAACATCACTCCGGCGCCTACGAGTGCATTGCCTCCCCCGAGCTGATGATCGCCACGGCCGCCGAGCGCACCAAACATATTCGCCTGGGCACCGGAGTCAGCTCCCTTGCCTACCACCACCCGCTGATCCTGGCCGATCGCATCGCCCAGCTCGACCACCTGACCCGCGGCCGCGTCCTGTTCGGCATGGGCCCCGGCCAGTTGATTGCCGATGCCTACATGATGGGTGTAAACCCCGCCGATCTGCGCCGGCGTATGAACGAGGGCACCGAAGCCCTGGTGCGCCTGCTCAACGGCGAGACCGTCACCATGGAAACGGACTGGTTCACCCTGCGCGAGGCGCGCATGCACATCCTGCCCTACCAGTACCCGACGGTGGAGATGGTCGTGGCCTCCGCGATCTCGCCGAGCGGTGCCCGCACCGCCGGCCAGTTCGGCCTCGGCATGCTCTCCGTCGCGGCCTCCAGCCCCGAGGGCTTCAAGGCGCTGGCGACGTCCTGGAGCATTTGCCAGGAGAAGGCGGACGAGTATGGCCAGACCATCGACCGCAACAAGTGGCGCGTGGTGTGTCCGGTTCACATCGCCGAGACAAAAGAACAGGCCCTGAAGGATCTCGAACACGGCCTGATGGACATGTTCCACTACTTCCACAAATTCGGCGGCACCATGTTCCCCCAGGTGAAGAACTTCGACGAAGCGGTGGAGCTGTGGACCAGCGGCGGGCTCGGCGCCTTCGGCGTGGGTCTGGTCGGCACCCCCGACGACCTGATCGCCCACATCAAGTTGTTGCAGGAGCAATCCGGTGGCTTCGGCTCCTTCCTGGTGCTGGCGCACAACGCCGCCAGCTTCCCGGCCACCAAGCGCTCCTATGAGCTGATCGCCCGCTACGTCATGCCCGAGTTCCAGCACAGCAACCGCAACCGCACCGCGTCCCTGGAGTGGGCGGCGAGCAACGCGGACCGCTTCATGGAGCATTACGTCTCCGGTATCAATGCCGCGATCCAGCAACACGAAGACGAGAAAAAGCAGAAGTCCGGCGGTTGAAGCCTGCGATGGCGGCGTGGCGACACGCCGCCGTTATCCACGCCAGTCCAGAACACTGTACCCGGTCGCTCTGTGCGCCCCCGCCCTGCATGGTATTCTCGAGGACCTGGCGCGCCACTCCTCAACGCGCTACGCACCCCATAACGACACCGCCCGGGAGATCCGCACATGAACGACGACACCCTCGCGATTCGCGCACACCGCCAGTCCATTGCCAATGCACAGGCAGGCAACCGTGAAAAGTGGTTGTCGCTGTTTGCCGATGATGCCGTGGTCCACGATCCGGTCGGCCCCTCGGAGCATGACCCGAAGGGTGAGGGCTTCCACGGCAAGGAGCGCATCGGCGCTTTCTGGGACCTGATGATCGGCCCCGGCGAGTTGACCATTGTCTCGCACCGCCGAATTCCCTGTGGCGAGCACGTTGTCGCCTGTGACATCACCGCCACCAACACCATCGGTGGCTTCAAGACCGCCATCGAGATGATCGCCATCTACGAGGTCAACGACGCGGGCAAGGTGAAAAGCCTGAAGGCCTACTGGGACGTCGACAAGGTCGCCCAGCAGGTGGCGGAGCAATCCGGCCAGCATTGAGCCGGCACCATTCATCATTGAGGCAATCTGCGGCATACGCGTGTGCCGCAGATTGACCTCAGGCCAACGCAAGCCTCCAGTATCAGCAGCGGACACATGGCATGAAACTGTTCAGCCCGATCAGCATCGGTGGCATGACGGTGAAAAACCGTTGGGTCATGTCGGCGATGACTACCAACTACGCCAACGAGGATGACCAGGCGCCCTCGCAGCGCCTGATCGACTATCTGGTGGAGCGTGCCCGCGGCGGTGTCGGGCTGATCACGGTGGAAGTGTGCACCGTGGATGTCACCCACAAATACCAGCCCCAGTCCATGACCCTGGGCTGCGATGAGGTCATCCCCGCCCACCGCCGCCTGGTCGAGGCCATCCACGCCCACGGTGCCAAAGTCCAGCCACAGCTTACCCACCCCGGCCCGGAGTCGATGGCCCTGTTCTATCGCGGCGAACCCGCGGTCGGCCCCAGTGCCGGCGTCGGTGCCTGCACCGGCTTGCCCGGCCGCGAGCTGGCCATCAGCGAGCTCGACGACATCGTCGAGCTGTATGCCCAGGGTGCGCGCCGCGCCCGGGAAGCCGGCTACGATGGCATTGAGCTGCATGCCGCGCATGCCTACATGCTTCTTGGCTGCTTTCTGACGCCGCTGAAGAACAAACGCATGGACGAATACGGGGCGGACACCGCGGAGAACCGCACACGCCTGCTGGTGCGGGTGCTGCGTCGCATCAAGGCCGTCGCCGGACAGGACTTTCCCGTCACCCTGCGCATTTCCGGTTTCGAACGCATCCCCGGCGGCCGCGACAGCGACGATACGGCGGTGATTGCCCCCCTGCTGGTCGAGGCCGGCGTCGATGCCTTTCACGTCAGCGGTGGCGTCAGCGACCCGATGGTATCGCAGATGATCTGCGGGCCCGACACCCCCGATGGCTTCAACCTGCCCGCGGCGGAGGCCATCCGCCGGGTGGTCGACGTACCGGTGATGGCGGTGGGTCGCATTCTCGACCCGGAGTACGCCGAGCAGATCCTGCAGGAAGACCGGGTCGACATGATCGTCATGGGCCGCCCCTTCCTGGCCGACCCCCGCATCCCCGAGAAGACCGCCGCCGGGCAGCTCGACCGCATCCGCCGCTGCATCTCCTGCCAGAACTGCATCGACTCGATGTTCCTCGCCCCCTTCGACGCCAATATGCACTGCGCGGTCAACGCCGCCACCGGTCGCGAAGGACAGCTCAACTACGCCAGGGCGCCCCGCAGCAAGCATGTGGTGGTCATCGGTGGCGGCCCTGCCGGTATGGAGGCCGCCCGGGTGGCCTGCGAACGCGGTCACCGCGTCACCCTGCTCGAGCGCCAGCGCCGCCTGGGCGGCTCACTGTTTCTCGCCGCCACCGTGCACAGCGATAACGAGCGCTTTCTGAATTATCTGCTGGGCGAGATGCAGCGCCTGCCCATCGATGTGCGCCTGGGTGCGGAGGCCACCGTCGTGGAGATCCAGGCCCTGTCTCCGGACGAGGTAGTGGTCGCCACCGGCGCCACCCTGGCGCTGCCGTCGCTGCCCGGAATCGACCTGCCCCATGTGCTTACCGGCGCCCAGCTGCGCCAGATCGCCAACGGCCACCTGCAGCAGCCCGCACCCGCCCTGCCCGCCTGGGCACGGCTGGGCATCCGCGTCACCGGGCCGCTGATAGACCGCCACCTGACCCCCGCTGCACTGCGCCGCGCCGCCAGCACCTGGCTGCCACTGGGGCGCCGCGTGGTGCTGATCGGCGCCGACCTGGCGGCGATCGAACTCGCCGAGTTCCTGGCCCGGCGCGGGCGTCAGGTGACGGTACTGACCGATGGCGAAAAGATCGCCTCCGAGATTGGTCCCAAGCGCCGCCTGGAGCACGAGCAACGGCTGGAGCGGCTCAAGGTGTCGATCAACACCCATATCCGTTTCAAGGCCATCACCGCGGCGGGTGTGGTGACACTGCGCCGGGGTGGCGAGTGTGTGACCGCGGCGGATTCAGTCGTGGTCACGGGGGAGCCCGTGGCGGAAACCTCTCTGTACGAGGCGCTGCGCGCTGCGGGGCTATCGTGCCATACGGCGGGGGATTGCACCGGCCTGGGGTTGATTGTGAAAGCGGTGTACGAGGGCAACAGCGTCGCCCACTCGCTGTAGTAGCGCGACGACACCACCGGCAGGGAAGGCTCGACACGGCCGCGGCACGGGACCTGATGATGCCAAGAGCGTTGGGTTACGCGCTTTGCGCTAACCCAGCCTACGAGCCCGGGCGCAACAGGCCGCACACGTAGGCTGGGTTAGCTGCGCAGCGGCGTAACCCGGCGTCACCCCTACGGCCGCATGAATTGGCCGCCGTCGACATTGAGGATGTGGCCGGTGATCCAGCTGGCCTGGTCGGAGAGCAGAAACAGCGCGGCGTCGGCCATGTCCTGCGGCTGGCCGAGGCGACCCAGGGGCATGGTCTTGATCATTTCCTTCGCGTAGTCACCCGCGGTCTTCTGCAGGGCCGCGGTCTCGGTCGGGCCGGGTGCGATGGCATTGATACGGATGTTGCGCGGCCCCAGTTCGCGCGCCAGGCTCTGGGTGATGCCGTTCATGGTCAGCTTGGCCACGCTGTAGTAGCCCGCCCCCATCCAGGCCGCGGTGGACGACTGATTGATGATCGAGCCACCGCCACGCTTGACCATGTGATCGACCACCGCACGGGTCATGATCAGGCAGCCATGGGCATTGATGCGCATGAATTTCTCGAGGTAGGCGAGATCCACATCGAGATACCCCGCCATCTGCATGTCGCCAAAAATCGCGGCGTTGTTGATCAGGTAATCAATGCCGCCAAACGCCTTCACCGCGGCATCGGCGCAGGCCCGGGCCGAGGCCTCGTCGCCGACGTCGGTCTTCACGAACAGGGCCTTGCCGCCAGCGGCCTTGATCTCTTCGGCCACGCGCTGGCCACCGGCCTCACTGAGTTCGGCGATCACCACATTCATGCCCTGGGCCGCGCAGACCCTGGCATAGCCTTCACCGATGCCGCCACCGGCGCCGGTCACAATGATCGTCTTGCCTGAAAAATCCATGCTGTACTCCTTGTCACGGGTTGGGCGCCGCGCTCCCCGTCTCGCGGGGAGCGGGCTGGCGAGGTGCGGTCTACTGCTGAATGCCGATGGCGACGGTTTTGGTTTCGAGATACTCCTCGAAACCCTCCGGCCCCATCTCACGGCCGATACCGCTGTGCTTGTAGCCACCGAAGGGGGCGTCGGGCCCGAGGAAATTACCGCCATTCACGTTCACCGTGCCGGTACGCAGACGTGAGGCCACACGCAGGGCGCGGGCTTCATCGGCGGATGTCACCATGCCGGAGAGGCCGTAGATGCTGTCGTTGGCGATACGGATCGCGTCCTCCTCGTCCTTGTAGGTGATCACCACCAGCACCGGCCCGAAGATCTCTTCCTGGGCAATGCGCATGTCGTTGCTCACGTCCATGAACACGGTTGGCTCGACATAGCAGCCCTGCTCGAGACCGGCGGGGACACCGCCACCGAGCAGCAGGCGCGCACCCTCCTGCTTGCCGATTTCGATATAGTCCAGCACCCGCTGCTGCTGCTTGCGGTTGACCAGCGGGCCCATGATCTGGTCGACGCTGTCCGGATCGCCATACTGGATAAAGCCGAAGTACTGCTTCAGCAGCTCCTCGACCTCCTGCTTGCGGTTCTCGGGAATCAACAGGCGCGTGGCGATGGCGCAACCCTGGCCGGCATGGAAGCAGACACCGAGGGAACTGAGCAGGGCGCTGCCGAAGTCCGCGTCATCGAGAATGATATTGGCGGATTTACCGCCGAGTTCGAGAAACACTTTCTTCAGCGTGGGGGCGGCTGCCGCCATGATATGGCGCCCGACCTGGGTGGAGCCGGTGAAGGACACCACATCGACACGGGGATCGGTGACCAGTATCTGCCCGACCTCCGCCGGATCACTGGCGGTGACCACGTTGAGCACGCCCGGCGGGATATCCGTCATCTCGGCCACCACGCGGCCGATCATGGTGGCACACCAGGGCGTATCCGGAGCCGGCTTGAGCACCACCGTGCAGCCAGAGGCCAGGGCGGGAATGATCTTGGCCAGGTTGATCTGCACCGGGAAGTTCCAGGGGGTGACTGCCGCCACCACCCCGGCGGGCTCCTTGAACACCAGGCGCCGGCTGTGGATACCCATCACCTCACTCTCACCGATATCGCGCTGCCACTGGAACTTCTCCAGGAAATCGACCGTCCAGTCGATCATCCCGATCGGCCCCCAGCACTGCGGCCCCATGGCAACACCGCGGGTGGTGCCGACCTCGGCCACGACTTGCTCGAGGAAAGAATCCTTTACCGATTCCAGGCCCGCCTTGAGCTGGCGCAGGCACTTGGCGCGAAAGGCGTGATTGCTGCTCCAGTCCGTCTCGTGGAAGGCGCGATGGGCCGCGGCGATGGCCGCTTCCATATCCGCAGGGCCGGCGTCGGCGACGCGACCGATGACCTCGCCATTGGCGGGGTTGATATTGTCGTACTCGCGCCCGGAGATCGCCGGCACCAGTTTGCCGTCGATCAGCATGCGTGCCTCCGCAGCCAGCTCAGCCATGTATTCCTCCGTCCTGCTCTGTCATTGAATTGAATGATTCACCGGACGTGGTCCGGCGTCTGTTTCCGGACTCAGTACTGCTTCAGAAAGACCTTGTTGATCAGCCCCCGATTGAAGGCTGCGGCGGGCAACTCCACCTGCTTCTGCGCGGCGGTGGCCAGGGCCGCGTCCAGGTCCTTTTCGGCGAGGGCGCCAAAGGGCCCGAACAGCTTGGCCATATCCTCGGCACTGCAGGCCTTCGCCAGGCTTTCGCGGTTACTGATGAAGCGATGCATCTGCTCGGTGACCACACCATTGGACTGGCCCACCTCGTACAGCACGTCGATGGACAGGCCACAGGCCTCGGCCAGTTTCGCCGCTTCGTGAATTGCGGTGAAGGCGGCATAGGTCATCATGTTGTTGCACATCTTCAGGGCCATGCCAGCGCCCAGCTCGCCCGCGTGGACGATCTTTTGTGCGGAGGTGCCGAACACCGGGCGGCAGCGCTCGACCACTTCGGCGGGGCCGCCGACCATGTAGCAAAGAGCGCGGTCGGTGGCGCCCTGGGCTCCCCCGGTGATGGGGGCATCGATCAGCATGACGCCGCGCTCCGCGGCCTGGGCGTGCCAGCGGTGCAGGCCGTCGTGGGTCACCGTGCTGTGGATAGCGATGACGGCGCCCGGGCCCACACCCGCAAGCAGGCCATCGGCACCACCCAGCACCGCGTCCACATCGCGGTCGTCGCGCACGCAGATGCCTATGATATCCGCCTCGGTAGCCAGTTCCGCGGGGCTGGCCGCTACCCTGGCCCCCTTCGCGGCAAAAGTCTCCAGAGCTTCGCTGGAGACGTCAAACACCGTGAGCTGGAAGTCACCTCCGATCAGGTTGGCCGCCATCGGCCCCCCGATATTGCCCAGACCGATAAATCCAACCTTGTGCTTGGACATGTGCTGCTCCTCTTGTTATCTGGCGTATTCTGCGCGCTCCTGGTCTGCCGTCCAGCGGCAGTGCCATCGGGTCCAGCGACCATAGCAAACACCCTGTGGCACCGATAGTAAAGACTGCGCGACCGATACGTCAAGCATGGTTGACTATTTTATCGGGGCGCCTTATCCTGACCCCGACAACCCCGCAACAGGGCAGGATCGAACCCGCCCGGGGGGATCGGGACCGGGGCGGGAAGAACCCCGGGCGATCGGCCAGGCGGCACCGCGGAACTGCGCCGCCCTGCACATGAGGAGGAGTACGAGACATGACCTACAACTGGCAGGCCGCCCTGCTGACGCTGGCACTGGTGATCGGCCTTACCATCATCGGCAAGTATCTGGTGTTCAAGGTTCCGGCGCTGCGCAAAACCCGGGAGCAGAACCTGGCCGAGGACAAGGTCAAGAAAGCCAAGCCCAAGTACCGCCCGGTGCTGGAAAAAGGCCGCAAGGTCGGCCTGGGCATTAACCTGGTTTTTTTCATCGGCGTAGCGCCCTTCATCCTGACTCTGCAGGCGCAGCCGTTGTGGCTGATTGCCGCACACGTATTCGCTATCCTGATGGTGTATGACTTCTTCTACTACCTGACCCATCGCTTCCTGTTCCATGGTCAGGGCTATTTGCGTCGGGTCCATGCGGTACACCACCAGGCGCGGGATATCACCCACATCGATGCGCACTATGTGCACCATGTGGAGATCGCCATTGGCGTGGGCCTTTTCCTCGGCACCACGGCACTGCTCGCCCCCCTGATAGGGCCGTTCCACGTGGCCACGATCGTGATCACCTTTCTGGTGTTTACGCAGCTGAACCTGATCAACCACAACAAGGTGGACCTGCCCTACTTCCCGTTCAGAACCCTGACCTGGATCACGAAGAAGCATGCCGTGCACCACGAGAACATGCACAAGGGCAACTACGCCACCATCACCCTGCTATATGACAAGATGTTCGGCACACTGGACTGACACAACCGGGAACCGGATCGTTCCGCCGAGAGCGAGGTAAACAGAACATGACGTATGAATGGCAAGCGAGCCTGGTTGTTCTGGCCGCGGTGATCGTGATCACCGTGGTCGGGAAATTCCTGATATTCCGCATTCCCGCACTGGCGAAGGCACGCGAGTACAACCTCGCGGAGGATGCGAAGAAGGTGGCCAAGCCCAAGTATCCGCCCGTGATCAAACAGGGCAAGCAGATTGGCCTGGCCATGAACGTGCTGTTCTTCGTGGTCATCCTGCCCCTGGTACTGACCCTGCAGGCACAACCGGTCTGGAAGATTCTGCTGGACATCGTCCTGATCCTGATGGTCTATGACTTTTTCTATTATCTGACCCACCGCTTCCTGTTCCACGGCGAGGGTTACTTCCGTCAGGTCCACGCCCTGCACCACCAGGCGCGCAGCCCTACCCATATCGATTCGTTTTATGTACACCCGATGGAAACCTTCATCGGCATCGCCCTGTTCATGGGTACGGTAGCCCTGCTCGCGCCGGTACTGGGCCCCTATCACGTGGCGACGCTGATCGTGACCTACCTGGTGTTCATCCAGCTGAACACCATCAATCACACCAAGGTGGACCTGCCCTACTTCCCGTTCAAGACCGTGACCTGGATCACGAAGAAGCATGCCGTGCACCACGAGAACATGCACAAGGGCAACTACGCCACCATCACTCTGCTGTACGACAAGATGTTCGGCACGCTGGACTGATCCAGCCGCCGCAAACCCGTCTCTTTGCGCATCCGCCGTGACCTTCGGGTCACGGCTTTTTTGTGTCCCCTGGCAGCCGGCCCGCATCGCGGCGGGTCGAATCTTCGCACACCCTGTCTGAAACCGTGCCTTGACGCTCCTGAATACGCGTGTTAGTAAGTGTCTATGAAGGGAGCTATAGTGCACCCGCGGGGCGCAACCAGGGCTGGGCAGATGGATCGTGGAACTCCCCTGCAGGATCGCATGACGCCAGGCAAGCCTCTGGACAATACCCCTGAAACCGGGCCGACCGCCGACTACCACCGACTGCTGGTCGAGGAGACGCCGGACGCCCTGATCGTCACTTCCCCCGAGGGCGAGATCCGGCACTGGAACCCCGGTGCACAGCGCACCTTCGGTTATACCCTCGCAGAAGCCCGTGGCCGCCGCCTGCACGAACTGATCACCCCGCCCGACCGCATCGCGGAGGAACAGCGGGTTCAGGACGAGGCCCTGCAGTCGGGGCTGTCCACCTACGAATCCTACCGGCGCCACAGGGATGGCTCCCTCGTCTACGTCAATATCTCGGTGCGCGCCGTCTGCGATGCCCGCGGTGAAATCCAGTGCCTGGTAATCAACAAAAAAGACGTCACCCACCTGAAGGCCTGGCGGGATTCCAAACTACTGGAAGCGCGCTACAGCAACCTGCTCGAGTCCACGCCCGACGCCATCATCATGGCCAACACCAACGGTCGCATCGTTCTGGTCAACAGCCAGGCTGAGGCCCTGTTCGGCTGGTCGCGAACCGAACTGGTGGGCAAGCCCATCGAGATGCTGCTGCCGGAGCGCTATCGACGCGCACACGTTGGGCATCGCTCGCACTACTTCGCGCAGCCGCGGACGCGCTCGATGGGAGCGGGCCTGGAACTGCATGGCCTGCGAAGTAATGGTGAGGAATTCCCCGTAGAGATCAGCCTGAGCCCCCTGCGTACCGAGTGGGGCACCCTGGTGATGAGCGCCATCCGCGACATCACCGACCGCAAGCGGGTGGAGCAGGAGCTGCAGGAGAAGAACGAGGAACTGGCCAACGCCAACAGTGCCAAGGACACTTTCCTCGCCACCATGAGCCACGAACTGCGTACCCCGTTGAACGCCATCATCGGCTTCACCGGCACACTGCTGATGAAGCTGGCCGGCCCGCTCAATGCCGAACAGGAGAAGCAGCTGGGCCTGATCAAGGGCAGCGCCCGGCACCTTCTGGACCTGATCAACGACCTGCTCGACCTGGCGCGGATCGGTGCCGGCAAACTCGAGCTGAACATCGAGCCGGTGGACTGCTGTGCGGTGGTGGGGGATGTCGTCGATACGCTGCGCCAGTCGGCGGAAGCCAAGGGCCTGCAACTCAAGCTGGCACTGCCGGATACACCGGTGCACATCATTGCCGACCGGCGTGCCCTGAGCCAGATCATCATCAACCTGGCCAGCAATGCCATCAAGTTCACCGACCAGGGCCGCATCGATATCAGCCTGCGCCCGCCCGATGCGGATGATCCACACGTCGAGATCGCGGTGCGCGATACCGGCTCGGGTATCCGTCGCGAGGATCAGGAGCGGCTCTTCACCGCATTTACCCAGGTCAGCACCACCATCGTGCGCCGCCAGGAGGGCACCGGTCTGGGCCTGCACCTGAGCCAGCGTCTCGCACAGCTGCTGCAGGGTGACATCCACTGCGCCAGCGAGTATGGCAAGGGCAGTACCTTCACCCTGCGCATCAAGGGGTTTTCGTCATGAGCGCCCGGATTCTCGTCATCGAAGACAACGCCGTGAACATGTACCTGATGCAGCATCTGCTCGAGGCCTTCGGTCACGAGGTGCTGCAGGCCAGCGACGGTGAGGCCGGTGTGGCAATCGCGGCCACGGAATATCCGGACATGATCATCTGCGACGTGCAAATGCCATTGATGGATGGCTATGAGGTGGCGCAGCGTATCCGTGGCCACTCCCGCCTGCGCGATACGCCGC
>JBJHBY010000011.1:0-5179 GCA_050485745.1 Gammaproteobacteria bacterium | reverse complement strand
GTCACCTCATTTGCCATGGCCGGGGATCGGGAGAAAATCATGGCAGCGGGCTTCGACGGCTACTTCACCAAACCCATCGACCCGGAGTCCTTCGTCAGGGATGCGGAGACCTTTCTGCGCGACTGACCCCGAGCAGCACCCCACCCATCCACGCCAGTGCCAGCACCATCAGGGGCGACAGCCAGAGCAGCAGCGGACGCCAGCTGCCGGCGTTCTCCGCGGCAGCCTCCACTCCGCGATAGAACAGTACCCACGGCTCCTCGTCGGCAAGGTCCAGTGGCAGGGAGTGCACTACCGATGGCTCGCCGGGCAATGCACCGACCTCCACCACGCGCTGGCCATCCCTGCCGAGCAGGGCCAGATACCCGTCGCCGCCAAGCTGATCGCGATGGAATGACACGAGGCGCTGATCCAGCAGCTGCAGCGTCATCTCCACACCGTAGCTGCCGGCGGGAGTGCCCTCGCGCAACACCGGCACCACCAGTGCGACCCGGCGCTCCTGCTGGTCGGCATAGGGCCCCAGCAGGCAGGGGAGTGGCTGCTGGCAGCGCCAGGGGCGGGTCGTCAGCTCCGCTTCGGACAGCACCCGATTGACGGGTTCACCCCGGGCATCCCTCTGCCACAGGCTGGCAAAGCGCCCCTGATCGTTGGAACCGTATTCACGGTCGCGCTCGAAGACCTCGTCCTGGCCATCCACCCCGTCGCGCTCCCAGATGGCATAGACCGCCGCAGCTGCGGGCAGGTCCACCAGCGTAGCCTGCAGCAGGGCCTGCAGGTTCTGCCGCAATTCGGAAAAATACCCGGCGGTGCCGGTCTGTTGCTGCAGTACACCGGCAAACCGGGCCAGCGCCTCGGCATGCAACCGCGCCGCCTCGAACTCGCGGGACACGTCCAGCGCCAGCACATCCAGTTGCGCCTGTACCGGGTCGGCGTCATTGTCCGTGGTGGAAACAACCGCCGGCACCAGCAGCCACGCCGGCACCAGGATCGCGACCAGCACCGCCAGGGCCGAGAGCATCCAGCCACGGCGCCGCACGCGCGTTGTTCGGGTTCTATCCTCCGCCATGCCTCGCCGTATGCTCCGAGCCTGCCTCCATACCCAGACGAGTATAGTGCATGCGCCTCCGGGGCCTGGCCCAGGCTCAGAATTCGGTGTCGTCGCGCAGGGCCATCTGCTGCTCGCGCAGACGCCGTTTCTCCTCGCGCCGCAGCACCCACCAGGCGATGAACGCAGCGATGAACACAAACAGGATCAGCAGCGTGGCCAGGGCGTTGATCTTGGGGCTGACCCCCAGGCGCACACTGGAGAACACCACCATGGGCAGGGTGGTCGATGCCGGCCCGGATACGAAGCTGGCGATCACCAGGTCATCCAGGGATAGCGTAAAGGCCAGCAGCCAGCCGGCAATCAGCGCCGGTGAGATGATCGGCAGGGTGATGGTGAAAAAGGTCTTCACGCGATTGGCGCCGAGATCCATGGCCGCCTCCTCCAGGGAGCGATCCAGATCCCCCAGTCGCGAGGACACCACCACGGCGACGTAGGCCATGCTGAAGGTGACGTGGGCGATCCAGATGGTGCTCATGCCCCGGCTCGAGGGCCAACCTATCCACTGCGCCATGGACACGAACAGCAGCAGCAGCGACAGGCCGGTGATCACCTCCGGCATCACCAGCGGCGCGGTGATCAACCCGGTAAACACCGTGCGGCCGCGAAAGCGGTGAAAGCGGGTCATCACCAGTGCTGCCAGTGTGCCCAGGATCACCGCGGCCCAGGCCGTCAGAAAGGCGAGCTGCAGACTGCGCCAGGCAGCGCGCATCATCTGCTCATCGCGAAACAGCTCGCCGTACCACTCCAGGGAAAAGCCCGCCCAGACGGTCACCAGGCGCGACGCGTTGAAGGAGTAGATCACCAGCAACAGCATCGGGCCGTAGAGAAACACGAAGCCCAGCACCAGAAAGGTCAGGGTCAGGCGTGAGATGCCCGGCGCGGTACTCATTCCCGCCCCTCCAGTCGCGCGCGGTAGCGATGGAACAGCATGATCGGAATGAGCAGGAACAGCAGCATCACGATGGCCACGGCGGAGGCCATGGGCCAGTCGCGGTTGTTGAAGAACTCCTGCCACAGGATCTTGCCGATCATCAGGGTGCCGGGGCCACCCAGCAGTTCGGGAATCACGAACTCGCCCACGGCGGGAACAAACACCAGCATACAGCCGGCAATGACCCCGGGCAGGGACAAGGGCAGGGTCACGGTCAGAAATGCCCGCCAGGGGCGACAGCCGAGGTCGCCCGCAGCTTCCAGCAGACGCTGGTCATGCCTGACCAGATTGGCGTATAGCGGCAGCACCATAAACGGCAGGTAGGCATAGACAATACCAATGTAAACGGCCACGGAGGTATGCAGGATCTGCAGCGGCTGCTCGACCACACCCAGCCACAACAAAAAATTGTTGAGAAAACCATTGGTGCGCAAGATACCCATCCAGGCGTACACGCGAATCAGGAACGAGGTCCAGGAGGGCAACACCACCAGCATCAGGCAGATGCTCTGGGCGGAGGGCCGCATACGGGCAATGGCGTAGGCCATCGGGTAGCCAATCAGCAGACACAGCACGGTGGAGATCGCGGCGATGCGCAGGGAGCTGAAATAGGCGCTGATATACAGGCTGTCTTCCACCAGAAAACGGTAGTTGGCAAGATTCAGGCGAATACTGAGCGTGTCGTCGACGCGCTCCAGCAGGCTGGTGAAGGGCGGGATCGCAATCGCGGACTCCGCGAAACTGATCTTGAGCACGATCAGGAACGGCACCGCGAAGAACAGGCACAGCCACAGGTAAGGCCAGGCGGTGACCCCCCAGTGGGCACCGGGCAGAAAGCGCCGCCATGCCTGTTTCACGCGGTCAGCACCACGCCGCTGTTTTCACCCCAGTACACCCAGACCCGGTCGTCCCAGGTAAAGGCCTCATTGGCCCAGCGTACGCTGTTGACCAGGGTCGACTGGATACGACGGCCATCGGGCAGGCGCACGTGATAGACCGAATGACTGCCGAGGTAGGCAATATCCTCGATCACCCCCTGCAAACAATTGCGCACATCAGCCGGCCGCTCGCGGGCGATCAGCACCTTCTCGGGACGAATGGCAAAGACCACGGGCATCTCGCTGTAGCCGGTGATGCCATGCCCGACATACAGCGGGGCCTCGATGCCCTCGACGCGAATGGTGCAGTAGCTCTCTTCATCCTCGTCGAGCACACCTTCAAAGACATTCACGGAACCAATGAATTCGGCGGTGAAGCGGCTGTTGGGCTGCTCGTAGATCTCGTCGGGCGTCCCCACCTGGCGAATCTGGCCGGCGTCCATGATGGCGATACGGTCGGCCATGGTCATCGCCTCTTCCTGATCATGGGTGACCATCACACAGGTAACACCGAGGCGCTCGATGATGCGGACGACCTCGAGTTGCATGCGGGTGCGCAGTTTCTTGTCCAGAGCCCCCATGGGTTCATCCAGCAACAACAGCTTGGGGCCCTTGGCCAGGCTGCGCGCCAGCGCGACCCGCTGCTGCTGGCCGCCGGAGAGTTGATGTGGCTTGCGCTTGCCATAGCGCTCCATCTGTACCAGGCGCAGCATTTCCGCGACCCGGTCGCGAATCTCGTCCCGGGGCAGGCGCTCCTGGCGCAGGCCATAGCCGATATTCTGCTCCACCGTCATGTGCGGGAACAGTGCGTAGGACTGGAACATCATGTTGACCGGGCGGGCATAGGGCGGCATGCCATCCAGCGGCATGCCATCCAGCAGGATACGCCCCTCGTCGGGTTGCTCGAAGCCTGCAAGCAGGCGCAGCAACGTGGACTTGCCGCACCCCGAGGCACCCAGCAGGGCAAAGATCTCGCCCTTGCGCACTCCGAGGCTGACGTCATTGACTGCGGCGTATCCGTCAAAACGCTTGGTCAGCCCGGCAATGACGAGATATTCCGCCCCGGGTTTTCGCGAATTCTCCGGCATGGCAACGAGTACCCGGTCGCCTTCAGCGACCGGTCTTGACCTCGGTCCAGACGCGGGTATAGGCCCGCTCCACCGCCGGCGGCGTGACCGCCAGGGTAAACAGGCCCTTTGCCGCGTCCTCACCGGGATAGATCCCCGGGTGTTCGAGAATGCCCTCGTCCATGTCATCCTTTGCGGCGGGCACCGCATTGGCATACCAGACATAGTTGCTGATGTTGGCAATGACCTCGGGCCGCATCAGGTAGTTGATGAAGGTGTGGGCGTTACCGGGGTGACGCGCGTCGCGTGGAATCGCCAGCATGTCGAACCACATCGGCGCCCCCTCCTTTGGAATGTAGTACGCAACCTCGACGCCACGCCCGGCCTCCTCGGCACGATCGGCAGCCTGCAGGATGTCCCCCGACCAGCCCAGGGCAACACAGATGTCACCGTTGGCCAGATCGTTGATCAACTGCGAGGAATGAAAGTAGGTGATGTGCGGCCGCAGCTTCATCAGGTGGTCGCGGGCCTTGCTGCGAATCAGCTGGGTGTCGAAGGAATTGGGATCCTCCCCGAGGTAATGCAGCACGATGGGAACGACTTCCGAGGGGGTATCCAGGAAGGCGACACCACACTGGCGCAGTTTCGCCAGGTTCTCCGGCTTGAGTATCAGGTCCCAGCTGTCGGTCGGGGCGTCGTCGCCAAGGATTTCAGCGATCTTCGCCACATTGTAGCCAATGCCCGTGGTACCCCAGAGATAGGGCACGGCATGGCGATTATCGGCATCGACCTTGGCGACCCGCGCCATCAGTTCGGGATCGAGGTTTTCCAGGTTGGGCAGTCTGGAGCGGTCCAGTGGCCGGAATACGCCGGCCTGGATCTGGCGACCGAGAAAATCCAGCGAGGGCACCACCACGTCGAAGCCCGTGGCCCCGGCCATCAGCCGCGCCTCGAGCACCTCGTTGCTGTCGAACACGTCATAGACCACGCGAATGCCGGTTTCCCTTGTGAAGTTGGCCAGGGTGTCCTCGGCGATGTAATCCGACCAGTTGTAGACGTGCAGGACCTTCGGCTCCTGGGCCTGGACGCCGGCGGTCAGCGCCAGCAGCAGCGCGCCGCGCAACCAGGTGCTCAGGGTATTGTTCATGGCGGTGGACTCCCTCGGGTGTGGGGTTTCGGGTGGTGGGGCAAACAC
>JBJHBY010000010.1:0-27755 GCA_050485745.1 Gammaproteobacteria bacterium | reverse complement strand
TTCCCGCGTGACCGCGTCTCCCCAGACGAATCAACGCAAGGCCTGAGCGATCGCCAAATTGATCAGAGTTGCCCTGGTGTGGTCGGGGTGTCCCGGCCAAGCGCCAGGCCGGCCGCGACGGCTGACCCGCGACCCGGTTCACAGTACAATGGCCGGCTTCGCCGACCCCGGCCCGCCGGGGCATGGCATTTGTCATTGCCGCTCGATCGCGCAGAGGACCACCCTGGCATGCTCACCCTGTTCGGCGCCGCCGCCCTGTCTGATTTCCGCATTCGCAAACTGCAGCAGGCGCTGCGTGAGGTATTGCCGTCGCTGACCGGCCTGGAAGCCGGGTTTGTTCACTTCGCTGACGTCTCCGTGCCGCTGGATGCGGACGCCCGTGCGACCCTGGAGCGCCTTCTCGACTACGGTCCGCGCTCCGAGCCACTGCGGCGCCAGGGGCAGCTGCTGCTGGCGGTGCCGCGCCCGGGAACGCGCTCACCCTGGTCGAGCAAGGCTACCGACATTGCCCGCAATGCCGGCCTGCCGGAAGTGCGCCGCCTGGAGCGGGGTGTCGCCTGGTATCTGGAGGGTGGTCCCTTCGACGCGGCAGCCCTGCAGGCGGCCGCGGCCCTGCTCCACGACCGCATGGTCGAAGCGGTCTTCACCGAGCTGGACCAGGCGCAGGCCCTGTTCGAGTTGCACGCCCCGCGTCCCCTGACCAGCGTGCCGCTGATTGCCAACGGGCGACCCGCCCTGGAGGCGGCCAATGCGGCCCTGGGGCTGGCCCTGGCCGATGACGAGATCGACTACCTGGTGGATGGCTTCAACGCCCTCGGTCGCGACCCTACCGATGTCGAATTGATGATGTTCGCCCAGGCCAATTCCGAACACTGTCGCCACAAGATCTTCAACGCCAGCTGGATCATCGACGGTGAGGAGCAGCCCCACTCCCTGTTCGACATGATCCGCAACACCCACCGCGTTGGCGGCGAGGAGGTGCTCTCCGCCTATGCGGACAACGCCGCGGTGGTGGTGGGCAGCCGCGCCGGGCGTTTTTACCCGGACCCCGAGTCCTTAACCTACGGCTACCATGAGGAGGACATCCACCTGTTGATGAAGGTGGAGACCCACAACCACCCTACGGCGATCGCACCGTTTCCCGGCGCAGGAACTGGCGCCGGCGGCGAGATCCGCGACGAGGGCGCCGTCGGGCGCGGCTCGCGGCCCAAGGCGGGGCTGACCGGCTTCAGTGTGTCGAACCTGCGCATTCCCGGCTATATCCAGCCCTGGGAGGGAGAGGATTACGGCCGTCCCGAGCGCATCGTGTCGCCCCTGGCGATCATGCTGGAGGGCCCCATTGGCGGCGCCGCTTTCAACAACGAGTTCGGCCGCCCCAACCTGTGCGGTTACTTCCGCAGCTTCGAACAGACCACTCCCGGGGTGGATGGTGAGGAACGCCGGGGTTACCACAAGCCGATCATGATTGCCGGCGGGTACGGCAATATCAAGGCGGAGCACGTCGACAAGCCACCCTTTGATGCCGGAGCGCTGCTGATCGTGCTGGGCGGCCCCGCCATGTTGATCGGCCTCGGTGGTGGGGCTGCTTCCTCGATGGCCTCCGGCAGTTCCAGCGAGGATCTTGACTTCGCCTCGGTGCAGCGCCAGAACCCCGAGATCCAGCGCCGCTGCCAGGAAGTCATCGACCGCTGCTGGGCACTGGGGCCGGATAACCCTATCGCCTTCATTCACGACGTCGGAGCGGGCGGCCTGTCCAACGCCTTGCCCGAACTGGTCAAGGACGGCGGCACGGGTGGCCGCTTCCAGCTGCGCGACGTGCCCAGTGACGAGCCCGGCATGTCACCGCTGGAAATCTGGTGCAACGAAGCCCAGGAGCGCTATGTGCTGGCGGTAATGCCCGATGACCTGGCGCGCTTCCAGGCGATCTGCGAGCGTGAGCGCGCGCCCTTTGCCGTGGTCGGTGAGGCCACGGCGCAGCGTCACCTGAGCGTGGCCGACCGCGAGCTCGCGGCGCAGCCGGTGGATCTGCCGATGAGCGTGCTGTTCGGCAAGCCGCCACGCATGCAGCGCAGCTTCGAGCGGCGTCCCCAGCCGCGCCGCGCCCTGGAGCGAGACGGCATTGAGCTGGACGCGGCCATTCCGCGCGTGCTGCAGCATCCCGCCGTGGCGTCCAAGCAATTCCTGATCACCATCGGCGACCGCACCGTCACCGGCACCGTGGCGCGGGACCAGATGGTTGGTCCCTGGCAGGTACCCGTGGCGGATTGCGCCATCACCGCCGTGTCTTACGACAGTTTTCGCGGCGAGGCCATGGCGATGGGCGAGCGCACTCCGGTAGCGCTGCTCGATGGCCCTGCCTCGGGTCGCCTGGCGGTGGCCGAGGCCATTACCAACCTTGCCGGTGTGCGCATTCGCCGGCTCTCGGACATCAAACTCTCCGCCAACTGGATGTGCGCCGCGGGGCATGGCGCCGAGGACCAGTGCCTGTTCGATACCGTGCGTGCGGTGGGCATGGAGCTGTGCCCGCAACTCGGCCTGACCATCCCAGTGGGCAAGGACTCGATGTCGATGCGTACCCGCTGGCAGACGCCGGAGGGTGATCGCGCAGTGACGGCGCCGACCTCCCTGGTCGTCTCCGCCTTTGCCCCGGTGCTGGATGTGCGCCGTCACCTCACGCCGCAGTTGCGCCCCGGTGGCGGGCCGCTGTGGCTGCTGGACCTCTCCGGAGGACGGCAGCGCCTCGGTGGTTCCATCCTGGCGCAGGTGTTCGGCCAGCTCGGCGATGAGCCCGCCGATCTCGATCGTCCCGAGTGGCTGCGTGACTTCTTCCCGGTGATGCAGGCGCTGCTGGATGCCGATCACCTGCTGGCCTGCCATGACCGCTCCGATGGTGGCCTGCTCGCCACCCTGTGCGAGATGGCCTTTGCCGGCCACTGCGGCCTGGATATCGATCTCGCCGCACTGCCGGGTGACGATGCCCTGGCGGCGCTGTTCTGTGAAGAGCCCGGGGTGGTGTTCCAGGTGGCGCCTGGTCGTGAGGCGGCGGTGCGGCAGGCGTTCGCCGATGCTGGCCTTGAGGCGCTGTTGTTCCCCCTGGGCGGGGTCACGGTGGATGACAGTATTCGCCTGCGCCGTGCCGACGAGACCCTGTGGCAGCAGTCGCGCAGTGGCCTGCAGGCGCTGTGGAGCCGCACCAGCCACGAGATCCAGCGCCTGCGCGACAACCCCGACTGTGCCGACGAGGAGTTTGCCGCCATCGGTCGCGACGAGCCCGGCCTGCAGGTGCGCCTGGGTTTCGACCCGGCCGGGGATGTGGCCGCGCCCTTGATCGCCACCGGGGCTCGTCCGCGCATTGCCATCCTGCGCGAGCAGGGGGTGAACGGCCAGCTGGAGATGGCTGCGGCCTTTGATCGCGCGGGTTTCGAGGCGGTAGACGTGCACATGAGCGATATCCTCGCCGGGCGCGTCACCTTGACGGATTTTCGTGCCCTGGCCGCCTGTGGCGGCTTTTCCTACGGTGATGTACTCGGGGCCGGCGAGGGTTGGGCCAAGACCATCCTGTTCCACGCCCGGGCGCGGGAGGTTTTTGCGGACTTCTTCCAGCGCCCGGACACCGTGTCCCTCGGCGTGTGCAACGGCTGTCAGATGATGTCCAATCTGCGCGAGCTGATTCCGGGAAGCGAGTTGTGGCCGCGCTTTGTGCGCAACCGCAGTGAACAGTTCGAGGCGCGCCTGTCCCAGGTGATGGTGCCGGCGTCGCCCTCGCTGCTCACCCAGGGTATGGCGGATTCCCTGTTGCCGGTGCCCATCGCCCATGGCGAGGGCCGTGCCGAGTTCGCCGACGCCCACGCCCTGGCGGCGCTTGAGGCGGCCGGCCTGGTGGCCCTGCGCTATGCCGATGCCGCCGGCCAGCCGGCGCTGCTGTACCCGGCCAACCCCAATGGCTCGCCGGCCGGGATTGCGGGGGTGACCAGTGCGGATGGCCGCGCCACCATCATGATGCCGCATCCGGAGCGTGCTTTCCGCACGGTGCAGTACTCCTGGCACCCGGCGGACTGGCTCGAGGACGGCCCCTGGCTGAGGCTGTTCCGCAATGCCCGGGTCTGGCTGGGTTGAGCCTGGCCCTGCCTGCCCTCGGTTGTCGGGGGCGGGCAATCTTCTATAATGGGCCGCTTTTGGCCCGCCCGGCGCAAACCGGCGCCAATACCAGATCGACAGGATCGCTATGCTGAACAAGTACCCGCTGTGGAAATACCTGCTGATTCTGGCGGTGATCGGCGTCGGCTTCTTCTACGCCTCGCCGAATCTCTTTCCGCCGGATCCCGCAGTGCAGATCTCCGGTGCCAGTAGTGCCACGGTTATCGACGAGGCGGTACTGGAGCGCGCCCGGCGGGCGCTGGAGGCTGAAGGCGTGCCACTGACGGCGACCAGTGTTGCCGACAGCGGCCGCAACGCCCTGCTGCGCCTGGAGCGCCAGGACGATCAGTTGCGCGCCCAGCGCCTGATCCAGCGCGCCCTCGGTGACGGCTATGTGGTGGCCCTGAACATGGCGGAGAACACCCCGTCCTGGCTGACCGCCTGGGGCGCACAGCCGATGAAACTGGGTCTCGATCTCTCCGGCGGGGTGCACTTCCTGCTCGAGGTTGATACCTCCGCCGCCGTGGAGCGGCGCATGGACACCTACGCCAGTGGCATCCGCCGGGTGTTGCGCGATGAGCGCATCCGCGGCCTGGTCACCCAGGACGGGACCGAAATCCGCGCCGTGTTCCGCGAGACCGCCGCCCGCGACCAGGCCCTGCGCGCGATCCGGGGCGAATACAGCGAACTCAACCGCGAGACCCGCGACAGCGATGACGGCCATGAGATCATCTGGACGCTGGCCCCGGAGCGGGTGCGCGAAGCCGAGGACTACGCGGTCAACCAGAATCTCACCACCCTGCGCAACCGGGTCAACGAGCTGGGCGTGGCCGAGCCCCTGGTGCAGCGCCAGGGTCGCAACCGTATCGTGGTGGAGCTGCCCGGTGTGCAGGACACCGCGGAGGCGAAGCGCATTCTCGGCAAGACCGCCAACCTGGAGTTCCGTCTGGAGGCGCGCTACGACGCGCCGTCCTCGGCGCGGGAGGAATTCGAGTTCCGCGACCCCCGCGGCAGCGGCGAGGCCACCGCCTTTCTGGAGCGGGATATCGTCATCACCGGCGAGCGCGTGGCCAACGCACAGTCCAGCTTTGACTCCCAGACCGGCCAGCCCCAGGTGAACATCACCCTCGACAGTGAGGGTGGCACGATGATGCACCGGGTGACCCGGCACAACATCAATCGCCGCCTCGGGGTGCTGTTTATCGAGCGCCAGACCCGCACCCACTACGAAGTCAACGAGGCTGGCGAGGAAGTCATCATCCGCGAGCCCTATGACGAGAAGAAGATCATCAGTCTTGCCACCATCCGTGATGCCCTGGGTGTGCAGTTCCGCATCACCGGCCTGAGCAGTTCGGCCGAGGCCTCGGAGCTGGCCCTGCTGCTGCGCGCCGGTGCCCTGGCGGCGCCGATGGATTTTGTCGAGGAGCGCACCGTGGGACCGTCCCTGGGAGCGGAAAACATTGCCCAGGGGGTGGTCTCGGCGCAGATCGGCATGGCCCTGGTGGCGCTGGCGATGGTGCTGATCTACCGGGTGTTCGGATTTGCGGCGGTACTTGCCCTGGCGGTGAACATCGTGTTGCTGGTGGCGCTGATGTCCATTCTCGGCGCCACACTGACCTTGCCTGGTATCGCCGGTATCGTGCTCACCGTGGGCATGGCGGTGGATGCCAACGTGCTGATCTTTTCGCGCATCCGGGAGGAATTGAAAAACCGGATGTCTCCACAGCAGGCCATCAACTCCGGCTATGACCGTGCCATGGTGACCATTCTCGATGCGAACATCACCACCCTGCTGGTAGCGGTGATCCTTTACGCCGTGGGTACCGGGCCGGTGCGCGGCTTTGCCGTGACCCTGTCCCTGGGCATCGTCACCTCGATGTTCACCGCCATCATCGGCACGCGCGCCATCATCAATCTGGTGTATGGCGGCCGGCGTGTACAGAAACTGTGGATTTGAGGGCGCGAGTCATGGCTGAACAGAAAGCGGTCGAGCAAAAGGCAGTAATGAAGCAGCCGATCAATTTCATGCGCCTGCGTCTGCCGGCGGTGATCCTGACCCTGGTGCTGATCACGGTGGCGATCGTGGAGATTGCGATCAAGGGGCTGGACTTCGGGCTGGACTTTACCGGTGGCACCCTGGTCGAGGTGGGTTATGCGGAGCCCGTTCCTCTGAGTGACGTCCGTGCCACCCTGCGTGAGGCTGGCTACGACAATGCGGTGGTGGTGAATTTCGGCGCCGAGACCGATGTGCTGGTGCGCATCCAGGAGAGCGACTCGCCTCAACTCGGCGAGCAGCTGTTGCGGCTGCTGCAGGCCGACTCGCCGGTTCCCGTGGAGCTGCGCCGTATCGAGTTCGTCGGCCCACAGGTGGGTGAGGAGCTGCGCGAACAGGGCGGGCTGGCCCTGCTCATGGCCCTGGCCATGGTGCTGATTTACATCGCCTTCCGCTTCCAGTTCAAGTTTGCGGTGGGGGCAGTGGTGGCGTTGATCCACGACGTGTTGATCACGGTGGGGATCTTCTCGCTGATGGACTGGGATTTCGACCTCACCGTACTCGCCGCAATCCTGGCGGTGGTCGGCTACTCCCTGAACGACACCATCGTGGTCTACGACCGGATTCGCGAGAACTTCCGCAAGTTGCGCAAGGTCGAACCGGCGCACGTCATCAACCAGTCGATCACCGAGATGCTCGGGCGGACCTTGATGACCTCGTTGACCACCCTGCTGGTGTTGTTCTGCCTGGCGACGCTGGGCGGGGAGATGATCCGCGGCTTCGCCGTGGCGCTGATCATCGGCATCGTGGTGGGTACCTATTCATCAGTCTATGTTGCGGGCAGCATTCTGCTGACGCTGAAGATCAGCCGCGAGGATCTGCTGGTGCCGGTGAAGGAGGGCAGCGAAGTGGAGGACCCGGAGACGGCGCGGCTGCCCTGAGGCCTGTTCACGACCTCTCGGGCCAGAGCCCTGCAAGGACAGAGCCGGCGGGCAAACGGAGCTTGCGGAAGGCTCGTCGGAGGTCTGACGTCGGACGTCACTCCCCGATTTCAGACCTCCGACGTCCGACCGATTTTCAATGCCCCGGGGCTGATGGGTGCGCAGCAGGCTTTGAACGGCTACTCAGGTGATATGGCCGAGGTGGGGTTGCACCGTTTGCAGCAGGGCCTTGAAGCACTTGGGCCCGCCGCAAACGATATGGCCGCGTTCCATGCTGCTGCTGCCACCGTTGAAATCACCGACCAGGCCGCCGGCTTCGCGTACCAGCAGGATACCCGCGGCCAGATCCCAGGGGCTCAGGCCAATCTCCCAGAAGCCGTCAAGCCGGCCCGCGGCCACATAGGCCAGGTCCAGGGTTGCGGCGCCAGCGCGGCGCACACCTGCGGTCTGCTCGGCTACGGCCTGCAGGCTCTTCATGTAGGCGGGGATATGCGCCTCGGCACGGGACTTGTAAGGGATGCCTGTGCCAATCAGGGCACCTTCGAGGCTCTTGCGCGGGCTGACGCGCAAGCGGCGGCCATTGAGCTGCGCTCCGCGACCGCGACTGGCGGTGAACTCCTCGCGCCGGATCGGGTCCAGAACCACGGCATGTTCGATCTGGCCGCGGTGCTCGCAGGCGATGGATACGGCGAAGTGGGGAATGCCACGCACGAAGTTGGTGGTGCCGTCCAGCGGATCGATGATCCAGCGGTACTCGCTCTCCGCGTTGCCGTCGAGCCCCCCTTCCTCGCCGAGAAAGGCGTGGTCCGGGTGTGCCTTGCGCAACTGGTGAATGATCTCTCGCTCGGCCTTGCGGTCAATTTCGGAGACGAAATCATTGGCGCCCTTTTCGTCGACGACGAGTGTGTCCAGGCGATCGCAGGCGTGGGCGATGATTTCGCCGGCCTTGCGCGCGGCGCGCAGGGCGAGGTTCAGCATGGGTTGCATGGCGCGGGCAGTACCTCGAAGAATGGCAGCGTGCTTGAATCAGCGTGCGGCTTGAAGCCGCGCAGTATATCAGACTGCCCCGGCTTTGAAGCCGGAACGGCAACCAGTAACGCAGGAGATCATGACGTGAACCCCCTGGAACAGGTCCGCATCGTTTTGGTGGATACCACCCACCCCGGTAATATCGGTGCAGTGGCGCGGGCAATGAAGAATATGGGGCTGCGGGATCTGTGGCTGGTGGCGCCACGCAGCTTTCCCGACGACCAGGCGACCTGGCGTGCCGCCAGCGCCGCCGATGTGCTGAATGCGGCCCGCGTCGTGTCCAGTCTCGAGGAGGCCGTTGCCGATTGTCCGCTGGTGGTCGGCACCAGTGCCCGCGAGCGGCGCATTGCCTGGCCGCTACTGGACGTGCGTCCGGCGGCTCTGCAGATCGCAGGTGAGGCGCACCGGCACCCGGTGGCGGTGGTGTTCGGGCGCGAGGATCGCGGCCTCACCAACGAGGAGCTGGGGCGCTGCCATCTGCACCTGACCATTCCCACGGACCCGGTTTACAGTGCTCTCAACCTGGCGATGGCGGTGCAGGTGGTGTGCTACGAGTTGCGCATGGCCTGTGCCAGTCCCGTGATCGCCGACGTCATGGCCGGCTGGGATGTCGAATTGGCGACCGCTGCGGACGTGGAGCGTTTCTATGCGCATCTGGAGCAGACCCTGCTGCACCTGGGCTTTCTCAACCCCGCCGCGCCCAAACAGCTGATGACGCGCCTGCGGCGGCTGTTCCAGCGCACCCGCATGGACAGTATGGAGGTGAGTATCCTGCGCGGTGTACTCAATGCCGTGGAGCAACGCTGTGATCCGCGCGACAAGTCCACGGATAATACTTGATCGGATTAGTCGGATATTGCATACTGCCCGATCGACTGGCCGGCAAATGATCGGGGTGGCTTGTGCGCCTGACCACCAAGGGACGCTATGCGGTAACCGCGATGCTGGATCTGGCGCTGTATGCGGAGACGGGGCCGGTCAGTCTGGCCGATATCTCGGGTCGGCAGGATATCTCGCTGTCCTATCTGGAGCAGCTGTTTGCCAAGCTGCGCCGGCGGCGGCTGGTTGACAGTGTGCGGGGTCCCGGTGGCGGTTATCTGCTGAGCCGGCCGCGGGCGGGGATCAGCGTCGCCGAGATCATTGACGCGGTCAACGAAAGCGTCGACGCCACCGGTTGCGGTGGCGAGTCGGATTGCCAGGGCGGTGAAACCTGCCTCACGCACCACCTGTGGTGCGATCTCAGCCAGCAGATTCACGGTTTTCTCAGTGGTATCAGCCTCGCCGATCTGGTCGAACGCCGCGAAGTGCAGGCCATCCGCAAGCGCCAGCAGCGGCGCGAGCAGCAGCGCCGCGACACCGCTATCCGCTGCGCCCAGCTGGACTGATGTTGCGGCGTACGCCAATGCACTCAGTGACCGGACAGCAGGATTCATGAAGCGCTCCATCTACCTCGATTATGCCGCCACTACGCCGGTCGATCCCCGCGTCGCCGAGTGCATGTGTCGTTTCCTGACCCCGGAAGGGGAGTTCGGTAACCCGGCCTCGCGCTCCCATCTGTATGGCTGGCGTGCCGAGGAAGCGGTGGAGCTGGCGCGGCGCCAGATCGCCGACTTGATCGGAGCGGACCCGCGCGAGATCGTGTGGACGTCCGGTGCCACGGAAGCCAACAATCTGGCGATCAAGGGCCTGGCCCAGGCGCGTGCCGATCGTGGGCGGCACATCGTGACCAGCAGCATCGAGCACAAGGCCGTGCTCGACCCCTGCGCCTGGCTGGAGCGCCAGGGCTGGGAGGTCACTCGCGTCGACCCGGATGCTGATGGCCTGGCGCAGCCGCAGCGAGTGGCTTCGGCCCTGCGTGACGACACCGTACTGGTGTCGATCATGCACGCCAATAACGAGCTGGGGACTGTCAACGACATTGCTGCGATCGGCGCGCTGTGCCGGGAGCGGGGTGTGGTCTTCCATGTCGATGCGGCACAGAGTGTGGGCAAGCTGCCAGTCGACCTGAAGACCACACCAGTGGACCTGTTGTCGCTGTCCGCACACAAATTCTATGGGCCCAAGGGCGTCGGCGCGCTGTATGTCCGGCGCCATCCGGAGTTGCGCCTGGAGGCCCAGATCCACGGTGGCGGGCATGAGCGGGGTCTGCGCTCCGGCACGCTGCCGACGCACCAGATTGCGGGATTGGGTGCGGCCGCAGCGCTTTGTGCGGAGCTGCTGCCTGAGGAGGGTGCGCGTCTGCGGGGCCTGCGCGAGTTGCTCTGGGAGGGGGTGCGGGAGTTGCCCGGCGTCGGCCTCAACGGGCATCCCGAGCGGCGCCTGCCTGGCCATCTCAGCCTGCATTTTGCCGGTCTGGACGGCGAATCGTTGCTGGTGGCGCTGAAGGACCTGGCGGTTTCATCCGGCTCGGCCTGTACCTCGGCCAGCCTTGAGCCTTCCTATGTGCTGCGAGCCATGGGCCTGAGCGATGCCCTGGCTCACGCATCCCTGCGCTTTACCGTCGGGCGATTCACCGCAGAGGAGGACGTGGCGCAGGCGGTGGCCTGCATCCGCCACGCCGTGACCCGCCTGCAGGGTCTGTCCTGAGCACCTGTTGCCGGAGCAGGCCATACGCTTTTGCCGCCATTCATCGTATAATTGACCGATTTTTTCGGCCGCCTGGCTACCTGCGACGCCGTCTGGAGTCCCGGGGCGGGAGGCGGCCCGAACCCATCCTGTCCGGAGAGAATCAATGGCCGTTGAACGCACCCTGTCCATCGTCAAGCCCGATGCCGTCGCCAAGAATGTGATTGGCGAGATTTACAGCCGCTTCGAGAAGGCCGGTTTGCGCATCGTCGCCGCACGCATGCTGCGCCTGAGCCGTGAACAGGCCGAGGGTTTCTACGCCGAGCACCGGGAGCGCCCCTTCTTTCCTGCATTGATCGAGTTCATGACCTCCGGGCCGGTGGTCGTGCAGGTACTCGAGGGCGACAACGCCATCAGCCGTAACCGTGAACTGATGGGCGCCACCAACCCGAAGGAAGCCACCGCCGGCACGAGTCGCGCAGATTTTGCCGAGTCGATCGACGCCAACGCCGTACATGGTTCCGATTCCGCCGCGTCGGCGCAGCGTGAAATCGCCTATTTCTTCGCCAGCAGCGAACTCTGCGATCGCGGCTGAGCGCAGGAGCATTCCATGAATAGTCCCGCCGACTCCGTTTCGACGCTGCGCAGCAACCTGCTGGGAATGTCCCGTGCACAGTTGGAGGAATATCTGGCGGGGCTGGGGGAGAAGCCATTTCGTGCCCGGCAGATCCTGCAATGGATCCACCAGAACGGGGTCAGTGACTTTGCGGCGATGACCAACCTCGGCAAGGCCTTGCGCACGCGCCTGGCCGAGGTCGCCGAGGTGCGACCTCCCGAGGTCGTCAGCCAGCACGATTCCGCCGATGGCACCCGCAAGTGGGCCATTCGCGTCGACGGTGGTGGCCTGGTGGAGACCGTGTTCATCCCCGATGGTCGGCGCGGCACCCTGTGTGTCTCCTCCCAGGTGGGTTGCTCCCTCGATTGCAGCTTCTGCTCCACTGGCAAGCAGGGCTTTCAGCGCGACCTCAGTGCAGCGGAAATCATCGGGCAGGTGTGGCTGGCATTGCGTTCCTACGATGCCTTCAACAATACCGGCAACAGGGTAGTCACCAATGTGGTGATGATGGGCATGGGCGAGCCTCTGCTCAACTTCGACAATGTGGTCGCAGCCATGGACCTGATGCTGGATGATCTGGCTTATGGCCTGTCCAAGCGTCGTGTCACTCTGAGTACCTCCGGCGTGGTGCCTGCACTGGATCGTCTCGGCGATGTCAGCGAGGTGTCCCTGGCGGTCTCCCTGCATGCACCAAATGACGACCTGCGCGACGAGCTGGTCCCGATCAACCGGCGCTACCCGATTGCCGAGTTGCTGGCTGCATGCCGCCGTTACCTGGACAAGCAGAGTGATCGCCACCGCGTCGTCACCGTGGAGTACACCCTGATTGCGGGCGTCAATGATTCCCCCGAACTGGCCAGGCAGCTGGCCGCGCTGTTGCGCAATTTTCCCTGCAAGATCAACCTGATCCCGTTCAATCCGTTCACCCAGTCCGATTACCGGCGCCCTGACCAGGGAGCCATCACCCGATTTTGGAAGGTGCTGTCGGATGCGGGATATACTGTCACGGTGCGCACCACCCGGGGTGATGACATCAATGCCGCCTGTGGCCAGCTGGTGGGTCAGGTGGCGGATCGAACCCGGCGCAGCGAGCGCCTGCAGCAGCGTTTGCAGGCGGAGCCGGTGCGTTTCGTCCAGGCCGGTGCCGAGCGCCCGGCTCCTGTTCCGAGGTCCTGAGGGAGGCGTTCCATGGCATCGAAGCTGATTGGCAGCTGTTCCCTGATCCGGCTCCTGCCGCTGGTGATGTTGCTGGGGCTGGCGGGTTGCGTAACCACCCAGACCGGTGGTTTCGATGCGGATGAGCAGCGCGCTCTCGATTATTCGCTGCAGTTGGCACGTAACTACATCAACAACGGCAATTGGGAGGCGGCACAGCGCCATCTCAAGAATGCCCTGGAGATCGACGAGCGCAGTCCCGAGACCCACGAGCTGCTGGCGATGGTGTTGCAGCGTACCGGAGAATTTGAGTTGGCGGAGGAGCATTTCCGCCGGGCCATGCGTCTCGATCGCAACAGCGCACGTATCCGTAACAACTACGCGGTTTTCCTGATCCAGCGCGGGCGCTACGCGGAGGCCGAGCGTGAGCTTGAGCGCGTGGTGGACAACGTCCTCTATGAACGTCGCGGCGGTGCCTTCTTCAACCTGGGCCAGGCCCGTGCCCGCCAGCAAAATTACAGCGGCGCGGCCCAGGCCTTTGAGCGCGCGCGATTGATGAGCCGCGACACCGCGCCAATCGACCTGGAACTGGCTGAGAGCTATTTTCATCTCGAGCGCTTCGCCGAGGCGCAGCGCCATTACGACGCACATCGCGAGGCCGTCGAGCAGCAGACCCCGCGTGCCCTGTGGCTCGGCATTCGTCTTGCAGACCGTTTTAACGACCGCGACACCCTCGCCAGCTATGGCATGGTGTTGCGCAACCTGTACCCTCGCTCCAGCGAGTACCTCGAGTACATGAATGTCTATGGAAGCAGCCCCAGACTCTGAAGCCGGCGGCGAGCAAAGCCCGGGTGCATTGCTGCGCGATTGGCGGGAGCAGGCCGGGCTCAGCGCGGAGGAACTGGCCCAGGCCCTGAACCTGCTGCCAGTCCAGGTTCACAGCCTCGAGCGTGACGATTTTGCCGCCCTGGGCGGTGATGTGTTTGCCCGTGGCCATGTGCGCAACTATGCCCGTTGCCTGGGTCATGATCCGGCGCCGGTGCTGGCCGTGTACGATGCGCGCAGGCCTGCAGGGCGCAGCGTATCGCGGCGCCGCAGCATGCGCCCGCCGAGTCTGGATCACACCCTTGGTCTTTGGCACTGGGGGGTCATCGGTGCCCTGCTGGTGGTGGCGGGGTTGTGGTGGTGGCAGCGTGAGCCGGCGGTACCGGTGCCACCGCCCGTAGCGCAGCTGCCGCCGCTGATCGAGCTGTCTTCAGTGGAGCCAGACTCTATCGCAGCGGATGTGGCGGAACCCGGAACACCCCAGGGTGCTTCCCCTGTGCCGTCCGGCGATACCGGAATGGCCGCGCTGGAGCCGCTGCCCGCAGGGCCGGATCAGCTGCGCCTGGACTTTTCCGGTGATTGCTGGGTCCAGGTGACGGATGTGCATGGGCGCCGTCTGTTTGCAGATCAGCGCGGGGCCGGAGATACGCTCGAACTCGAAGGTGATGGTCCGTTCCAGGTGCTGCTCGGCCACGCCCGGGTGGTGGAGATGACGTACAACGGCGAGCCGGTCTCGATTCCCGTTGCGAGTGACAGCCGGCGCGCAAACCTGACCGTGGGAGAGCCACGAGCGAGTTTATGAAGACCGAATCCCCCATACGCCGCCGCCGTTCACGGCAAATCATGGTGGGCGATGTTGCCGTCGGTGGCGACGCACCCATCTCCGTGCAGAGCATGACCAACACGGAAACCTGTGACGTTGCCGCAACCGTTGCCCAGATCCGCCGTCTGGAAGAAGCCGGTGCAGACATCGTTCGTGTTTCGGTGCCCTCACTGGAGGCCGCCGAGGCCTTCCGCAGGATTCGTGCCGAGGTGGCGGTGCCGCTGGTCGCAGACATCCATTTCGACCACAAGATCGCTCTCGCGGTGGCGGACTACGGCGCTGACTGCCTGCGCATCAATCCGGGCAATATCGGCCGTGAGGATCGTGTGCGTGCGGTGGTCGACAAGGCGCGGGAGCGGAACATCCCGATTCGCATCGGCGTCAACGCCGGCTCCCTTGAAAAAGAGCTGCAACGCAAGTATGGCGAACCCAACGCCGATGCGCTGGTGGAATCGGCGATGCGTCACGTCGATATTCTCGACCGGCTCGACTTCCACAATTTCAAGCTCTCGGTGAAGGCCTCCGACGTGTTCATGGCTGTTGCCGCCTACCGCAAGATCGCCACCCTGATCGACCAGCCCCTGCACCTGGGCATTACCGAGGCCGGCGCCTTGCGCGGTGGTACAGTGAAGTCCGCGGTGGGGCTGGGCATGTTGTTGATGGACGGCATCGGCGATACCATCCGCGTCTCCCTCGCCGCGGATCCGGTGGAGGAGGTCAAGGTTGGCTTCGAGATCCTGAAGAGCCTGAAACTGCGCAGCAATGGCATCAATTTTATTGCCTGCCCGAGCTGTTCGCGGCAGAACTTCGACGTCATCGCCACCATGAATGCACTCGAGGCGCGTCTCGAGGATGTGCGTACGCCACTCGATGTGGCCGTAATTGGTTGTGTCGTCAACGGTCCGGGGGAAGCGAAGGAAGCCGATATCGGCCTGACCGGTGCCAGCCCGAATAATCTGGTCTATGTGGCGGGCAAGCCTGACCACAAGGTCCGCAATGACGCGCTGGTGGATCATCTTGAGCAGCTGATCCGGCGCAAGGTGGCGGAAAAACAGGCCAGTGAAGACGCCGTGATCGCCCGCAGCTGAGGCGCGGCCGGCCCGACAGGAATTCAACATTGAGCAAGTTGCAGTCCATTCGCGGGATGAACGACATCCTGCCCGAGCAGACACCGCTCTGGCGCCATCTGGAGCGCGAAGTCGAGGCGGTGCTGGATGCCTACGGCTATCAGCAAATGCGCATGCCGGTCCTTGAGCAGACCGCCCTGTTCAGGCGCTCCATCGGTGAGGTCACGGATATCGTCGAAAAGGAGATGTATACCTTTGACGATCGCAATGGCGACAGCCTGACCCTGCGCCCTGAGGGCACCGCGGGTTGCGTGCGCGCCTGTGAGCAGCACGGCCTGCTGTTCAACCAGGTTCAGCGCCTGTGGTACGCCGGGCCGATGTTTCGCCACGAGCGCCCGCAAAAGGGCCGCCTGCGACAGTTCCACCAGATCGGGGTCGAAGCCTTCGGCATGGAAGGGCCGGATATCGACGCCGAACTGATCCTGCTCAGCGCGCGCCTCTGGCGCCGGCTTGGCCTCAGCGATGTCGTCACCCTGGAGCTGAACAGCATTGGTTCCGCCGAGGCGCGGGCGCGTTACCGCCAGGCGCTGGTCGATTTCCTGCGGCCATACGCCGCAGAGTTGGATGAGGACAGCCGTCGGCGTCTGGACAGCAATCCGCTGCGCATTCTCGACAGCAAGGACGCGGCGACCGGGAAATTGCTGGCTGAGGCACCGCGGCTGCAGGATTATCTGGACGACCCGTCTCGCGAACATTTCGAGGCGCTGCAGGCGCTGCTCGCCGGGGCTGGTCTGGCGTTCCGTCTCAACCCCCGGCTGGTGCGGGGGCTGGATTATTACGGACGCACAGTGTTCGAGTGGACTACTCGGGAACTCGGCGCCCAGGGCACGGTCTGTGCCGGTGGCCGCTACGATGGCCTGGTGGCACAGCTGGGTGGCAAGGCGACGCCGGCGGTTGGTTTTGCCATGGGGGTGGAGCGCCTGGTGTTGTTGCTCGAGGCCCTGGGGCGCAGTCCCGATGCTGCCTCCAGCAGCCCGCATGTTTATCTGCTTGCGGCGGGGGACGCGCCCGGCCGGGCCGCTATGGTGCTGGCCGAGCAGTTGCGCGATGCACTGCCAAGGCTGCGATTGTTATGCCATTGTGGCGGTGGTAGCTTGAAAAGCCAGTTCAAGCGCGCCGATCGCAGTGGTGCCCGCCTTGCCCTGGTGCTGGGTGAGGATGAGCTGGCGCGTGGCGATATCACTCTGAAATGGCTGCGTGAGCCGGATCGCGATCAGGAGCGGATCGCCCAGGCCATGCTGGCTCCGCGGCTTGCGGAACTCCTGTCAATCAGCCCAACCCGACCCGAGGACGTGGTGTGACCAACCGAAGCGATGACGAACAGCTTGAAGCCCTGAAGAACTGGTGGCGCGAGCATGGCAAGACCACCGTGCTGGGGGTGGTCGCCGCGATTGCCCTCGTGTTTGGCTACCAGGCCTGGGACCAGCAGCGGGGCAGCAGTCGCGAGCAGGCTTCCATGCTCTACCAGAGTCTGCTCAGCGCCGACCTGCAGGCACAGCGGGATGGCGATTACAGTACCGCGAACCACCTCGCCGGCAATCTGCGCGAGGCGTTTCCGCGCTCGGGCTATGCGCGCTTTGCGGCGCTGTTCCAGGCCCGCTATGCCGTCAGCAGTGGTGACTATCCCGCTGCCGAAGAGGCGCTGGAGTGGGCCATGCAACGGAAGCCGGATGACGGCATCGGTCTGATGGCACGCCTGCGTCTGGCGCAGATCGCCTATGCGCGCGGGGAGCACGAGGCGGCCCTGCAGCGTCTTCAGGGGGTTGATGCCGGCGCCTTTGCCTTTGCCTATGAATCGCTGCGTGGCGATATCTACAGTGCCCGGGGCGACGTGGTTGCGGCGCGCGAGGCCTGGCAGCGCGCCAGCCTGCTGGCATCCTCGCTGGATACACCGCTCAGGGATCCACTGCTGGAGCTGAAACTGCAGGATGTGCGAGCTGCCGGCGAGCGAGGTGAGGGCTGATGCGAGCTTTTGTGGTGAGGGGAGTGCCCCTGCTGCTGGTGGTGTTGCTGCTGGCTGGCTGTGGTGCTTTCAAAAGGGATGACGCCAGCAAGCCCGCGGCGCTGACCAGCTTCGAGGCGGAGCGTCGCCTGACGCGCGTCTGGTCGCGCAACATCGGCGATGGTCAGGGCGGTATCTACAATCGTCTGGTGCCGGCATTGGCCGGTGACCGTATCGTCGTTGCCTCCGCCAATGGTCGTGTGCAGTCCCTGGATCGTCGCAATGGGCGGCGCCAGTGGCAGGCGCGGATCCGGGCACCGCTCAGCGGTGGTGTTGGTCTCGGGCACGGCCTCGTACTGCTCGGCAGCAGTGACGGTCGGGTTTTTGCCCTGGACGACAGCAATGGTGAATTGCTCTGGGAAGTCGATGTGCGCGGCGAGGTACTGGCGCCCCCGGCAACTGACGGGGTGCGTGTGGTGGTGCAAACCTTCGATGGGCGTGTTCTGGGCCTGGATGTTGCCGATGGTCGTCGCCTCTGGAGCCATTCCGCCTCGGTGCCGGCACTGACCCTGCGCGGCACCAGCACGCCGATGTTTCATCAGGGTGCGGTACTGGTGGGCCTGGCCAATGGCAGGGTGATCTCGCTGGATGCGGGTACTGGCAGCCTGCGCTGGGAGCAGCGGGTGGGTGTGCCCCAGGGCACGACCGAAATCGAGCGTCTGGTCGATGTCGATGGCGAATTGCTGGTTTCCGGCGGGGTCCTCTATGCCGTGTCCTACCAGGGGCAATTGATGGCGATCGATCCCGCCAGTGGCCGCCGGCTCTGGTCCCGCGAGGCTTCCAGTCACGTCGGGCTGGCCGAGGGCTTCGCCAATATCTACGTGGTGGGCCATGAAGGCAGTGTGACGGCCTTCCTGCGCAATGGCGAAGGTGTGCGCTGGGAGCAGACCGTGCTGTCGCGGCGCCGGCTGACCGGACCGGCGACCTGGGATGGCTATGTCGCCGTCGGGGACTTCAAGGGTTATCTGCACCTCCTGAGCCAGCGCGATGGCAGCATTGCCGCTCGCACCCGGGTTCACCGCAAGGGTTTGCGCGTGCGCCCCGAAGTGGTCGAGGACATGCTCTATATCTACAGTAACAGCGGTCGGCTTGTCGCCTATCGGATGCGGGAGTGAGAGCCGCTCGGCGGCGCCAGTCATGATTCCAGTCATTGCCCTTGTCGGGCGCCCCAATGTGGGGAAATCCACCCTGTTCAATCGCCTGACCGGCAGTCGGGACGCCCTGGTCGCGAACCTGCCGGGCCTGACCCGCGACCGCAAATACGGTGATGCGCGGTTCGATGGTCGCCCGTACATCCTCATCGACACCGGTGGCATTACCGGCGAGGAGGAGGGTATCGATGCGGCCATGGCGAAACAGTCCCTCAGCGCCATTGAGGAGGCGGACGCCGTCCTGTTCCTGCTTGATGCCCGCGCTGGCCTCACTGCCACCGACGAACAGTTGGCCGCCCATCTGCGCCGTCGCGAAAAACCGGTGTATGTGGTGGCCAACAAGATCGACGGCCAGGATCCGGATGCGGCCCTGGCCGAGTTCTATCGCCTTGGCACCGAGCGTATTTATCCGGTGACCGCGACTCACGGCCGCGGTGTGCGTAGCCTGATGGAGGATGTCCTTGCCGCTTTTCCGGAGGAGCCGGAGGAACCACGGGAGGCGGAGGATGGCGGCATTCGCATCGCCATTGTGGGTCGGCCCAACGTCGGCAAGTCCACACTGGTCAACCGCCTGCTCGGTGAGGAGCGGGTGGTGGTGTATGACGAGCCGGGTACGACCCGGGACAGCATCTATATTCGCTATGAGCGCAATGGCCAGGCTTATACGCTGATTGATACGGCGGGTATTCGCCGGCGCAAGAATGTGCGCGAGACCGTAGAGAAGTTTTCCATCGTCAAGACGCTTAAGGCCATCAGCGATGCCCAGGTGGTGATCCTGCTGATCGACGCCCGTGAGGGCGTGGTGGAGCAGGATCTGCACCTGCTGGGCCAGGTCATCGAGAGTGGCCGTGCCCTGGTGTTGGCAGTGAACAAGTGGGACGGTCTGGAGGATGACCACAAGCAGGAGGTGCGCCGGGAACTGGAGCGCCGTCTGCAATTCATCGACTTCGCCGAGGTGCATTTTATCTCCGCGCTGCATGGCACCGGGGTGGGGCACCTCTACGATGCGGTGGGGCAGTGCTTCGAGGCGGCCACGCGCAAACTGTCAACGCACCGCCTGACCCGGATTCTGCAGGACGCCGTTGCGGAGCATGCGCCACCCATGATCAACGGGCGTCGCATCAAGCTGCGCTATGCGCATGCCGGGGGGCAGAATCCACCGATCGTGGTGATTCACGGCAATCAGACCGACAAGGTGCCGAACAGCTATCAGCGTTATCTGGAGCGGGTCTATCGGCGTGAGCTCGACCTTGTTGGTACCCCGGTGCGCATCGAATTTCGCAGCGGGGAAAACCCCTTCGCCGGGCGCCGCAACAAGCTGACGGAGCGCCAGGTGGCGCGCAAGCGGCGCCTGATGAAATTTGTGAAGAAAAACAAGCGGAAGTGATGACTGGCCCGGGCGAGAGGTCGGTTTCCCGCCTTCCGCCCAGCGTTCAGTACGCCAACGAGGTCCGTAGATGTCGGATAACCCGGACAGCGCGAATGACCAGCCCGACCTCGATTCTCCCGAGCATATCCGCGTGTTCGTCGAGTCGTTCTATCGCGAGATGCTGGCTGACCCGCAACTGGGCCCTATCTTTACCGACGTGGCGGCCATCGATCTGCAGCGGCATTTGCCGCTGATTCGCGCCTACTGGGAGAAGCTGTTGCTCGGTGGTCGCGATTATGCCCGCCACACCATGAACATCCACCGTGCCCTGCACGGCAAGCGCACCCTGACCGGACCTGACTTCGAGCGCTGGCTGGAGCTGTTCGAGCACACTCTGGACGCTGGCTTCAGTGGCCCGAAGGCCGAGCAGGCGCGCAATACCGCCCGCCATATCGCCGCCAATATGCACCGCGCCCTCAACTCCTGACGCCCTGCACCATCAGGCGGTTTGCTCTGATCGGTTCGGTCAAGGGCGAATGAAGTCTAATGTCATTGAGTTGCCCCATGCCCTTGGCAATACTGTTCGGCCAAGGGGTGCCCTGCGCCCCGGGAACCCGGTAACAGCAAGTGGACGTTCATGTGCCCGGCCGCCTGTCGGACGGGTGCGTAAGCCGCCGGGGCCGGTCTCATCCGCTGCCCTGGCCGATCCTTATCGAGGAGTGATCTATGGCGACCGAGGCGGAAGTCCTCAGCCAGGCGTTTGAGCTTGGTTTCACCTATACCCGGTCCACCGGACCGGTCATCGGACGCTTTTTCACCGAACTGCGTGACCGCAATGTGGTGGGCATCCGCGGTAGTGATGGCCGTGTGCTGGTGCCGCCTATGGAATATGACCCGGTGACGGCGGAAGCGCTTTCCGATTTCGTCAAGGTGGGGACCGAAGGCGTGATCAAGAGCTGGTGCTGGGTCAAGGAGCCGCGCAGTCATCACCCCATGGACCGTCCCTTTGCCTGGGCCCTGATTCAGCTGGATGGTGCTGATACCCCGCTGCTGCATTGTATCGATGCCCCGTCCGAATCGGCCCTGGCCACCGGCGGCCGCGTGCGCGTGCGCTGGGCGGCAGAGACCCGCGGCCATATCACTGACATCGCCTGCTTCGAGCCGGCCTGAGGGAGAGACGCCATGAGCGAGCAGAACAAGCCCGAGGAGCGGGAGATGGTCACGGGCATGGAAGCGCCGATCTACCTGCAGTACAACTTTACCGCCGGCCGTGCCGCGACCGGCTTCCTGACCCAGTTGAAGAAGGGGCGTCTGGTTGGCCAGCGCTGCCCCAATGGGCACGTCTACCTGCCCCCCCGTGGCTCCTGTGCGCGCTGCGGTGTGCCGACGGTCGAGGATGTGGAGCTGTCCGACAAGGCCACGGTGGAGTCCTTCACCATCGTCCACATTCCGATTCCGGGCAACCCGATCAAACCTCCCTTTGTCGTGGCCAACCTGATTCCGGATGGCGCCAGCATCTCCTTCATCCACCTGATCAGCGGTTGCGCCAACGAAGACGTGCGCATCGGCATGCGTGTACAGGCGCGCTGGCGGGATGCTTCCACGTGGGATTACAAGATGGAGAACATCGAGTACTTCGAGCCGCTCGACGAACCTGATGTGCCGCCGGAGCGGCTTGCCACCGATTTCACCAGGGGTGAGGGAGAATAACGCCATGCGAGATGTTGCCATTGTCTCCTTCGCGCAGTCTGACTGCATGCGCGATGCCGGAGCCCAGAACGAAGTCGAACTGATCATGCCTATCATCCGCCGTGCGCTGGATGGAGCCGGTCTAGGCACCGTGCAGGATGTCGACTTCACCTGTTCGGGCAGCTGTGACTACCTGCAGGGTGCGGCCTTCGCCTTCGTCGCCGGTGTCGATGCGCTGGGTGCGGTGCCGCCGATCAAGGAATCCCATGTCGAGATGGACGCGGCCTGGGCTTTCTACGAATCCTGGCTGAAGATCCAGATGGGCCACGCGGAATCCGCCCTGATCTACGGCTTCGGCAAGTCCAGCCCTGGCGACCTGCCCAATGTGCTGACGCTGCAACTCGACCCCTATTACCTGGCGCCGCTGTGGGTGGACTCGATCAGCCTCGCGGCGCTGCAGGCGCGAGCGATGCTGGATGCCGGGGTGATCAGCGAGCGTGAGATGGCCGAGGTGGTGGTGCGTTCGCGTGCCAGTGCCATGAACAACCCTCATGCCCAGCTCAAGGGCGAATACAGCGTCCAGCAGCTGCTGGCGGAGCCGACCTACCTGTCCCCGCTGCGCAAGCACGATTGCTGCCCGGTTTCCGATGGCGCCTCCGCCATGGTCATCTGCACTGTCGAGAAGGCGCGGGAGTGGGGCAAGCCCTATGCCGTGGTCAAAGGGATCGATCACCGCATCGAGGCGCACTATCCCGGTATGCGTGACCTCACCGTGTCACCTTCCACGGCCATTGCCGGGGAGCGTGCCGGCGTGGGTGCGGCGCCGGTGCAGGTGGCGGAACTGTATGCCCCCTTCAGTCACCAGGAAATCCTGCTGCGGCGTGCCCTGAATCTGGGCGACGACGTGGTGGTGAACCCCTCGGGCGGCGTGCTGGCGGGCAATCTGATGATGGCGTCGGGCCTGTCGCGTATCGGCGAGGTGGCAAAGCGCATTATTGCCGGGGAGTACACGCGCGGTGTGGCACATGCGACCTCCGGTCCGTGCCTGCAGCAGAACCTGGTTACCGTGTTGGAGGGAGCATAAATGGCAGAGCTGGCTGCGGTCGTAGGGATTGGTCAGACCAAATATTGCACCAAGCGCAAGGATGTCTCCATTGCGGGCCTGCTGCGGGAGGCCGCCTGGAACGCGCTGATGGATGCGGGCCTCACCTGGTCCGATATCGACGCGGTGATCATCGGCAAGGCCCCCGATATGTTCGAGGGCGTGGTGATGCCGGAGCTGTATCTCGCTGATGCGCTGGGCTGCAATGGCAAGCCCATGCTGCGGGTGCACACCGCGGGCTCTGTGGGTGGCTCCACCGCCATTGTCGCCGCCTCGCATGTGCAGAGTGGCGTATTCAAGCGGGTGCTGACGGTGGCGTTCGAGAAGCAGTCCGAGTCCAATGCGATGTGGGCGCTGTCCACGCCGCAGCCGTTCTCGGTACACCTCAATGCCGGTGCCGGCGGTTACTTCGCGCCGATCATTCGCGAGTACATGCGGCGTTCGAAGGCGCCCTATAACGTCGGTATCCGTGTTGCGGTGAAGGATCGCCTGCACGCGCTGCGCAATCCGCTGGCGCACCTGCAGCTGAAGGACATCAACGACGAGATGGTGGAGCAGTCCCCCATGCTGTGGGAACCGCTGCGCTTTCTGGAAAGCTGTCCGTCCTCTGATGGTGCCTGCGCCATGGTCATTGCCCACGAGGACCTGGTCGGGCAAAGCCCGAAAAAGCCCGCCTGGATTCGCGGTGTGGCCATGCGCTCAGAGCCCACGATGTATGCCGGGCGTGAGCAGGTCAACCCCCAGGCCGGCCGTGACTGCGCCCGTGACGTGTACCGCCAGGCGGGTATCAGCAACCCCCGCAAGGACCTGGATTGCGCGGAAATCTACGTGCCATTCTCCTGGTACGAGCCGATGTGGCTGGAAAATCTCGGCTTTGCGGATGTCGGCGAGGGCTGGAGATTGACCATGGAGGGTGCGACCAGCCTCGATGAGGGAGGCGATATCCCCTGGAACCCGTCGGGCGGAGTGCTTTCTTCCAACCCGATTGGTGCCTCCGGTATGATCCGGTTTGCGGAGGCGGCGCGGCAGGTTCGCCAGGACGCGGGTGCGCACCAGGTGGAAGGGGCGCGCAATGCCATGGGACATGCCTATGGTGGCGGTGCCCAGTTTTACGCCATGTGGGCCGTCAGCGCCGACAAGCCCTGATCGCCGGCGGGCACCTGGAGGTGCCCGCTCCAGTCACATACTGACAGCAGGACGAGACCATGAGCCTACATTTCAATATTGCCGATCTGTTCGAGCAGGTGGCGGACACCGTGCCGGAGCGTGAAGCGCTGGTCTGCGGCGAGCAGCGTGTCACCTACGGTGACCTTGAGAAGCGCTCCAATCGCCTGGCCCATTATCTGGCTGCCCAGGGCGTCAAGGCCGGGGATAACGTTGGCCTGTACATGTACAACTGCAACGAGTATCTCGAAGGCATGCTGGCCTGCTTCAAGATCCGTGCGGTACCGGTCAACGTCAACTACCGCTACGTCAAGGACGAGCTGCTCTACATTTTTGACAATGCCAACATGGTGGCCTGCATCCATCACCGCGAATTCACTCCGCATATTGCCGAGGTGCGCACCGCCGCCCCGGGGCTGAAGACCCTGGTCGCGGTGGACGACGAGTCCGGTGAGGATCTGGCGACCGTGGGTTCCGTGCCCTATGAGCAGGCCCTCGCGGCGCATCCCGACAAACGGGATTTCGCGGAGCGCTCCGACGACGACCTGTTCATTCTTTATACCGGCGGTACCACAGGGATGCCCAAGGGCGTGATGTGGCCGCACAAGAATGTGTTCTTTGCCGCCATGGGCGGTGGTGGGCACTTCTCCCCCCATGGACCCTGCCAGAAGCCCGAGGACATCGTCAGCCGTATTTCCGAGCACGCCATTGCCGGTATGGCGCTGGCACCGCTGATGCATGGCGCCTGCTGGTGGTACACCTGTATCCAGCTGCTCGCCGGCAACAAGGTGGTACTGAACCCGCATCGCTCGCTGCGTGGCGAAGATGTCTGGGAACAGGTCGAGAAAGAACGTGTCAATGCCGTGACCATTGTTGGTGATGCCATGGCGATTCCCTTGCTGGATGCCCTGGAGGCCAATCCGAATCGCTGGGATTTGAGCAGTGTATTCAATGTCGGTTCCGGTGGCGCGGTCTTCTCCGAATCCAAGCAGGAGGCCTTCCGCCGGCACTTCCCCAACGTGTTCATCACCAACTCTTTCGGCTCGTCCGAGTCCGGGCAGATGGGGATGGACAGCGGGCAGAAGAAGTCCGAAGGCGGTCTTGGCAATGTGGTGCGCTCGGATTTCATGGACGTGATCATCGATCGCGAGGGCGAGGCCCATCGCCATGCCAGGCCCGGCGAGGTGGGTATCTTCGCGCGCTCGGGATACATTCCGGTGGGTTACTACAACGACCCCGCCAAGACCGCCAAGACCTTCGTCAAGGTGGACGGCAAGACCTGGCTGCTGACCGGCGATGAGGCCCAGCTCGAGGAAGATGGCAGTATCACTGTGTTTGGCCGCGGTTCCAATTGCATCAACTCCGGTGGTGAAAAAATCTATCCGGAAGAGGTGGAGCAGGCGCTGAAAGCACACCCCGCGGTATTTGATGCGCTGGTGGTCGGAACACCCGACGAGCGTTGGGGCAGCAAGGTGACTGCGGTGGTCGCTGTGCGTGACGGTCAGAAGGTCGCGCTGGATGCGTTGCAGGAGACGGCGCGGCAGCATATCGCGGGCTACAAGGTACCGCGCGAGCTGCATGTTGTGCCTGAAATACCCCGTGCGCCCAGCGGCAAGCCGAACTATGCCAAGGCCAAGGAGTACGCTGAGAGCGGTCAGTACAAGGTGGGCTGAGGCGCCGGGTGATGTCCGATATTCTGTTCGAGAAGCGCGGCGCGCTGGCCTGGGTCACCTTCAACCGGCCGCAGCGCAAGAACACCCTGACACCGGCCGCCTTTGTGCAGCTGGCATCGGCCTGGGCGGAAATCCAGGCCGATGATGCCATCCGTGTTGCGATTCTGACCGGCGCTGGCGAAGACACTTTCAGTGCCGGTGGCGATCTTGCCGAGCTGATTCCCCTGTTCTCCGGAGGGCGGCAGCCTGCATCCGACGAGGAGCGGGCCTTTCTCGCCGACCTCTCGGTGATGGACCGCGGCCTGTTGCGCGATGACACCCTGAGCAAGCCGGTCATCGCCGCAGTCAATGGTGCCGCCGTCGGCGGTGGCTTCGAGATTATCCAGTGTACCGATCTGCGTGTGGCTGCCGAGCATGCGCGTTTTGCCCTTCCCGAAGTGCAGCGTGCCATTGTGCCCGGTGGTGGCTCGATGGTGCGTCTGCCTCGCCAGCTGGATTGGGCAAGGGCGATGGAAATGATGCTCACGGGCGATCCCATCAGTGCCACGCAGGCGCTGGACTGGGGTATCGTCAACCGCGTGGTGCCGATGGCGGAGCTGCACTCGACCGCCGAGGCACTGGCCATGCGCATTGCCCGCAATGGTCCTCTGGCCACCCAGGCGATCAAGCAATGTGCCCTGCGCAGCAGCGGTGTGTCGCTGGAGCAGGGCTATGCCATTGAACGCGAGTTGTCCGCGCGGGTGATGGCCAGTGAGGATGCGCGTGAAGGCCCGCGGGCATTCAAGGAAAAGCGTGAACCGGTTTACAGGGGCCGTTGAGGGCTCGATACCGGGAGATACAAAAGTGGGGCGGCGGAAAAAGCTTCACCGTTTTCGGTGGAAGGGCTTCACCGCTTTCGGTGGAAAAGACTGCGCCGTTTTCCACCCTGTCGCCCGTGCATGTAGGGTGGAAAACGGCGCAGCCTTTTCCACCGTTTCAACCACCAGAAATTCTGGAGCCAACCATGAGTGAAGAACTCGCCATCAGCACCAAAAACTGCATCGTGGAGCGGGACGGCCCGGTACTGATCGTCACCCTCAACCGGCCCGAGGCCAAGAATGCCTTCAGCCCGGCCATGCTGGTGGGCCTTTACAAGGCCTGGCGTCTGCTCGATGAAGACGACAGCCTGTACTGTGCGATTCTCACCGCCAATGGCGATACCTTCTGTGCCGGCATGGATCTGAAGGTCGGAACCGAGGGCAGCCCCGATGGCGAGGAAATCCAGCGTCTGATGCAGGAAGTGCCGAACCTGCACTGGCAGGCCCTGTTGCGTGACAACCGCCCGAACAAACCGCTGCTGCTGGCGGTTGAGGGCTACGCTCTGGCGGGTGGCACGGAGATCCTGCAGGGTACCGATATCCGTGTCGGTGCGGAGGGCTCGATCTACGGGGTGACCGAGGTGGCTCGCGGGCTTTACCCCATGGCTGGCTCGACCATCCGCCTGCGCCGGCAGATTCCGTATTGCCTGGCCGCGGAGGTGCTGCTCACCGGCCGTCACGTCACCGCGGAAGAGGCTCTGCGCTGGGGATTGATCAATCGTATCGTGCCGAAAGGGCAGACGCTGGCAGAGGCGAAGAAGATTGCCGCCCAGATCTGCGAGAATGGTCCTGTCGCGGTCAAGGCCGTGACCCGCTCCCTGCGTGAACACCAGGAATGCCTGCACGAAGACGAGGCGATGAAGCAGTCCGACGAGATCGGCTGGCCGGTGTTCGCCACGGAGGATGCGAAGGAAGGCATGAAAGCCTTCAAGGAAAAGCGCAAGGCCCAGTTCAAGGGCAAGTAAGGTTCGCGCGCGCTGGGTTTGCGGCTGTGCCGCTTAACCCAGCGTCCCCCCTGCGCCGAAACGTCCACAGGACCTGCCAGGCTAGTCTGCGTCAGCAACACTGCTTTTTCATCGTGATCAGGAGATTCCCATGTCCGGCCCCTTGCAAGGGATTCGCGTCATCGAGCTTGCCGGTATTGGCCCCGGTCCCTTCGCCGGAATGTTACTGTCCGACCTGGGTGCCGAGGTAATCCGCGTCGAGCGCCCGGGTGCGATGTCGCCACCCACCGATGTGCTGGCCCGCGGACGGCGCTCCATCGCAGTCAATCTGAAACAGCCCGAGGGGCTGGATGTGGTTCTTCGGCTGATCGAGGGCGCTCAGGTGCTGATCGAGGGCTACCGGCCCGGTGTCGCCGAAAAGCTTGGCCTGGGCCCGGAACATTGTCACGCCCGTAATCCTGCCCTGGTCTATGGGCGGATGACCGGCTGGGGGCAGAATGGCCCCCTGGCCCAGGCAGCGGGGCACGATATCAACTACATCGCGCTGACCGGTGCCCTGGATGCGATCGGCCGCAAGGACTCGGGTCCGGTAG
>JBJHBY010000009.1:24162-27987 GCA_050485745.1 Gammaproteobacteria bacterium | reverse complement strand
GTGGAAAAGCTGGTGTTGATGGCGCCGGGCGGGGTAGAGGCACAGGCGGATTACTTCACCATGCCGGGCATGCAGCTGATGCGCAGTGTGTTCACCTCTGAGGAGCCGGTGACGCCCGAACGCATGAAGGCGTTTTTCATCGAGGCCTTTGTGGTCAACCCGGCGGTGGTCACCGACGAGCTGGTGCAGCAGCGCTGGGCTTCGATGCAGACCCAGAACCCCCAGGTGATCAAGACCATGGTGGTGCCGGACATGACCGAGCGCCTGGGCGAGATCCGCTGTCCGGTGTTGAGCTTCTGGGGCATGAACGAAAACATGATGCCGGAGAGCGGTATCATGAAGCTGGCCAAGGGCCTGCAGAACAGCCGCATGCTGCTGGTGCAGCAGTGTGGCCACTGGGTGATGATTGAACACCGCGAGCTGTTCAATCGCACCACTCTGGACTTCCTCAAGCACGGCTGAACGCCGGCTGTAAAAAGGCGGATTGATGGACAAGAGCAAGATTGAAGCGCTGGGCGACGAGCTGTACCAGGCCCTGCGCGACTGCAAGACCCTGGTACCGTTCACCGAGCGCGAGCCGGAGATCACCATCGACGATGCGTATCATATTTCGCTGCGCATGGTGAGCCGGCGAGTCGAACTCGACAGCGAGGTCATCATCGGCAAGAAGATCGGTGTCACCAGCAAGCCGGTACAGGAGATGCTGAATGTGCACCAGCCTGACTTCGGCTTCCTGACCGATGCCATGGAGTATACCGATGGTGCCGATATCCCCATCGCCGGCAACCTGATCCAGCCGCGCGCTGAAGCGGAAATCGGCTTTCGGCTGAAAAAGGACCTGATTGGCCCCGGTGTTACCGAGCAGGATGTGCTCGATGCCACCGACTACATCATGCCCTGCTTCGAGATCGTCGATTCGCGCATCCGCGACTGGAAGATCCGTATTCAGGACACGGTGGCGGACAACGCCTCCTGTGGCGTGTTTGTGCTCGGGGAGAGCCGTGGTGACCCGCGCGCCTTCGACCTGCCCAATCTGCGCATTGTGGTGTGGAAGAACGGTGAGAAACTGAGCGAGGGCCTGGGCAGCGCGGTACAGGGCAACCCCCTGACGGCGGTAGCCTGGCTGGCCAATACCCTGGGCAAGTACAATATCCCGTTCAAGGCGGGTGAGGTGATCCTCTCTGGCTCCCTGGTGCCTCTGGAGAGCGTCAAGGCCGGGGATCGCATGCATATGGAGCTGGAAGGCATCGGCAGCGCCAGCGTGAATTTCGTCTAACCGCGACAGAGCGAGTGAGAAGAGACTATGGGCAAGAAAGTCAAGGCGGCCATCATCGGGCCGGGCAACATCGGCACCGACCTGCTGATGAAAGCCATGCGTTCCGAATTCATCGAGCCGGTGTGGATGGTCGGTGTGGTGCCGGACTCCCCCGGTCTGGCGCGAGCCCGTGAAATGGGCCTGAAGACCACGGCCGAGGGTGTGGACGGCATGCTGCCGCATGTCGAGGCGGATGGCGTGCAAATCGCCTTTGATGCCACCAGCGCCTATGTGCATGCGGAGAACTCCCGCAAGCTCAACGAGAAGGGCGTACTGATGATCGACCTGACGCCAGCGGCGATTGGCCCGTTCTGCGTGCCGCCGGTCAACCTGAAAGATCATACCGGCAAGAAAGAGATGAACGTCAACATGGTCACCTGTGGTGGCCAGGCGACGATACCGATGGTGGCGGCGGTGAGCCGGGTGCAGAAGGTCAGCTACGCCGAGATCGTGGCAACGGTATCCTCCAAGTCGGCAGGCCCCGGCACCCGCAAGAACATCGACGAATTCACCCGCACTACCTCCGAGGGTATCGAGCGTGTCGGCGGGGCGGCGAAGGGCAAGGCGATCATCATCATCAACCCGGCCGAGCCGCCGTTGATCATGCGCGACACCATCCACTGCCTGGTCGAGGGTGAGCCCAAGGAAGCGGAAATCACCCGCTCCATCGAGGAAATGATCAAGGAAGTGCAGAAGTACGTGCCCGGTTACAAGCTGAAGAACGGCCCGGTCTTCGACGGCAACCGCGTCTCCGTGTTCATGGAGGTGGAAGGCCTGGGTGACTTCCTGCCCAAATATGCCGGCAACCTGGACATCATGACCGCGGCGGGTCTGCGCACCGCGGAGATGTTTGCGGAGGAAATCCTGTCCGGCTCCCTGGTTCTGGAACCGACGGCAAGCGCCTGAGGTTGGAGGTTGAAGCGATGAGTATCGATATCAAAGGCAAGAAGATCACCCTGCACGACATGTGCCTGCGCGATGGCATGCACACCAACCGCCACCAGATCACCGTGGAGCAGATGAAAAACGTCGCCCGCGCCCTGGACGAGGCGGGCATGCCCCTGATCGAGGTCACCCACGGTGACGGCCTGGGTGGCGCCTCGGTCAACTACGGCTTTCCGGCGGCCAGTGACGAGGAATACCTCAAGGCCGTGGTCAGTGTAGTGAAGAAGGCCAAGGTCTCGGCCCTGCTGCTCCCGGGCATCGGCACCGTTGACCATCTGAAGATGGCCCGCGACTGTGGCATCGGCACTATTCGCGTGGCGACCCACTGCACCGAGGCGGATGTCTCCGAGCAGCACATCGGTATGGGGCATGAGATGGGCCTCGATACCGTCGGCTTCCTGATGATGGCGCACATGATCGGCCCGGAAGAACTGGTCGAGCAGGCGAAATTGATGGAGTCCTACGGCGCCAACTGCATCTACATCACCGACTCCGCAGGGACCATGCTGCCCCATGACGTGGAATCGCGGATCAAACTGATGCGGGCCGAGCTCAAGGCGGAGACCGAGCTGGGCTTCCATGCCCACCACAATCTCTCCCTCGGGGTGTGGAATACCGTGGTCGCCATCCAGCACGGTGCCAACCGCGCCGATGGCTCCGTGGCGGGCATGGGTGCCGGTGCCGGTAACACACCGCTGGAGGTGCTGGTCGCGGTGCTCGACCGCATGGGTGTTGAGCACGGCATTGATCTGTACAAGATCATGGATGCCGCCGAGGACGTGGTGCTGCCCATCATGGAGCAGCCGACCCGCATCGACCGGGATTCCCTGGTCCTGGGTTACGCGGGTGTCTACAGCTCCTTCCTGCTGTTTGCCAAGCGGGCACAGCAGAAGTATGGCGTTTCCAGCCGCGACATCCTGGTCGAGCTGGGCCGGCGCAAGACCGTTGGTGGCCAGGAAGACATGATCGAGGACCTGGCCCTCGATATGGCCAAGGCGGCAAAGAAGAGCGCCTGAAGGGCATGATGTGAGCAGATGGCCGCAGCCGGGGCTCCCTGGCTGCGGCCATCTGCCTGCTGGCTCTGGCCAGCCGGAGTGATCTGAAACAGGGATTTTTCATGGGCATCCGGATACATCACCACGGGGCTGTGACCGGGGTGACCGGCTCCTGTCATGAGCTGACCCTTGATGGCCCGGGCGCTGCATCCGCCGGTGTGCTGATCGACTGCGGGCTGTTCCAGGGTGAAGAACTGGGCGGTGACGGCGCCGGAGCCGCCAGCCTGGCCATCGACTTTCCCATCGGGCATATCCAGGCCCTCGTTGTGACCCATGTGCATATTGATCACGTGGGCCGCATTCCCTACCTGCTGGCCGCGGGTTTTGACGGCCCGATCTATTGCTCCGAGCCCTCTGCACTGCTGTTGCCGGCGATTCTCGAGGACGCCCTGCGTATCGGCTTCACCCGGGACCGCGCCCTGATCGAACGCGTGCTGGCGTTGCTGGAGTCGCGTCTGCGCCCCATTCCCTACGGACGCTGGCAGCCCGTGTTCGACGCGGCGGCGGGCA
>JBJHBY010000009.1:0-24152 GCA_050485745.1 Gammaproteobacteria bacterium | reverse complement strand
ATATCCGGCTGCAACGCGCCGGCCATATCCTCGGTTCGGCCTATGTGGAGTGTGATGCCCGGCAGGGCAACGAGCGCGAACGCATCGTGTTCAGCGGCGACCTCGGTGCCCCGCACTCGCCACTGCTGCCGGAGCCGCAGTCACCCGAGGCCTGCGATCGCCTGGTGATCGAAAGCACCTATGGTGACCGCGACCACGAGGACCGGGATACCCGGCGTCTGCGCCTGAAGGCTGTTCTCGAGCATGCCCTGGAGGATGGCGGCACAGTGCTGGTTCCGGCCTTCAGTATTGGTCGAACCCAGGAACTGCTCTATGAAATCGAAGGGCTGATCCACGACTTTGGCCGCGAGGAAGTCGCTCCGGGCTTGCCCTGGCGCTCCCTCGATATCGTGGTGGACTCACCGCTGGCGGCGACCTTCACCCGGCTGTATCGGCGACTCAAACCCTATTGGGACGCCGAGGCGCGGGAGCGGGTGGCCCAGGGCCGCCACCCCCTGTCTTTCGAGCAATTGACCGTCATCGACAGCCACGAGGCGCACCTCAACGCCGTGGAGCGGCTCTCCGCCAGTGGCTACCCCTGTGTAGTGATCGCTGGTTCGGGCATGTGCGCAGGCGGGCGCATCGTCAGCTACCTCAAGGCCATGCTCGGTGATACCCGCAACGATGTGCTGTTCGTGGGCTACCAGGCTGCGGGTACACCCGGGCGCAGCATTCTGGAGCAGGGCCCGGGGGGTGTGGTCGAGCTGGATGGGCAGCGCTACGACATCCGTGCGCAGATTCACCAGGTGGGTGGGTATTCGGCACATGCGGGGCAGGGGGATCTGTTGCGGTTTGTTGGTGGTATCGAAAAGTCGCCAGGGGAGATCCGTATCGTACATGGTGACCCGGCTGCCAAGGAGGCGCTGCACAGGGCGCTGGATGGTCTGTATGGTGAAACCCGGGTGCTGGTGCCCTCAGTGGATTCGCCATAGGATGGGTCTGTTTACAGGGGAATGCTACTATTCGCTGCTGCGAAAAACGTCATCGGAAACCAGTGTAGTAAGGGTATGGAATACGGTTGCCGATAGTATCGGGAGTTATTGAAGTGAAGGCAGCTGTCAGGGTCAAGCAACAGCTCCAGAACCTGGTATGGAACCTCTACAAGCGCGCGAGACTGGATCAGATTGAGCGGCTTATCCGGCTTGTTCCGTCTGCTCCTGGCCAAAGAGTTGCGCTATATTTCAGGCAGATGATACAGGCGGCAATCTTTGTGCTGTTGCCAGTGTACTGGCTACTGCGGCTATCGATTATCCTGCTGCGTATCTGTCGTGACGTGCTGGTATTCTCTCGCGACCTCTTTTTGATTAAGGGCGATCATGTGGCAGTTATACATGAAGACCCTCCAGTCAACCCTGTTTTCGAGCCCAGCAGAAAGCAGGTTGCAGTCGTTGTTCCGGACTGGCCTGTGTGCGGCAGTACTGCCATGTATCGAGCCCAGATCCGTGGGTTGATAGAAGTTGGTTGCGACGTCAGCCTGATAATTTTTGCGGATAGTTTTTACTACTCGAGTGAGAGAGACTCTCGAGTAATGCAGAAGGAGGTTGGTCTCAGGCAGAGAAAAATCTACGACTTCGGCCAACTGCGTTCGGTCATGGTTGTCCCTGCCTTGATAAGTGGCCGATATGTTGTAACTCGCTTGTGGTGGCGGCTGCTGCGAAAGCCCAAGCTCTATATTCATTGCAACAAATTTCAGCATGTTGTCCAGCGTAGTGATCAATTCAGGAGTTTTTGTGAGCAACTGGACTTATTCATTGTTAACAGGGTAACTTACCTCAACTATTTTTCTCGATGGAAGAATAGAGTCTTTCTGGAAACTCACGATGTAATGGCTCGTACCATTGAGTTTGAGTCAGAAAAATCCCTTAAGTATGAAATGGAGATTTCGTCCAGGGTTCCCAGGATGATTGGCTGCTACACAAAGTCTGACTATGCTGCTTACTCCAAGCATGGTTCTGGAAATCTGATGATTTCCAGGCCGGGCATGCTGATCCCGGCTCCGGAATTTCATAAGAGAGTTGTCAACAAGCTGAAGCGCATTCTGTATATCGGCGATAACCACCCACAGAATGTGCGATCGATTAGTTCGTGTTTGGCTTACGGGATACCTGTCGGGCTTGAGCTAACAGTTGTTGGACGTGTCGGTGAGGCTCTCCAGGGAGTTGATTATGGTTGCGGCGTGAACCTGAAAGGTTATGTCAGCAATTTGGACGCTGAGATTCAGGCGGCTGATATGATCATTATTCCTGATTTCGCTGGCACAGGCATTTCCGTCAAGGCGCTTGAGGCATTATCTTGGGGGGTGCCTGTTTTGATGTCGAGGCGGGCCATGCGAGGTATTGATATCGATGTGCCGGAGTGTAGTATCACTGATGCAGGCCCATCTGAGTTTCTGACTGTAGCAAGAGATCGGGCCTCAGAAATCCTGGCTGTGGATTGGCATCGGATTCGTCGATCGCTCATGGAGCAGTACGGTGTCGACAGATCCAGTAGTTGGGCCAGAGAGGTGCTGACCGCGTGCGAATCCTGAATTATCGCTTGATTTTTATTCATGTTCCGAGGTGTGGCGGAACATCAATTAATGATGCTTTCTTGCGATCTGGAATGATTCCTGGCGCCACGCTGGACTACAGGCTGGTGGATCTCGTTCATCTTTATGGCAAGATTCCTTATGGCCGCGCGACCATTGAGCTGGATCACTGTACCTTCCAGCACATGAAGGTCTTTTGTTCACCTTACGAGATAGGAACATTCTACAAATTTGCTGTGGTTCGTGATCCGGTTCAAAGAATGGTTAGTGTCTATCGCAGAGCATTCCATGAGAGTGATTTCAGGATACTGGGGTCTCGTGAAATTGCCAGCTTTACTGAGTTTGTTGATGGGCTGGAATGGCTATCGGACAAGGGGTATTTTGATGTAGGGAAGGTAATGGATCTTCCGCATGCGAATGTTGCACATTATATTCCGCAGAGCCTCTATGTTTGTGATGTTGATGGGAGTATCCGTGTTGATAAGCTGATTGATATTTCGAATCTGGAGAATGGAGTAAACGAAATATTGAAGGAGCATGGTTATCCAGAGATAAGGTTTGCGGAATCCAATCGCTCCGATTCGGCTGTCTCTGTTTCCGCTTCGGAAATCGACAGAAATCGTGACCGGATTGAGAGGATATATCAAGAAGACTATCGTTTGATGGAATCGATTCGGGCATGAAGAGTGTATTGATCATTCAGGAAGGTGGAGGGCATGGTGAGGTTCTGGGCGGCTTTATGGATGCCCTTTCCGTGATTTCCAGGCAGAAATCGATCGATATAAGTATCTCTGTGCTGTGTGGTAATTCCTACGGAATTTTTGCTCTCTATGATGAGTTGGGGTATGAGTTTATTGCCTATGACCGGGAGAATCCTGCTCATATCGAAAGAATACGAGGCTTGATTCTGGACAAAAGCTTTGATCTGATTATTTTTAACTCATCACCAATATGGGAAAAAACGACTTTTAATTCGGCCGCTCTCGAGTCATCTGGAGCTGAGATCCTTGTTCTACATCACTCCAATTTGAGGAATGAGCTTTCGCATCCTTTTTTCAAGCTGGGGACCAGTGTTCTACTTGATCCTGTTGTCGACCAGGTCTTCACTCCCTATTATGAGGTGGATGTCCGGCTCTCCCATTATAGAAAGCAGTCTGATATTTCTCGTTGCCTGGCTTTTCTCGGCACGCATTACCCGGCAGCGCTTACAATGCGTGATAGTGAAAGGCTTCAGAAACTTTTCGAGAAGTTTGAGTCATCTGCCTTTGAGACTGATTCCTTTGCGATTAATTGGTTTGTGGCCCACCTTTCAGATGGCTTGAAAGAGCTCTTTGGTTCTTCCCGGGTTTTTCGTGTTGGTTTGAGTCATCTTGACATTTATAAGGAGGTTCTTTCCCGGAGCTGCTTTTGGGGAACCTGTTATAAGAAAAATACTCGCTATGAGCGGGATGGTATGACTGGTACGGTGCCTTTCGCTCTCAATGGTGGAATGCCTGTCATCGGAAGCTCAAGCTTTCTCTCAATTTATCGATTCCCGGATTCCTACGTTGATTTCTGTAGTCGGCTCGATGCCGATATGATGAGTGTCAAGGATGTTGCTGACGTTGAATATCAGTATTTGGTGCAGGAGGCAATAAAGGTCAGGGATGGTGAGCGACTAAGGAATCAGGCTTTTCTTTCCGGGGTGATGGGGTTGTGACTAATGCATTGACCCTGTCGAGGGTATTCTTTGTTAATTACTTTCCAAGATCACTCCTTGGTGGGTTGTGGCCGGTTGTCCTTTATCTCATGCTTGTTGCCGTCAAGTCATTTTTTTTTCAGGGTTTTTTTTCTTCATATATAGAAAACTATGCGATTTATCTGCTGTTTTCCTTGATTGCATGGGGTGTTGTTTCAACTGCTCTTGGTGCAAATTTTACCCGGCTTTCTGAATCCAAGCCTCTTCTTGTGCAGAGGCCCGGGGCTTCTCTTCTGCTTTATCTCGGCTATGCCCTCTGCGATCTGTACATAGCGTCGATAAAATTTTTTATTGCAATATTGGCGTTGCTAATTTTTAGTTCCATTGGATTTAGTTTGAGGTTTATTCTGATTGCCTTTTTGGGTGTTTCGCTTCTGGTTGTTTTTTGTAACCTGTTGGCTTATGTCGTTGGAATTATGGTTGTTCGGTTTCGTGATATTTCGCCGGTGGTCAGATTTTCTGTTGGCTTGATGTATTTTGCGCTCCCTATTCTCTATTACGAGGGCTTTGATGGGGCACCCAAAATAGCCTTTGAGTTGAATCCATTTTATTACTTCGTAGTTCTTGTTCGTTCTCCGGTCATTGCTCCTGAAAATTTATCCGGTCCATTTTTTCTAGCCTTGGTATTTGTTGCAATTATGGCTACTTTTGCGCTGATTGTTCATCGTTGTTTCTATAGAAAATACCTTGTCTATCTATGATTCTCCAGTTTGATTCCGTCAATTTTTCGTACCCCGGAGGCGGTAGAGTTTTCAGGAGCGATCTTTCATTTTGTGTGGAGGCGGGTGACCGTGTCCTTGTTAGTGGGCCTCCGGGGAGCGGTGTTTCAACGCTATGTCGCCTTGCGATCGGTTCTTTGTCTCCAGCTTCGGGAAAAGTAAGCTGTCGATCGAGCACTGTTGGCATCATCGACCCCGTTTCCATTTTTCGTCCAGAGTTTGACGTTCGATCGAATCTCGCTCTCATGGCTTGTTACTATGCTGAAGGCTGTAAAGCAAGCTACAAGGCCTTGGCGGCAGAGGCTGTTTTGGCAGGGTTCTCTCTTTCAGTGCCCGTCAGGACGCTAAGCGGTTCCAGGAAAAAGTTGCTGGCCAGTCTTGTTCTTCCTGTGCTGCACGGCGACCTTCTGGTTATTGACTACTGGCCTAATGTAAAGCGTGATCCTGGTTTGAGTGCTCGTCTTTGGGCGACGTTTGATCAGAATTTCTCTGCCATTATTTTGACTGGTGGTTCGGGAAACTCTGGTCTGCCTATCACAAAGGAATTGGCTCTTTGAACCATCTCGATGCCGTCATATTCAGGTCCCAGTTTCAGATTGCAAAATCTGTTGCGAACATGTTTTCTGCACAGCTTCCTCACGTGAAGTTTGTTGAAGAAAAAGATTCTCAAGAGTCTTCGTCTGTGATTGGTTCGACGGATTTGGCCGAGTTCGGTGATGAGGTTCGCAGATTGTCTCGGCGTCAGCTTGAGGATATAGAGTTGTGTGTTCAGAGTCGCTCGGGCAAGGTGATTGATTATCATTACCAAGAGGATGCCTTCAGTCGTATGTCTCGGTCACTCAGTGATTATTACATGAGATTTCCGGCTCTTGAGGATGGCTTTCCAGCCGCTGCCGTTGGTGCTGACAGGGTTTTCTGTCGATATGTTATTGAGCGTTGCTCCGCTAACCTCGTCGACGTCGGCAGGAGCCTGTTCAGATTGTTGAAGCGAGGTGGTCAGATAGATCTTTTGTCCGATAACGCCTTGAGTTTTTCATCGATAAAAAATTTGCATACCAAGGGGTTGATTCAGCCTGGAATTTATAATGAGCACTCCGAGAAAAAGCTATCCCCGCACATGGGTGTGATGAGAAAATACTCGATTTTCGAGCTCTGTATGTTGATGACGCGATTTGGGTTTCGGGATATCAAAGTAATTTGTCGCGGCCCTCGTTCCGAGCGAGAGCTGTTTTCAGGGTATGGGATTTACTTGATGCAGGTTGCCCATGTTAGAGCAGTTCGCCCAACCTGGGATGTCGTATAGAGCGATTCTTTGAGGCGATGGTTGGTCGTTTTCTGATATGAAGCTGCTTGTTCGGTTGGATTCTCTCGCCCATCCTCGTACGGGCATTGGACGCTATGCCGAGTCGCTGCTTCGACAGATTCTTGCGCAAGAGAATTCGATTAAGATATCCGGCGCCTATCATGGACGACTTATCCCTGCGGACGAGCTTGAATTGCTACTTGACGATCGGGATGGACGCGAATCTGGTGGTGAATATTTATCTTTATTTTCGATGGGTTCAATCAAAGCCATGGTGCGCTCAATTCCTGGCGCCTACGCGTTTCGGCAGCGTCTTCAGCAGAAAAAATTTCTGAGGGCCCTGAATGAAAATCCGGACATCTACCATGAGTTAAGCCATGCTCCCCTCGATGTTTCGGCACCGCTTGTTCTGACCATACATGACATGTCCCATGCCAGGTTTCCGGAGTTTCATCCTCGCGAGCGAGTTGCCTATATATCATCGAGCATTGGTCAGTCGATAAAGCGGGCAGATCATGTTATTGCTGTCAGCAAATTTACGCATGATGAGATTTGTTCACTTTACCCCGAAGTTGAGAGCAAGGTTTCAACGGTCTATCTTGGCGTATCTCCAGAGTTCAGGCCATTAAGTTCAGATGAAATCGCGCCACTGATTCGGCGTTGGGATCTTGCTTATTCGGCGTATATCCTGTCGGTGGCTACTCTTGAGCCTCGAAAGAATCTTGTCGGGCTATTGCGATCCTATTTTTCGCTTCCTGCGGAAATTTCAAGATTCAGACCGCTGGTTCTGGTTGGTGCGAAAGGCTGGAAGAATCGTGAGCTTGAGTCTCTGTTGGCTTCTCACGAAAGCCCTGATCATCGCGTTATTCTTACGGGCTATGTTAGTCAAAGAGAGCTTGTTGCACTGATGGCGGGCGCTGGTCTGTTTGTCTACGCATCTCTGTACGAAGGCTTTGGTTTGCCAGTCGTCGAAGCCATGGCGTGTGGTGTGCCAGTCCTTACGAGTGATCGAGGGGCGATGAAGGAGGTTGCCGGTGATTTGGCGACACTTGTTGACCCTCTTGAATTTCGGGAAGAGCTTCTTTTGGCGATGCTTGAGCGGCCCAGGATTCCGGATCCGGTAGAAATTAGGGGCAGATTTTCCTGGGATAAAACAGCTGCTGAAACCTTGGAAATCTATAAATCTCTGATTTGTTGATTAATCCCTTAACCAATTTTATTTTATTGCGAAAATATGCGAATTGAATGGCAGATAAGTGTCAATCAGTTGATCCCCGGTATTTTGCCTGCTTTGTATGATTATTTTCCTGAATCCTATTCGCTTCAGGAAATAGCAGAGTTCGAATAACGAATACTCTCTTACATGTCCCATGTGCCCATACTTTGATATTTTCTCATATTCGGTGAATATTCCGGGTTGCATCAGGCCGGAATTCAAAAGGCGGCTGATTGCCTCCTTTGAATGAATGTTTGGCGTTGTAATGCTGAGTTGACACTCCTTTTTCATGAAAGAAAATAAACTTTTAAATATTGAGTTCAGGTCGCCAAGAAGGTGTTCAATAGTTTCGTGAAGAATTATCAGATCCGGTTTAAAGTCAATTTTTTCGAATGGATCTGGTTTCGACAGATCGAAAGGTTTTGCCCCTTCGAAACTGTCTCTATCGGGTGCTGGGTCCAGGCAGAGAAAGCTTTTGGACAAGGATTTCAGTGCTGATGAAAAAATAAAGGGGTAGCCGCCGATTTCCATGACATCGAGGCTTCCCAGATCCGGAAGGACCAAAAGGTCTGTATAGTATCGTTCCAGATGAGCGCCGATATACTGTCCCTTGAAGGAGTCTTCGGTAAATGTCGATTTTTCGAAGTGGTGGAGATTCCGGGATTTTTTCTCCCGAGGCCTCTCTCTGAACTCACAGACTTTTGGTAGTCGTGATTCAAAAAGTAATTTTGTCTTTTTGGCGATATGCTCTACAACTGCATCCACATCCATTTTTCAATTCCATTCCATTGTCTGTCGCCTATTTGGTTTTCCTGTCGGCCTCGTAGATCGAGGCTTTGTTGCTCTCGATTGCATTTTGATAAATTTCTGTATACTTTCGCCCCATGGCTTCGCCGGTAAATTCCTCGAAGTAAAGTTGCCTGGCGCGACGCCCCATCGCCCGAGCCTGCTCCGGGTTGTACCAGAGGGTGTCCATCGCGCCGCGCAGTGATACTGCGCATCCTGGTTTCACTGTGACGCCGGTTTCATTATGTCGGTTAATGTAGGTGGTTCCGGAGCCCACTTCCGCCGAAATCAGGGGGCGTTCAAACATCGCGCCTTCAACAAGGGTGACTCCAAATGCTTCGGAGCGCATGGATGACGGCAAAACTACTGCCCGACTCAGTTTGAGCAGGGCGCGTTTTTCACTGTCACTGACCTGCCCCGCGAAGATGACATTGTTCAGTTTGAGTTCCTTGGCCTTGCGGTGCAGTGCGGCCTCACTCGGGCCCTTTCCGCAGATGACAACCCGATATGGGGCATCAATCATTGCCTCAAGAAGAACGTCCAGCCCCTTGTAATAACGCATGACCCCGATGAAAAGGAAGAAGTCCTTGCCATATTGGTCAGCCGCTTTCCGAAGAATATCCAGTGTGGGATCCGGATAAATTCTTTTGCTGAGTCCAATGGGAATGACACTGACTTTCTTGGTATTTTTGCGCAGTATCGGGCTTGTCGCCAGGTAGTTCGGCGAAGTTGCCACAATACTTTGTGCTTTTTTAAGGAACATGGAACGCATTGGCGCATAGAGCAGGTTCAGCAACCTTTGCCTTACTATGTCGGAGTGATAGGTGACGATGTAGGGCTTGCTGGCTTGTCGCGCCAGGGCACTGATATCAGCAAAGGGCCATGGAAAATGGAAGTGGATGACGTCTGCCCATGCGGACAGTTGATGAAACTGTCGCATGGCGCCGAGGCCCATGCTGCAGGAAGCAATCTCGACCTGCTTCTTGGCGCGATAGACCACGGCCTCTTCGCGTCGTAGCACTCTTGGGTGGGGGGTATCACTCAGCGTCAGAATCCGGCTTTCCACGTTGTAAGGCTGGGTGTTGAGGCAGATTTGACGGATTGCTTCTTCGAGCCCGCCCTGGGTATCTGGAAAATAGGTTCGGTAATAATGAAGGACTCTGATGCGCCGGGCTTGAGCGCTACGGTTAAAGCTCGTCGGGGATTTCTGAATCTTTTGAGCGGGTGTGGCCATGGCCTTCATGAGTGTCTGGCCTGCCTGTGGGTGAGGGGGTGTCGGCGCATCCCGTGCCAGCGTTTACTTGCACAGATACTCACGCTGGAGGCCGTTCGTACTGCTGGCTTCTGTGTGTGCCGATCAAGTCCACCAGTTCCTCCGATTCATAACCTTTCACCACGCCCTGCAGTGAAGACATGATGTGCGTATAGTCTTGATTCTTGATCGCAACGTCAAGTTCCAGCAGTACTTTCTTCAGAGCCTCCCACTCCAGCATTTCTTCCCGGGCGCGAAGGATCATCGGGTGCTCGGTATGCTCCGAATCATCTCCGATCAGCAGTTCCTCGTACAGCTTCTCACCGGGGCGCAGTCCGCTGAATTCGATGGCGATGTCTCCATCCGGGTTGCGCTCGTCCCGCACGGAAAGGCCTGATAGGCGGATCATGCGTTCGGCGAGGTCGAGAATTCTTACTGGCTGCCCCATATCGAGTAGAAAAACATCACCCCCTTCGCCCATGGCCCCTGCCTGTATGACCAGCTGTGCCGCCTCGCTGATCGTCATGAAGTAGCGGGTGACGCGGGGGTGAGTGACGGTGACTGGCCCGCCAGCCATGATCTGCTGGTGGAAGCGGGGAATCACCGAGCCCGAAGAGCCGAGCACATTGCCAAAGCGGACCATGGTAAAGCGAGTGTTGTTCTCCACGGGCTGGATGGACTGTGGGCCCGTATCAAAGAGTATTGGGGCTGTTTCCCGGCTCAGGGCCTGCAGAACCAGCTCTGCAAGGCGCTTGCTGCAGCCCATGATGTTGGTGGGGCGTACCGCCTTGTCGGTGGAGATCAGGACGAAATTCCGTACACCGGCCCGGATTGCCGCCTGGGCAGCATTGAGGGTGCCGAAGGTATTGTTGCGCAGGCCCTCGGCAATATTGTGCTCGACGATGGGAACGTGCTTGTAGGCGGCGGCGTGATAAACCGTGCTCACCCGCCAGGCCTGCATGATGTCGAGCAGCCGACTGGGGTTCCTGACGGAGCAGAGTACCGGTGCCAGTACGATATCGAGCTGCTCAAGGGCAATCCGGTCTTCCAGCTCGGTGCTGATGCTGTAGAGATTCTGCTCGCTGTTTTCCACCAGCACCAGCGCACTCGGTGCGCAGCTGAGGATCTGTCGACACAGCTCGGCACCGATCGAACCGCCTGCGCCGGTCACCATGACAACCTGCTTCTGGATGCAGTGTTCGAGCAGCGCCTGTCTCGGTGGCACGCTGTCACGCCCCAGCAGGTCGGCGATGTCGACCTCCTGGATGTCGTCCACCTTGACCCGCCCGCTGGCGAGATCCATGAAGCCCGGGACAGTGCGCACATGCACTGCATAACGCTCCAGGGACTCAAGGATTTCCCGGCGCTTCGAACGTGGCGCAGAGGGAATGGCCAGCAGGATTTCCTCGGCGCCGGTGGCTTCGATCATTTCCTGGATATGCTTGGGGTTGTAGACCCGCAATCCGGCAATGCTGCGGTTGACGATGCCGGCGTCGTCGTCGATGAAGGCCACCGGTTGCATGACGCGGCCGATGCGCAGTGAGGCCACCAACTGGTTGCCCGCGGCTCCGGCGCCATAGACGGCGACACGGGGCAGGTTGCGACGCGAACGGGAGAAGGGCATGCCGGGCATGAGCAGGTTGTCGCCGACGAAGTACTGGCGAATGGCCAGGCGCACCCCCGCGATCAACAGCATGCTCAGCGCCCAGTAGTTGAGTACCAGTGACCGCGGTACGAGAACCGGTGGATCGCGGTACCAGTAGATGGCGAGTACCATGAGCAGGGCGGACAGGGTCACCGCCTTGAAGATGGACAACAGGGCTTCGCTGCCAAAGAAACGTGTGACCGCACGATACAGTCCGAACTGGATGAACAGGGGGATGGCGATCAGCGGTGCGGCGATGAACAACCAGGCGTGCGCGCCGAGGGGCTCTATCGGCCAGTGAATGCCGAGGCGGACAATAAAGGCCAGCCACAGCGCCGCCCAGATCAGCACGATGTCGACGGCGATCTGTAGTAGCCGCTTCCAGCGTCGTGGCAGGGAGAGCAGGTATCGGCGCAGCATGTTTCTATTCCCTTAGGAGCGGCAGGGTCTTGTCCGGAGCTGGTATGCTTGCGCCTGCCTGCCCATTGTTGGTGGCTGGCGTCAGGCTGATCCGGTGGGCCTTGCGGAAGTCTAACGCCGCTGGAGCAGATTTTGAACCGGGGTCCGCGCCTGCGGGCCGGGACAACCGATACCGGAGCATCCGATAGAAGCTGAATGGATATCGATCGAACGTTTTCTGATCTGCTGGGGCTGATCTACGATGGCCCGCTTGAACCTGTGCCGTGGCAGCGCTTCCTGGCCGCCGTGCGCGGCCCATTCCAGGCTGACATCGCCGCCATGTTCCTGCAGCCACCGGCTCCCGGCGCGCGCCTGGTGATGCTGGTGGACGGTGGCCGGGCCGAGGGTATTGCTTCCTACCGTCGCGGCCAGTACCTGCTCGATCCGTTCTACGGCCTGCCCGAGGGACAGATCGTGACGCTGTACGAGTTCATGACCGCGGACCAGTTGCTTGACAGCGATTTCTATCGCCTGACCATGAAACCCTCCGGCCTGCACGATTTCATGGGCGCGGATCTCCGGGTGGAGGGTGAATTCGATGTCCGCTTCCGCCTGTCCCGCTATGAAGGCCGGCCTCGCTTCGATGAGCGGGACAAGGCCCTGCTGGGGGAGCTGATGCCGCATCTGCAACGGGCCATTCGCATTCACGCGCGCCTCAATCGCATCGAATCCGAGCGCGATCTTTATGCCGGCGCCGTGCAGCAGCTCGCAGTGGGCACCATCCTGCTGGACGAAACAGGCGTGGTCCTGGAAAGCAATCCCCTCGCCACGGCACTGCTGTCGCAGCAGGATGGGCTGCAACTGGCCGGCGGACGCCTGAACCTGGGATCCCGGGAGGCGACCGCCGAGTTGCAACGCGCCATTGATCAGGTGCTGACCCAGCAGCGCCAGGCGACACCGTCCATGGTGGAGGTGATCCGCGTGCCGCGCCCCAGTGGCCGGGCGGACCTCGGCCTGGTCATCCGCGCGGTGCCGACTAGCCATTTTTCCGAGGGCCGTGCGATTCCTGCGGTTGCCATCTTCATCAGTGACCCGGAGCAGCAGGGGGCGGCGGGGGCGGAGACCCTGCAGCGCCTGTTTGGTCTGACCCATGCCGAGGCACGCCTGTCGCTGCTGTTGGCGGATGGCCAGACTCTGGACGAGGCCGCCGACGCCCTGGGTGTCAGTCGCAATACCGCCCGGACCCACCTGCGCGCAGTGTTCTCCAAGACCGGTGTCAGCCGGCAGACGCAACTGGTGCGGCTGATCCTCAGGAGTGTTGCGCCTCTCGCCTGAAGTGGGGCCGGCGCCGGAAGCGCTGCACGGTATCGGCCAGATCTTTCAGTGACAGGGGCTTGGTCAGCACATGGTCCATGCCCGCCGTCTGGCAGCGCTGGTGAATGTCGGCGATGGCGTGTGCGGTCACCGCGATCACCGGCACCGGGGTCAGCCCCCGGCTCTGCTCGTGTGCCCTGATGGCCTCCGTGGCCTGGTAGCCGTTCATCCCGGGCATGTCGCAGTCCATCAGTATCAGGTCGCACTCACTGCCCAATTCACGGTATCGGTCCAGTGCCTCGATACCGTCGTTGGCGTAGGTCACCCGGGTACAGAGACGCCGCAGCATGGCGCCGAGGACCTGCCGGTTGACGGCGTTGTCCTCTGCGACGAGGATGCGCAGCGAGTCGCCGGCGGGGTCTGCCTCCCGGGTCGTCTCCGCAGCGGGTTGGTTCTGGCCCGGATCAAGCCCCAGGGCTTCGCAGAAGGTCTGCTGGATATCGGAGATCGTGCAGGGCGAGTCGAGATAGCGAATCGGCGTGTCGCTGAACAGTGCACGCACCGGTGGATCGAACATTGACTGCAGCACCACCACGGGTTTATCCAGGGTCTGCAGGCGGTGCGGCACATTGCTTTCGTGAAGGGCGACGCCGCTGCTGATAAAGATCAGTTCGGCGGTATTGCACTCGGAGTGTTGCAGGGCGGCTTCCAGTGTTTGCACATGCACGACCGACATGCCCCAGCCCCGGAAGTAGGCTTCCATGGCGCGGCCATAACCTGGATGGTCGTAGATCATCAGCAGGTGGCGGCCAGCGAGACCGGCCCGGGCCTGGCGGCGCTGCTGTTCCCGGGCCACGTCGAAGCCGATCTGTATCCGCAGGCGGAAGGACGTGCCCTGACCTGGCTGGCTGTCGAGTTCGATATCGCCGTCCATCAGCCTGGCCAACTGTCGCGCAATGCTGAGACCAAGCCCGGTACCACCGCGCTGTCTGGTGCTGGTCTCATCGGCCTGCACGAAGGGCTGGAACAGGCGCTCATGCAGGTCTGGCGCAATCCCGATGCCGGTGTCGCTGACTTCGGCGATCAGTTCGATCCGGTCCGGTTGTGGTCCCGGACGGTGCTCGAGATGGATGCGAATCTCCCCGTTTTCGGTGAACTTGACGGCGTTGCCGATCAGATTGTTGAGAATCTGGTGCAGGCGCATCGGGTCGCCGATCAGGGTCAGCGGGGTGTCGGGTGCGATACTGACGGAAAACTGCAGCTGACGTGTGTGCGCCTCGGGCAAAAAGATCGATACCGACTGGGTCAGCAGGTCGTCGATCTCAAAGGGAACCTGCTCCAGGGTCATACCGCCCGCTTCGATCTTCGAGTAATCGAGCAGGTCGTTGACCAGGTCGAGGAGCAGGCGACCCGAGCTGAGGATGACTCCAAGATGGCGCCTCTGGCCGATGCTCAGCTCGCTTTGCTGCAGCAACTGCGCCATGCCGAGCACCCCGTGAATCGGCGTGCGGATTTCGTGACTCATGCGTGCCAGGAAGTCGCTCTTGGCCCGGTTGCGTTCCTCGGTAATCAGGGCCTGCTGCAAGCGAGCCTGCTGCCCCTGCTGCAATCCCTGCACATAGTTGGCGATGGCCAGGGCGAACAGGGCGACCATGATCACCATCGAGCCCTCGAAGGTATGGCGCAGGGTTGCGGGATAGGCTGTCAGGCCCGTGGCGCCAAGGGCGGGCAGGGCCGACATCAGGGTGAAGGCGAGCACACCGAGGGTGAACAGTGGGGCAGCGGTATGGCCGCGCCGCCATTGCAGCAGGCCGGTCATGGCCAGCAGCAGCGACAGCAACAGGCTGGTACCCAGCAGCCAGCGCGACACCTGCAGGTTCAGGCTGATTAAAAAATAGACGGTCAGCAGGAGGTACAAGCCCTGCACCAGCTTCAGTGTCCGGTCCTGGCGGGGGCTCGTGTTGCGCGTGTCGAACAGCTGCCGGGTGAACTGCAGGGCTGCGAGGCTGATGCCCAGCAGGCTCAGTACGTACAGTGGGCCGTGCCAGGGCAAACTGGCTGGCCAGATCCGGTGCAGTGTCCCACCGAGGAGCAAGCCGAGCAGAATGGTCAGGGCCAGCACCAGCAGGAAGACCCCGAGATCAAGGCCGGCGCCCCCGCGCAGGGCGATCCCGGCGATCATGGCGAAGATGCCGATGAGGGCGCCGAGAACCAGCCCCTGGCTGCCCTGTGCGGCCGTGGCGAATTCTGTCATTGGCAGGATGCGCGGGTCGAGCAGCGCCAGCAGGGGGGTCTCCACCGCAAGGAATACATCCCGGGGGGCGCCGGGTGTGATATCCAGGGGCAGAGCGATGTAGGCGCTGTGCAGCGGCCACTCCGACGCGGGTACGGTCAGCCCCGCCCTCATCACGCGCGGCTCCTCATCCGCTGTGGCCGGAGGAATCAGCAACTCGACGCGCTCGAACAGCAGTTCGCCGAAATCCAGGATCGCCGGTGAGCGGGATCCACTGCGGTCATCGATCCGCAGCCACAACCACACGCGGGTGTCGAACGCCGGCATGCCCTGTCGTTGCAGAGGGAGAAAGTTCTCCCGCGGCAGTTGGGTCAGGCGCTCCGCAGCCGGTCGCTCAGGGTCTGTGTCGACCCAGTAGTAAATCGTACTGCGTACGGGCAGGGCGCTGTGGCCGGGTTCAAGAGCAAGGGCCGGGGGCATCGCCATCGCGCCCTGCAGGATCAGCCCCTGGCACAGGCAGAAGCACAGGAGCGCGAAGATCTGGCGTGCTGCGATGGCAATGCGTTGTCCGCTCAAGCCCTTTGCTCCGGGGAACCGACCTGGGATGGCCGGGCCTTGCGGTCGACCGTTATTTCATACCGGGTAAAAACCCATTGAAACCCTTGTCAGAGGCAAAGTCCAGATGGCGGCCGGGTGGGCGGCGTCGGCCAGTCTCTTGACCTGGATCAAGGGGCGTCGGGAAAGGGCGGATTTATACTCCGTTCAGACGATACCCCTCCGGCGCTGGCGCGCAATACTGAGCCCACACCACGCGTCATCGGGAGAACGGCAATGAAGGCGATCAAGCGCGAACCCTATGTCATCAAGGCGGAGCCGCTGCCGGAGCGCTATGCCCGCGGCTGGCACTGTCTGGGCAAGGCCAGTGACTTTACCAGCGAGCCGGTGAGCCTGAACTATTTTGGGCGCAAGCTGGTGGCCTGGCGGGGTCGCGACGATGGCCAGGTCCATATTCTCGATGCCTACTGTCCGCACATGGGGGCGGACCTCGGCAAGGGCCATGTCTGTGGCGATTCCATCGTGTGTCCCTTTCACGCCTGGAGCTGGAACGGTGATGGCGTCTGCGATGACATTCCCTATGCGAAGCGTATTCCGGAAAAAGCCGTGATCCGTGCCTGGCCCACTCTGGAAGAGAACGGCCTGTTGTTCGTCTGGCACGATGCCGAGGGCAACATGCCGATCCCCGCACAGCGGCCCCGGCGCATGGCGGACTACTTCTCGGGCAGCTGGACCGACTGGACCATGACCCTGGTGCAGATCGACAGCAACTGTCGGGAGCTGGTCGACAACATGGCGGACATGGCCCACTTCGGCCCGGTGCATTACTCCACAGTGAAGGAGTTCCGCAATGTTCAGGAAGGGCACATCTTCACCCAGTACATGAGTGGCGGGCATGAAATCCTCGAGGACGGCTCCACCGGCATGACCAGCGTCGCCACCTACGAGGGGCCGGCCTACATGACCACAACCATGACCGGCAGCCTCGACGGCAAGCCCGTGCGGGTACACCTGCTGGTGTCCCACGTCCCGGTCGACATGGAGCATTTCCACATCCGTCTCGGTGTGATGATGGAGAAGGATGCCGCACTGTCCGACGAGGAGAACCAGGCCCGGGTCGAGATCTACACGCAGATGAGTATCGACTCCTTCATTCAGGATGTGGAGATCTGGAACAACAAGGCCCGTATCGACAACCCGCTGCTCTGTGACGGCGATGGTCCGATCAACATGGTGCGCAAGTGGTACAGCCAGTTCTACATGAATGTGGCGGATATTCCCCCGGACCTCACCCGCTACCGGGAGCATGTGACCCTGGGTGAGGGCGGCCGCGGCGGGCTGCGCAAGGCCTCCTGAGTCGGGCATCCACGCGGGCACAGGGAGGTGTCCCGTGGCGGGCCGATGAGTTTGATCGAGCGAGGGCGACCCATGGATATTCGCAGTCTGGGCTACGTGATTCTGCAGAGCACCGATCTTGCCGGCTGGCGTCATTTCGCCACCGACGTACTGGGCATGATGGTGGCACCGGCAATGCCGGATGACGGTTCACTGTACCTGAAAATGGATGAGTACCCCTACCGGCTGCGAATTGTCCCGGGCGCGGACAATCGCCTGCTGGCGGTGGGCTGGGAGCTGCCCGGCGTTTCGGCCCTGGAGCAGGCGATGGTGGAGCTGGATCGCGCCGGTGTCGAATTCTCCCGGGCCGCGAGCAGCCTCTGTGATGAGCGCCGTGTTCACGACCTGTTGCGGTTCAGTGCCCCCGGCGGCCTGCCCTGCGAGCTCTACTGCCGTATGAAGCTGGACTACCAGCCGCTGCTGTCGCCGGTGGGAGTGTCCCGCTTCGTCACAGGCTATCACGGCGACATGGGGCTCGGGCACCTCGCCGTGCCCGTGCCGGATCTCGCCGCGGCGCATCGCTTCTTTACCGGGGTAATGGGCTTTGGTGATACCGACTACATGCACTTTCATTTCCGCCCCGAGCCCGGTGATCCGGGGCAGGGGCTGCACTTCCTGCACTGCAACAACCCGCGTCACCACAGCCTGGCTCTGTTCGAGGACTCGGCGCCTCATCCCAGCGGCATCGTACACATGATGGTGGAGGTGGAGGATCTCGATACCCTGGGGCGCATGCTCGATCGCGTGCGTGAGCATGCAGTCAACGTGGTCACCGGCCTGGGGCGCCATACCAATGACCGCATGGTGTCCGTCTATGTGGAGACCCCCTCGGGCTTTGCCATGGAGTATGGTTTCGGCGGGGTGCAGATCGACTGGACCCGCTACACCCCGACCGAGAGTGCGCTGACCAGCACCTGGGGGCACCACTGGAGGCAGGGCTGACACACCGGGTGCGGCGATCAAGTTGACGCTCCCCACCGATCTCTTCAGAATGCCTGTCACGTTTGTGACCGCGGCGGAGAATGCGCTTTGCAGTCTCCGCCCGCGCGCGGCCTTGCTGTTTATCGACCTGCTGCTCGGGCAAGGGCCAAGCGGGGCCGGTATTGCCTAAGGCACCTCCGAACAATTCGGCGATCGCTGAGCCATTGCCGAATTGATCAGAGGTGCCTTGAATGAACTCGAACCTGAAACGTAAAGACGGGGAGAAGATAATGGATGTTCGCAGTCTGGGGTATGTATGGATCGAGTCGACCGATCCGGCCAAATGGCTGAGCTACGGTACCGACATCATGGGCCTGATGGTGGCTCCCAACATGCCGGATGACGGCAACGTCTACCTGAAGATGGATGCGCGCCCCTATCGTTTTGCCATCTACAAGGGCGAGCGCGATCGCCTGGCGCTGTGTGGCTGGGAGTTGCGCGACCAGGCCGACTTCGAGCAGGCGAAGACTGCGCTGAAGAAGGCCGGGGTTGCTTTTGATCAGGGCAGCGCCGACGAAATCAGGCTGCGCCGCGTGCGCGACCTGATCCGCCTGCAGGATCCGTCGGGCAATACCCTGGAACTGTACTGGGGTGCGGATCTCGATTACGCGAAATTCATTTCACCCCGGGGCATTGCCGGTTTCGAGACCGGTTTCAACGGCGACATGGGCTTTGGTCACGCGGTACTGCCGGCGGGCAAATTGGCCGAGACCCGTGCCTTCTACCGGGATCTGCTCGGTTTCGGCGACACCGATTACATGCACTTCCACTTTTCCCCGGACCCGAATGATCCGGGCCAGGGCCTGCACTTCATGCACGTGAACAACCCGCGTCACCACAGCCTGGCGCTGTACGAGGATGCCAATAACCCGGTGGGCTGTGTACATCTGATGGTTGAGGTTCTGAGTGTGGACGAAGTGGGCTACTGCCTGGATCGGGTCCAGGAAGCGGGTGTGCCGATCGTCTCCAGCCTTGGACGTCACACCAACGACCGCATGCTCTCCTTCTACATGGCGACGCCAACCGGCTTTGCCATGGAATTCGGCACCGAAGGTCTGAAGATGGACTGGAGCAACTACACCCCCACGGTCAGTGCCCTGCCCAGTATCTGGGGGCACAAGTTCCAGCAGATGGGTTGATAAAGCCAAAAAAAGGGCGGTGGACCTCGGTCTTCCCGCCCATGGCTCTGATAAGTAGCCGATAATCAATGACCTGGATGAAGAAGGCGGAAACCTCCTACATCTCCCGCATCCCACCATAAAGCCTAGCAGACACCCCGCTTACTGGGTGATCAGGCACTTAGATTATTTTTTGATCAGTGCACGCTGGGTTATTGCGCCCCGGTCTGGTTATTCCCTTTTGCATCGCAGTCAGCGTGTTCAGGCTGCCGGCGTGCTGGCGACTCCCCCGAGCCGGACTCTTGCGCCGATCGCCTATCCCAGGCTGGCCACACTCTTGAGCAGCAACCTGACCAACTCCGCCTGGCGTGTGACTCCGGCCTTGGCAAAGATGGACTTCAGCTGCGCCCGGGCCGTGTGTTGGCTGATGCCGAGGGATTGTGCCGCGTCCGCCAGGGGCAGCCCCCGGGCCAGCAGCAGCGCCAGGTTCGCTTCCGCATTGGTGAAGTCGAACAGGCGCCGGATAACCTCCCGGGGAGCCTCCCCCTGGCGCTCCGGATCGCTGATGAACACGGCGACACGCGGCCCGGACTGGCGTTCGGACCACTCGGAAGCCGGTACCGGCCGGATTACCAGGCCCAGGTCGGGACGGCCGGAGGGGCGCGGCAGACGCATCGCCTCTGCCATGCCGGGGCGCTCGTCCCGGGGGTGTAATACGCGCTCCAGCAGCTGCTGAAAGGTTTCCGCCTGGATGCGCTGCCCGAAGTGCAGGCGCCCCTGGTTCAGGCCGAGACCATCGCGCTCTTCCAGCAGCTCCCGGGCCAGGGCGTTGGTATCGATCACCGTACCGCGCTCGTCGAGAATCACACTGGCCACCGCCAGACGTTCGACCGCGCCGGCGTAGAGATTGCGCTCCGAGGCGATGCGGTTCAGGCGCGCATGCAGCTGGATCGCCTGGCGCAGGTGGGGAATGACACGCTCGAACAGCAGCCGTTCGTGCTCGCCGAATTCCGCTTCGTGGCGACCACGGCAGGCGCGCAGCCTCGCCTGCAGGCCGTCGGGCTCGATGGTGTCCGCGCCGAGGATGTGGAAGACGCCCGCGGGCTCGAGGTACTGGCGGTAGTATTCGCTGTTCAGCAACTCTTCTTCCGGGATCAGCTGGGCCAGGCTGATCACCTCGCCGGGCGGCAGGTTGATGAAGGGGTCAAGGGTAAAGAACTGCTCCTTGTAGGCAGACGACGGCCAGTCCGAGGGGTCGGCCAGATCGGGCTCCGGGGCCAGGGCGGGGTCGCTGCCCGGGCGCTGGACGTTGAGAATCAGGCCCTCGTCTCCCTCCGCCGGGGGGCGCAGCACGAGGGACACGGCGAAGGCCCCCATCATCTGACAGAAGCGTGGCAGGAACGAACGCCAGGGTGGATCCTCCAGCGGCCCCCGGTAGAGAGCGGCGAGCAGTTCATCAAAGGTCCGGTCGTAGGCGGCGTTGGCCACTGTGCAGTCTCCACGGGCCCCGGTAAGGGGTTCGGTCCATTATCAATCAGGCCTGCAAACAGGTCTTCCCCCATTTGCAGGCGCGACCTTTGTTGATCTGTATCAAGCCCGCGCACTTTCTACCCCATTCGAGGTACGCCGCGGAGGTGCTCCTGGACTGACACTGGCTCCACGTTATCCAGACGCGGAGAAAAACACCATGAAAGATCACGCCGAAATGCGCGAGCAACTGCTGAAACAGGCCCGTGAACTGGTGCCGGCCCTGCGCGGCCGTGCGGCGGAAACCGCAGCGCTGGGACACCTTCCGGATGCCACGATCGCCGATCTGCAGGCCGCGGGTTTCTTCCGCATTCTGCAGCCACGGCGCTGGGGTGGTTACGAAATGCACCCTCAGGATTTCTTTGACGTTCAGATCACCCTGGCCGAGGGCTGCATGTCCACGGCCTGGGTTCTCGGCGTTGTCGCCATCCACAACTGGCAGATGGCCCTGTTTGACGACCGCGCCGCCAGGGATGTCTGGGGTGAGGACGACAGCGTACTGATCTCCTCGTCCTACATGCCGGTGGGCAAGGTCACTCCGGTTGAGGGCGGCTACCGGCTTAGCGGGCACTGGGGTTTTTCCAGTGGTTCGAAGCACTGCCGGTGGGCCTTCCTCGGGGCAATGGTACCCGGTGTGGATGGCGCCGCGCCGGATTACCGGACCTTTCTGGTTCCACGCAGCGACTACCGTATCGTCGACAACTGGAATGTCAGTGGCCTTGAGGGCACAGGCAGTCACGACATCGTGGTGAATGAAGCCTTTGTGCCCGAATACCGGACCCATCGTGCCCTGGATGGCTTCTACTGCGACAGTCCCGGCAACGCGGTCAACACCGCGCCGCTGTTCCGTCTGCCTTTTGGTCAGATCTTTGTGCGCGCCGTGGCCTGCTCATCCATTGGTGCCCTGCAGGGGGCGCTCGATGCCTACCTCGGCGTTAATCGCGATCGCGTCGGGCTCAACGATCGCCAGCGGGTGCAACTGGACCCGCTGGCGCAGATGGCCGCCGCCGAAGCCCGTGCCGCAGTGCAGGATTGCCGCACCCGACTGCAGGCTGATCTTGCGCAGTTGCAGGACGCGGCGAAGGAGGGAGTGAGTCTTCCGATCGAACAGCGCGTGGCGCTGCGCTTCAGTGCGGCCCGGATCTCTGACGCCTGTGCGAAGGCGATGCAATCGCTGTTCATCTGCAGCGGCGCCCAGGGCATCTTTCGCGACCACCCGGTCAATCGCGCCTGGCTCGACGTCAACGCCGGCCGCACCCATGTCGCCAATAATCCCTGGAAGTTCGGGCGCAATCTCGGGGCCTGCATGATGGGGCTGGAAAACGAGGATACGTTCCTGTAGGGGTCGAATCTGCCTCCCGTGGTCCGCTACTGGCCCTCTTAGCCCATTTAGGGGATGATGTGCGCCTGCCGGATCATGACAATAGAGCCATCGGACGCACCTGGCGAAAGGGCCCGGGCGGAGCCGGAATCACGGGAGGAGAACACACAATGACCGATGTAGCAGTACTCAAGCAGCAGTTGCGCGATTCCGCGCGGGAACTGGTCCCGGTCCTGCGCGAGCGCGCCGCCCAGTGTGAACGCGAGCGCCAGGTGCCGAAGGAGACCATCGAGGATTTCAAGCGCCTCGGTTTTTTCCGCATCCTGCAGCCGAAGCGCTGGGGTGGCTATGAGCTTGATCCCCAGGACTTCTACGATGTGCAGATGACCGTTGCCGAGGGTTGCATGTCCAGCGCCTGGGTCCTCGGCGTGGTGGCGATCCACAACTGGCAGCTGGCCCTGTTCGACGACCGTGCCGCCCAGGACGTCTGGGGCGAGGACGACAGCGTGCTGATCTCCTCCTCGTACATGCCGGTGGGCAAGGTCGAGTGGATCGATGACGAGACGCTCAAGCTGAGTGGCAAGTGGGGCTTCTCCAGCGGCTGTGACCACTGTGAGTGGGTATTCCTCGGCGCCATGGTGCCACCGAAGCCGGGGCAGGAGGCTGGCGGCCCGCCGGACATGCGGACCTTCATGCTGCCGCGCAAGGACTACACTATTGTCGATGACTGGCATGTGATGGGCCTCAAGGGCACGGGTTCCAAGACCATCGAGGTCAAGGATGCCCTGGTGCCGACCTACCGCACCCACAAGGCCATCGACGGTTTCGCCGGTACCAGCCCCGGCCTGGAGCTGAACGGCCACCCGGTGTTCACGCTGCCCTTTGGCCAGGTGTTTGTGCGCGCGGTGTCCAGCTCCGCCATTGGCGCACTGCAGGGTGCGATCGATGCCTTCCGCGAGACCACCGCCAAGCGCATCGGCAAGAACGATGGCAAGAGCGTGGGTGAGGATGCCTTTGCCCAGATGGCTCTGGCCGAGGCGGGCAGTATCGTCGACGAACTGAAGCTGGTGCTGAACCGTAACTTCGGCATCCTCATGGAGGCCGCACGCCGTGGCGAGCAAGTGGATGTCGAGCAACGCATCAAGATGCGCTTCGATTCCGCCGCGGTAGCGGACCGCTGTGTGCAGGGCGTCGACAAGCTGTTTGCCTTTGCCGGGGGTGCCGGTATCTATGACGGCAACCCGCTGCTGCGCTTCTTCCTCGACATCCATGCCGGGCGTGCCCATACCGCGAACAATCCGTTCAAGTACGGGCGCAACTGGGGTGCGGTGCAGCTGGGTTCGCCGAACACCGACTTCTTCCTCTGAGCCAGTAACCGGGCCGGCCGCCCCCGCAATCGGGGGCGGCGCCAGTATTTCAAGGACTCGCGACCGGGCTGTGCCCGGCGGCGACACTTTCCTGCGCCGTATCTACCCGGCACTGGCACACTTCCTGCTGACTTCCACGTACCGGGCCACCAGCCCGGCTCCAGGGCCGACAATGCCTGTCTCTTGGGCATGGTCGCTGGCTGGTGCACCATTTCCGGTCATGGCACTGACATGCTGGCCGGATAGCATCGCCTGCGCCGGGCACCCTGGCCGCCCATGGCTGGTTGTCCGGATCGTCCCCAGCAGGAGATCGCCATGCTCTATCAGTTGCATGCCCTGGGAATGGAGGCACTGCAGCCTCTGCACCAGATCGCCAAGACCACCCGTTACTTCTACAGCCACCCGCTTAATCCCTTTGCGCGCAGCCCGCTGGTGCAGCGTGTCAGTGCCGGGCTGGAGCTGTATGAGCGCTTGACCGCCTACTATGAAAAGCCGCGCTTCGGTTACGAGCGGGTGTCTGTGGATGGCCATCCGGCCACGGTGCGGGAGGAAATCATCCAGGCCTACCCCTGGTGCGATCTGGTGCATTTCCGCAAGGAGGGGGACTGGAAGCAGCCCAAAATCCTGTTTGTGGCGCCCATGTCAGGCCACTATGCGACACTGCTGCGCAACCATGTCGCCTTTTTTCTGCCTGATTTCGACTGCTATATCACCTGT
>JBJHBY010000008.1:19106-33730 GCA_050485745.1 Gammaproteobacteria bacterium | reverse complement strand
GGGTGCAACCGCGCGTTTCGACATCACCGTGATCGGGGGGGAGCCACGCCCCGCCTACGACCGCGTGCACCTGTCGGAGGTCTTTGCCGGGCGTGAACCCGCCGATCTGGCCCTGACCAGCCGCGAGGCCTATCGTGACGCGGGTATCGATGCCCATTTCGGCGACCCGGTGGAGCAGCTGGATCGCGCCGCCAGGCGGGTGACCATCCGGGGTGGGCGCAACTTTCACTACGACCAACTGGTCCTGGCAACCGGCTCCTATCCTTTCGTCCCGCCGGTGCCCGGCGCGGACCGCAAGGGCTGCTTCACCTATCGCACCATCGATGACCTCGGCGCCATCCGCGCCGCGGCAAAGGATGCGCGTGTCGGCGTCGTGGTCGGCGGCGGCCTGCTGGGGCTGGAGGCCGCCAACGCGCTGCGCAACCTCGGCCTGGAAAGCCACGTGGTGGAGTTCGCACCGCAGCTGATGGGCGTGCAACTCGACGCCCAGGGCGGCGAACTGTTGTGCAACCGCGTCGAGGCCCTGGGTGTTCACATCCACACCGGCATGAACACCCGACGCATCGAGGCTGGCGAGCAGCACCGGCTGCGCATGTGTTTCGCCGACGACAGCGCACTGGAAACGGACCTGATCGTGTTCTCGGCCGGCGTGCGCCCCGATGACGCGCTGGCCCGGGATGCGGGGCTGACATTGGGTGAACGCGGCGGCATCGTTATCGACAATCACTGCCGCACCAGCGACCCGGCCATCCTCGCCATCGGCGAATGCGCCCTTTGGGAGGGGCGGTTGTTTGGCCTGGTGGCACCCGGTTACCGCATGGCCGAAGCCGCCGCCAGCACCCTGCTCGATGGCGACGCCCGCTTCCAGGGCGCGGACATGAGTACCAAACTGAAGCTTCTGGGCGTGGACGTCGGCTCTATCGGCGATGCACACGGTCGCAGCGAGGGCTCGAAGAGCTACCGTCTGCTCGACGAACCCGCCGGTATCTACAAGAAGCTGGTGGTGGACGCGAACGGCAAGCGCCTGCTCGGTGCCATCCTGGTGGGCGACTGCGGCGATTACGATACCCTGCTGCAGTATGCGCTCAACAGCATCGATCTGCCCGCCAACCCCCTCGCCCTGATTGCCCCGAACGCCGGCGACACCCCAAAGCTCGGGCCGGACGCACTGCCGGCGAGCGCCACGATCTGTTCCTGTCACAACGTCAGTAAGGCGGACATCGTCGGTGCGCTGGATGGCGGCTGTTGTTCGCTGGCGGACATCAAAGCGGAAACCCGGGCGAGTACCGGCTGCGGCGGCTGCGCGTCCCTGCTGAAAAGCGTGGTCGACTGCGAGCTCGCCGCCCGCGGCGTGGCGGTGAACAATCACCTCTGCGAACACTTTGCCCACTCGCGCCAGGAGCTGTATCACCTGGCGCGGGTCGAGGGCCTGCGCAGCTTCGACGAACTACTGGCTCGCCACGGTCAGGGCCGCGGCTGCGACATCTGCAAACCCACGGCGGCCTCGATCCTCGCCTCGATCGACAACGATTACATTCTGGAACCCCGGCACGTAGGCCTGCAGGACACCAATGATCGCGCCCTGGCGAATATGCAGAAGAACGGTACCTACTCCATCGTGCCGCGCATAGCCGGTGGTGAAATCACTCCGGACAAGCTGATCGTACTCGGCGAGGTCGCGAAGAAGTACGACCTCTACACCAAGATCACCGGCGGCCAGCGCATCGATCTGTTCGGTGCCGAGCTGCACGAACTGCCCCTGATCTGGGAAGAGCTGATCGCCGCGGGCTTCGAAACCGGGCATGCCTACGGCAAGTCGGTGCGCACGGTGAAGTCCTGTGTCGGTTCCACCTGGTGCCGCTACGGCGTGCAGGACTCGGTGAGCATGGCCATTCTCATCGAGAACCGCTACAAGGGCCTGCGCTCGCCGCATAAGCTCAAGTTCGCGGTGTCCGGCTGCACCCGTGAATGCGCCGAGGCACAGAGCAAGGATGTGGGCGTCATCGCCACCGAGAAGGGCTGGAACCTCTACGTGTGTGGCAACGGCGGGATGCGTCCGCGACACGCCGATCTGTTCGCCACCGACCTCGACGACGCCACGCTGCTGCGCGCCATCGACCGCTTCCTGATGTTCTACGTGCGCACCGCAGACCGCCTGCAGCGCACCTCGGTGTGGCTGGAGAATCTCGAGGGCGGGCTGGACTACCTGCGCGCGGTGATCCTGGAGGACAGCCTCGGCATCGGCGATGAACTCGAGGCCCAGATGCAGGAACTCATCGGCCGCTACCAGTGCGAGTGGAAGACCACCCTCGAGGACCCCGAGCGGCGCCGCTACTTCCGGACCTTTGCCAACGCCGAGGGCGGCGACCCCACCCTGGCCTTCCGTGAGGAGCGCGCGCAGCGCATCCCGGCCCTGGAGACGACCTGAACACACCGGAGAACACGATATGAGCTGGACCCCACTCTGCACCACCGCCGACCTGATCGCCGATGCCGGTGTTGCACTGCACCATAACGGCCGGCAGATCGCCCTGTTCTGGCTGCCGCGGGAAAATCCGTCCCTGTATGCGATCGACCACTATGACCCGGCCAGCGGCGCCAACGTGCTGGCCCGCGGCATCGTCGGCGACATCGGTGGCGAGCTGGTGGTGGCCTCCCCCCTGCACAAGCAACACTACGCCCTGCACGATGGCCACTGCCTGGATGGGCCGTGGCGGGTCAATGCCTACCCGGTGCGTCTCGACGGCGAGCAGGTGCTGATCGACGTCCCCCGCCAGGCGGCGGCGTGAGCGGAGGGCAGCGATGAGTCTCACCTGTACCACCTGCCCCTATTGCGGAGTGGGCTGCGGCGTCGATGTCCGCACCGGAGCGGCCGATGCGACGCTCACCGCCAGCGTGCAGGGCACGGCGTCACACCCGGCCAACTTCGGACGGCTCTGCGTCAAGGGCAGCGCCCTGGGTGAAACCCTGGACGACGCCTCGCGCCTGTTGCAGCCCCGCATCGCCGGACGCCCCGCCTCCTGGGATACGGCCCTGGACCTGATCGCCGCCCGCTTCGCCGACATCCGCCAGCGCCACGGGCCGGAGGCGATCGCCTTCTATCTGTCGGGGCAGTTGCTGACCGAGGATTACTACGTCGCCAACAAACTGGCCAAGGGGTTCATCGGCACGCCGAACGTCGATACCAACTCGCGGCTGTGCATGGCCTCCGCCACCGTGGCGCACCAGCGCGCCTTCGGCGAGGACCTGGTACCCACCTGCTATGACGACCTGGAGCACTGCGAGCTGGCGCTGCTGATCGGCTCCAACGCCGCCTGGACCCACCCGGTGTTGTTCCAGCGGCTGGTTCGCGCCCGCGAGCAGCACCCGGAGCGCCGTATCGTGGTGTTGGACCCGCGACGCACCGCCACCGCCGAGCTGGCGGACCTGCACTTGCCGCTGGCCCCGGGCAGTGACGCCGTGTTCCTCGCTGGCCTGCTGGTGCACCTGGCGGAGCGCGATGCCCTGAACCAGGACTACATCGCCCGGTACACCGAGGGCTTCGACACGGCCCTGGCCAGCGCTCGGGCACTGGCACCGGACCTCGCCAGCTGCGCCCGCGCCTGCCGGCTGCCCGAGGCGGACATCGCCCGGGCCTGGGACTGGTTCGCATGCACACCCCGCGCCCTGACCCTGTTCTCCCAGGGCGTCAACCAGACCGCACAGGGCTCCGACACCGGCAACGCGGTGATCAACCTGCATCTGGCTACAGGCCGCATCGGCCGCCCCGGGATGGGCCCGTTCTCCCTGACCGGCCAGCCCAATGCCATGGGCGGGCGCGAGGTCGGCGGCCTGGCCACCCAACTGGCCGCACACATGGGCTTCTCCGATATGGAGCGCGACCGGGTGGCCCGCTTCTGGGGCGCACCCAACCTCGTCAACGGCCCGGGCCTGAAAGCGGTGGACCTGTTCCAGGCGGTGGAGTCCGGGCAGATTCGTGCCGTCTGGGTTCTGGCCACCAACCCGGTCATCAGCCTGCCGGACGCGGAGCGTTTCCGCCGCGCCCTGACGCGCTGCGAACTGCTGGTGGTCTCCGATTGTGTGACGGAAACCGATACCGGTCGCCTCGCCCACATCCAGCTGCCCGCCGCCGCCTGGGGAGAAAAAGACGGCACCGTGACCAATTCCGAGCGCCGTATCTCCCGTCAGCGCCCCTTCCGCGAGGCGCCGGGCGAGGCACGCCCGGACTGGTGGGCGCTGGCCCAGGTGGGCCAGCGCCTGGGCTACACGACCGCGTTCGACTACAGCCACCCGGTGCAGATCTTCACTGAACACGCCGCCCTCACCGCCTTCGAGAACCGCGGGGAGCGGGTGCTCAACCTCGGCCCCCTCGCCGCGCTGGACCAGACGAGTTATGACGCCCTGCAACCCCTGCAATGGCCCCTGCGCGGCAAGGACAATGGCTCTGCCACGGAGGGCGTGCCGCGGCTGTTCACAGAGGGCTGCTACCCCACACCGAGCGGGCGTGCCCGTTTCCTGGCGGCCGCCACGCACCCGGCCGACGCCCTGCCCACCCTCGCCGCCGAACCCGCCGTGGATGCACCCCTGCTGCTGAACAGCGGTCGCCTGCGTGACCAGTGGCACACCATGACCCGCACCGGTATCCCGCGCCTGCTCGACCACTGTGGCGAGTCCTTCGTCGCCTTGCACCCCGAAGACGCGCACCGGCGCCAGCTGCGCGAGGGGGACATCGTGCGCGTGTGGAGCAGCCGCGGCGAAGCCTGGCTGCGCCTGCAACTGGATCAGGACCAGCTCCCCGGAAACGCCTTCGTGCCGATGCACTGGGGCGACGTCCACTGCGGCCGCGGGCGTATCAACGCGCTGCTCCCCCGAACCACCGACCCGCATTCGGGCCAGCCCGCCAGCAAGCACGGCCTCTGCGCCATCGCCCCCTGGGGCGCGTCCAGCCACGGCCTGCTGCTCAGCCGGGAGCCGCTGCAGGCCGGCGATGACGACTACTGGAGCCGCCGCCCGGTGCCCGGCGGCTACGCCCTGGAGCTGGCCTCCCGGGCGGACCCGGTGCAGAGCCTGGCCCTGTGGCAGGCCCTGCTGCCCCGGGCGGACGACCGTGTCGAACTGATCGACGCCAGCGCCGGACACTATCGCATGGCCCTGTTCCAGGGTGAGCGGTTACTCGCCTGGCTGGCGGTGGTGCGCCAACCCGGGCAGCTGCCCGCGCGGGACTGGCTGTTCGGCGCATTGCAGCGGCCTTGCACGGACGCCGACAGCCGCCGCCAGCTCCTCGCGGGCCTTGGCAGTGGCGGCAGTGAGGGTTGCCTGGTGTGCAGTTGCACCGGCATTGGCGAAACCCGCATTCACGCCGCCATCACCGCCGGCTGCTCCGATGTGGCCGCACTCGGCCACAAGCTGGGCTGCGGCACCCACTGTGGCTCCTGTGTGCCCGAGCTGCGCCGCCTGCTGCGCGCATCCACCGCACACGCCAGCCACGCGGCGTCAACCCCTGGTGAGGCGGCCTGAGCATTCCCTGCGGCACTGTTCAGCTGGCATTCAGCCCCGCGGGGCTATAAGGGTGACAACATGCCGGCCGCTGCGTCGCCCAGCGACGCGAGTGCGGCCCCGCAGGGAGGTCCACCCATGAAGACGTCGCATCAAAGGGCATGGCGGAAATTTCTCACCGGCCTGTGCCTGGCCTGGCCCCTGTGGGCACTGTCGGCATCGGACCAGGGTGCTGCACCGGATGTGCCACTGTTCAGCCAGGCCGAACTGGACCAGATGCTGGCCCCCATCGCCCTGTACCCCGACACCGTGCTGTCCCACATCCTGATCGCCGCCACCTACCCGCTGGAAGTGGTCGAGGCCGCTCGCTGGTCCGCCGCCCACCCCGGGCTGGACGGCGAGGCCGCCGTGCAAGCGGTCGAACACAAGGACTGGGACCCCAGCGTCCAGGCCCTGGTGGCCTTTCCCCATCTGATCCAGCGCATGGGCGACGAGATCAGCTGGACGCACAAGCTGGGAGACGCCTTCCTCACTCAGGAAGAGCGTGTTGTCGGCACCATCCAGGGTTTGCGGGAACAGGCCTGGGCAGAGGGTCACCTGCAACAACAGGAACACATCCAGGTACACCGGGAACCGGAGGTGATCGTCATCGAGCCCGCCGTGCGCGAGGTGGTGTACGTTCCCTACTACGATACGCGGGTGGTTTACGGCAACTGGTGGTGGCCGGCTCACCCGCCGGTGTACTGGGTACACCCGGTCCACTATGGCCCACGCAGCCACGTCGCCTTTTACTGGGGCAGCGGCGTGCATGTGTCATACGGCTTCTACTTCAGCAGCTTCCACTGGCCACGCCGCCAGGTGGTGGTGGTGCACCACCACCATCATCGCCAGCGCCCGCCCCGCTTCTATTCCGGGCGCGACGTCGCTCGCTATCGCTACGCCAGCCACTGGCGCCATAACCCCCATCACCGCCGCGGTGTCGCCTATCGCAGCGCTCCCCCCAATGCCCGTCTGCTGCAGACCGAACAGCGCGCGGGCGTGCGCCAGCAGGCACAGCAGCGCCAGTGGGCAGCGACTCAGCGGGAACGCCATCGCAGCGACAGCGGCTTCAGTCGGCGCAGCACTGACGGCCACTGGCGCAGCCAGGAACAGGGCGGCCGCGTGACGCGGCCCCACCAGCACAGTGGCGAGCGCCAGTGGAGTGGCAGCAGCAGTCGCGGGCAGTGGTCCGGAGCCGGCGACAGAGTCAGGGTCGAGCGCGGGGACGGCGACAGGAGCGCCACGCGACAGCGCACAGCCGATACCACCACACGAAATTTCAGTACACGCCAGCAACCCCGGAGTGAGTCCCACCCGCGACGCCAGGCCGCTCCCTCCAGTCGTAGTGGTAGTAGCGGCGACGCGCAGCGCGAGGTACAGCGTCGCCAGTGGAGCCAGAGCGACCGGGAGCGCCAGACCCGCGACCATCGCCAGCGGGAAGCGGCGCAACCACGGCAGCGCAGCGAGACAGGTATACGCGGCACCCCCACTCAGGGAGCCACCACGCCAGGCACGACTCGAGGCGCAGCTACAGGCACCGCCCGGGAGCAACAGCGCGGCACGTCTTCAGCGGAGCGCACGCGGTCAGCGGGGCGCACGCAGCACTGGCAGCGGGGCGGGGAACAGCGTCCGGCGGTCGAGGCGGGCAGGGCTTCACGCGGCATCGAGCGCGGCGGCCAGCGTGGCGGCGAGCACAGAGGGCAACGCTCCCGCGGCGATCGACCATCCCGCTGAACCGGCTCAGCCGAACGGCCACCAGCGCCGCTGCAGGCGCGACTCGCATTGATCGAGCTGGGACTGATAGGTCGATGCCCGGGACTGCACCCGCACCGCCACATCCTGCAGCCAGGGCTTGCCGCGATAGGTGCCACGCCGATAGCCGGTCATGCCCTCGTGATAGGCGAGGTAGAGCCGGCGGGCGTCATTGCGCGGAATATTCAGGGTGTCGGCACTGCGCCGGTTGTACCAGCCGACGAAATCCATGGCATCACCAAAACGACGGCGGTTGGCCCGCGTGCGCCCGGTGGCGCGAACATAATCGGCCCAGGCCTCATTGGTGGCCTGCGCATAGCCATAGGCGGAGGACGGGCGACGCCCGGGAATGAAACCGAGGATGCGGTTGCGTGGCGGTTTGGCCCGGGCCCGGTAGCTCGACTCCTGATAAGCAAAGGACATCTTCACCGCGATGGGAACTCCCCAGCGCTGTTCCGCGCGCTGGGCATCGCGATACCAGCTGCGGTTTTCCTGGAAGATGCCACACAGGTTTTCTACCTGCGACGGCGGGGCACTGGCGCACCCGGTCAACAGTGCAAGCAACGCCAGCAGCGACAGGGCACTCAACGGGACAGGGCGACGCGAAACAGCGTGCACGGACTTCCAGACAATCGATTCAGACATCGGTACATCGCGGCGGGTTTCGCACTATTGAACCCGACCAGGCCAATGAGATCAAGCCGATCAAGCCAGGCCAAGGGCCAAGCTGACGACACAGGGGCAAACGGCAGGAACGATCGACAGGGATCATTGACAGGACCAGGCGATCTGGCCGCCGGCGACTGCCCCGGGCATACTGCAACCCCCCGGCAGTCACACAAAGGCCACACCCATGCCCGCAAACCCGACGCCCCCCTCCCCGGGCCGCTACCGGCACTTCAAGGGGCAACTCTACGAGGTCCTCGATTGCGCACGACATTCCGAAACCGGAGAAGTCCTCGTGGTCTATCGCGCCCTTTACGGTGACCGCGGGCTGTGGGTGCGGCCACTGGCCATGTTCGTGGAAACGGTGGAGCATCAAGGTCGCCGTCAGCCGCGTTTCGAGCATCTGCCCGATGCTGATTGAAGCGTCCCGGGCCAGCGCATTGAACCGGCCTGCTGGACGACGACGCCGCCATTGGTAAACCTGACACCCTGCGGTTTCATATCCGCCAACCCGGCGCCTGTTCCCGGACCCACCGGGCACGTCGCCGCCGTGTACATCGAGACGAGGAATCACCATGACCCGAAACGGCAAGGACCTACCCGCCCTGGATGCAGACATGCTCGGGCGACTGCAGGAGCTGCTGGACAAGCAGGCGATCATGGATCTGCTGCACGCTTACTGCAACGCGGCGGATCGCCATGATCACGACAAGATGCGCGCGCTTTATCATGAAGACGCGATCGATGACCACGGCTCTTTCTTCAAGGGGCTGGCCATGGAGTTCATCGACAAGCTGCCCGAAATCCAGGCGCCGATGGAGATCCTGCACCACAACGTCACCACGGTGAACATCCGCCTCGATGGCGATCGCGGCGAGGGTGAGGTGTACATCATCGCCTTCCACAAGGTGCGTACCGACAACGGCGCATTCGACCTGCTGATCGGCGGCCGCTATTTCGACAAGTATGAAAAGCGCAACGGCGTATGGAAATTTTCCCACCGGGCGGTGGTGGCAGACTGGGCCAACCTGCACGACCCGTCCATCGTCAATCTCGACAATCCGGTGATCGAGGGCTCCTACATCGGCAAGCCCGGCACGGCCGATCCATCCTATGGCTTTTTCTCGCTGTTCCAGCGCGGCCAGCGTTGATCGCCCCTTCCCGGCGTGCGGCGCCCGGCGACACCCCCGTGTCGCCGGGCCTGACGGCAATCAGAAGTGGTAGTTGACACCCAGTGACAGTCCGGTGAACTTGCAGCAGCCGCGATCGATGTAGCGCATGTACTCCAGGCCCGCCGAAATCTGGCGCGTGAAGCGATAATCGAGGCCGAAGCCGTAGGACACATCCGTGCGCGTGTCGGACACCCGGTTGGGCCCGGAGCGCCCGTCAAACTCCGCCCGGGTCACGCCGAGCATGACATAGGGCTCGAGATCCACCGCGGTAGGCAGGCCGGCGCGCACATAGGCTCCGAACATGTGCTCCAGGTCGACCTTGACCCGATTGCCGTTGACGCGCACACCATCGTCGCTGATGCCGGTGCCATAGCGCGCCTCGACCGAGACAAACTCGTTGATGGCGTATCCACCCCGCACGAACAGGGCATCGGGTTTGGCCTTTCCACGCACGCCGGACTTCTTGAACTCGGCCTCCATGTAACCCACACCGATATACAGGTCGTCAGCCACCGCGGACACCGACAACAGCCCTGCCAGCAGCGCTGCCAGCCCCGCACGCAGCTGCAATTTCGCTTGTCTCATGCCAGATTCCTCCAGGTTGAATACTGGGCCACACGCCCTTGCGACGATCGGAAGAGAACACCGCGCAGCCCCGCAAACCCTACTGCACGCTTTCCCCGAACTCAAGATGAAACTCGAAGCCATGAAATCCAGTACCAATTGCTGCCGGGTCGTGCCCGGCCACCACACTCGGCGTATCATGAACGCTGGTACAGCCCATTGAGCAAACAGGAAGCCGGCATGTCGACACAGGGGCCATGGCGCATTCCCGACGACGAAATCGAAATCAGCGCCATTCGCGCGCAAGGCGCCGGCGGCCAGAACGTCAACAAGGTCTCCAGCGCCGTACACCTGCGCTTTGATATCCGCGCCTCGTCACTTCCGGAGGAGGCCCGGCAGCGCCTGCTCGCCCATGCCGATGCCCGCATCAGCAAGGAGGGGGTCGTGGTGATCAAGGCGCAGCGTTTTCGCAGCCAGGAGAAGAACCGCCTCGAGGCGATCGAGCGCCTGCACGAACTGCTGGCCGAAGCCACCGAGGTGCGCAAGCCTCGCCGCCCCACACGCCCCGGCAAGGCGGCGCGACAGAAACGCATGGACAGCAAAACTCGCCGTGGCAAGGTGAAATCGATGCGCGGAAAGGTAGATCTCTGACCCAGGCTACGGTGCGCGGCCGCAGCCAGCCAACTGGCGCTCGTCCAGGCGCAGGCTGACGTGGTGGCTGAACGCCTCGCCCTTCATGGTATCGAAGCAGGTCTTCTCTTCCAGCACCACCTGCAGTTGCATGCCATCGAGGCTGGCGCGATAGCGGCGCACACCGTTCTCATCCTCGCGTTCGGGCGCCAGAAACTGCAGCTTGGTCTGCCCGTAGTCCAGCAGCAGGGACAGGCTCTCGTCCTCGCGGATGTCCAGGCGCCAGCCGGGCTCGTTGCCCAGCGCGCGGAAGTCCACACCGGCAGCACGGGCACCGGCCCAGACGGTGGCGTGATGGTCGCGCCGGCAGGACAAAGGCTTCCGCCCCTCACGGCTCAGGCGCGCCTCATCGCCCTTGTTCCAGAACTCCAGGGATGGACCCAGGTAGCGCGCCCCCGAGGCCGCCACTTCCGGGCGCAGGGGATACAGCGCCCCGGCGATATCGAGTTCGGGCTGCCCGTCCACCCAGCGCAGGGCCACGTGCTCACCCGATTCCTCGCAGTGAAACACCACCACCTGCGTGGGCGAGGTCGGCACTGGTACGGGCTCCTGCACCCGCTCCTGCCGCTCGACATCGCAGGCCGCGAGCAACACCGCCGCCAGCACACAGGCCACCCGGCCCATTCGCTTCATATCGCCATGCATAGCCGTCCTCCGCTTCCTGCCTCAGGCCGCGCGTTCCGCCCGGCCCGTGAGGTCACGGGTCAGGAAGGCCCAGCGCAGCGCTTCATCACCAAGCCCCTCGGGCCGCGGCAAGCGCACCACATGCCCGCTGCCCGGCGCCACATCGATACGCTCCCCCCGGCGGTTTTCAAGGCCGGCCGCGGGGCAGGGCCGGTTGCCCGCCGGCGTCATCAGTTCCAGCAGGTCACCGCGCCTGAAGTGATTCTTCACATCCAGGGTCAGCCAACCGGCATCCGCCTCCAGCACCTCGGCGATCACCTGGCGGGTGCCCAGGCTGGAGGTGCCCTGCTCATAGGCCTGGTACTCCGCTGGCGGGTGGCGCCGGAAGAAACCCTCGGTGTAGCCGCGACTGGACAGCGCCTCGAGGTCATCCATCAACGCCATGTCGAAGGGGCGGCCAGCCACCGCGTCGTCGATGGCGCGGCGATAGACCTGAGCGGTGCGCGCCACGTAATAGGGTGACTTGGTACGCCCCTCGATCTTCAGCGAGTGCAGCCCCATCGCGCACAGGGCCGGCACATGCTGCACGGCGCGCAGGTCCTTCGAATTCATGATGTAGGTGCCGTGTTCGTCCTCGAACACCGGAATGCTGCTGTCGGGACGGTTGGGTTCCGCCAGCAGCACCGCCGGGACGGTTTCCCCCGGGGCAATCCGGCGCACCGGTACCAGGTCGCCAGTGCCGTCGGTAGTGGCGGCGACCTCCTGGTACTGCCAGCGGCAGGCATTGGTGCAGGCCCCCTGGTTGGCATCGCGGTGATTCATGTAGCCGGACAACAGGCAGCGCCCCGAATAGGCCATGCACAGGGCCCCGTGGACGAAGACTTCCAGCTCCATCTCCGGGACGCGCTCGCGGATCTCGGCGACCTCTTCAAGGGCCAGCTCCCGGGACAGGATCACCCGGCGGATACCCTGGCGACGCCAGAATTCGACGGTGGCGTAGTTCACCGCGTTGGCCTGCACCGACAGGTGCACCACCTGCTCCGGCCACTGTTCACGCACCAGCATGATCAGCCCCGGATCGGACATGATCAGGGCATCCGGCCCCAGCTCGATGATCGGCGCCAGATCACGCAGGTAACTGCGCACCTTGTCATTGTGGGGAGCGACATTGGAGGCGAGATAGAACGCCTTGCCCTGGCGCCGCGCCTCGCCAATGCCCTCCGCCAGGGCATCGACATCGCGGAAGCTGTTGTTGCGCACCCGCAGGGAGTAGCGCGGCTGGCCGGCGTAGACGGCGTCCGCGCCATAGGCGAAGGCGTATTGCAGGTGCTTGAAAGTCCCCGCGGGGGACAGCAGTTCGGGGCGCATCATGGTTGGCGAGCACTGGCACTGGATGAGAAGGCGCCCATGATAGCAGCCAGCGTGGCCGGCACCGACCCCACGAGCCGATGGCCAGCTATTGCACCCCGGGGTCGATCACCGTGTGGGCGTCGTCACAGAGAATCCACTGGTTGCGCTCGAGATCCGAGAGCGTCAGCTCGTCAGGGCGGATTTTTTCGAGATACTCGGGCTCGCTGAACAGGGCCTCCATGGCGGCGGCGTCCCGATACCAGGCGATGGCCACGCCATCGAAGGGCGGCTCACCCCGCTCGTAATCCTCCAGGGACCTCGGGTTCTGCTGGTAACCCAGCAGATGCCGGGCCACGGACGGTGTGTCCAGGATCAGACGGGCATGAACGTTGCGCCAGTGGTGGTGGAACGCCTCGGGTGTCAGCGAGGGGTGGCGCTTCACGAAACAGATCAGCTTGATCATCGACGATCTCCTGCGGGGCCGCGGGTCAGGTTGGTGATGGCGCGCGCGAGCTGCGCCAGCGTGGCACATTCATGGACCCGGTCACAGTGGCGTGCGTAGGCGGCCAGTACCGAATCACCGGTGTTCCACAGTGCGCGCGGCTCGGGATTGAGCCAGATCACGCGCCCGGCGCGGCGCGCGACCGCCGCCAGCAGGGCGGCACGTGGATCCGCCATATTGTTGCGGGCATCCCCCAGCAGCAACACACTGGCGTGGCGGTCCAGCGTCCCCAGGCCGAGGCGCGAGAAATCCGCCAGGGCGCGACCGTAGTCACTGGCCCCGCCGCCGTGGCGCTTGAGCACGGCTTCGATGGCTGTGGCGGCACCGCGCCCCTTGAGCTGCGCGCTGACCTCGACCAGCTCGCCGGTGAAGACGAAGCTGCGCACCCTGGGCAGGCGATCCTGCAGCGCCTGCAGCAACAGCAGCAAAAAACGCGCGTGCACCGCCATGGAGCCGCTCACATCGCAGAGAATGTACAGCACTTCGCGCCGCGGCCGCGGCCGGCGCCAGCGCGGCACCACCGGCAGGCCATCAAAGCGGCGGCTGGCCCTCAGGGTAGCCGCGACATCGAGTCGACCGCGGCGCCGATCGGGGCGTGGCCGCGGCCGCGAGGCGAGGTTGCGTGCCAGCTGCTGCACCAGCTCGCCAAGGCGCCGCCGCTCACGGTCATCGAGCCGCAGGATCGGGGTATTCATCAGCCAGCGCTCGCGCTGCTCGCGGCGCTCCACCCTGTCGCGCAAGGTCAGCTGTGCGTCGATATACGCCCCGGCCGCCTCCTGCCAGTGCTGGCGCCGCCGCGCCAGGGCCTCGGCAAGGGCGCGGGGCTCGGGGTGGGCATGGTCCGCACCCTGGTGGATCAGGATGTCCAGCTCGGGGGTACGCAGTGCCTCCAGCAGGCGGCGCAGGTACAACCCGCGCTGGGTGAACAGGCGGATACCATCGGCGGCACTGTCGGCGGCGGCCTGCAACAGAAACAACTCGCGCTCAACCGGATCGTCGCTCAGCAGGGGGGCCAGGCCACTCCCCGAGACCGTCGCCTGCAGAGCGGGGTCAACGGCCACTGCCGCCGCCAGCAGCGGCGCCAGCGCCGGCTCCCGCAGCGGTGCGGCCGGCTGCCGGCGCAGGAAGTACTCCTCAAAGCACTGATCGAACAGGGCGCGGTCCGCCTGGCGCTGCACCAGATTCAGGGCGAGGCCTTCACGCAGGCGCGACGCCGAGGCAAAACCCAGCAGTGCCTGGCTGCGCAGGGCGCCCATGCTGCAGGCGGTGGACACCGGCAGGCGATGACGGCGCAGGAGCTCGACGAAACCGAGCAGGGAGCGCTCCACCGGGCGCGCTCAGCCGCCGGCGAGCAGTTCGGGAAGGCGCGCGCTCACCGCGACGACGTCCTCCTGCTCTTTGAGCAGCACATTCAGGGTGTCCCGCACCCACTCCGGCGACAGTTGCTCCACGTGCAGCAGCACCAGGGCCCGCGCCCAGTCCAGGGTCTCGCTCACCGCCGGCGGCTTCTTCAGGTCCAGCTCGCGCAGCGCCTGCACAAAGGCCACCAGCTGCTGCTCGATCTCGGCGCCCACCTGCGGCAGCCGAGCGCGCACGATGCGACGCTCCAGGGCGCTGTCCGGATCGCTGAGGCAGGCGGGCCCACAGGATTCGGTGAGCCCGTAGACCTGATGGATCTCGATGCCGAGCTTCGCGTAGGTCTCGATGAGCGAGGTCGGTACCGGCGCCGCTCCGGACATGCACCAGCGCAGGCTGTCGTGGTTGAAGCG
>JBJHBY010000008.1:0-19096 GCA_050485745.1 Gammaproteobacteria bacterium | reverse complement strand
CCGCTTCAGCGCCTCGGACAGCTCACGGCTGTTGTTGCTGGTGAGCAACACCAGTGGCGGCACACTGGCGCGGATGGTACCGAGCTCGGGAATCGTCACCTGATAGTCCGCCAGCAGCTCCAGCAGCAAGGCCTCGAACTCGGGATCGGCCTTGTCGATCTCGTCGATCAGCAGCACCGCGCCAGCGCTGGACTCGAGAGCCTGCAGCAGCGGCCGCGGCTCGAGAAAGCTGCGGTCATAGAAGCGGTCCGCCACCCCTTCCAGGCGCTGCATCAGCGCGGCTTCATCCGCCGCGTCGGCCAGCCGCGCCGCCAGCTGGTCGCGCAGCAGCTGGGTGTACAGCAGCTGCTTGCTGTACTTCCACTCGTAGAGCGCGCGGGACTCGTCCAGGCCCTCGTAGCACTGCAGGCGCAACAGGGGCAGCTCCAGGGCCTGCGCCGCGGCGAGCGCCAGGGCGGTCTTGCCCACGCCCGGGGGGCCTTCGACCAGGATCGGCTTGTCCAGGACGCGGGCCAGGTACAGGGCCGTCGTCACCGGGTCGCTGGCCAGGTAGCCCACGGCGGCCAGGTCGCTGGCCAGGGCATCGATGGCGGCATGGGCGCCGCTGGAAGGGTTTTGGGTCACTGGGTCGTCCGTCCTCCGGGCTGATCCGCGTCATGATCACCCAGGAAGGGCTCCGGACCAAGGGGGTGGGCCGCTTCAGGCGCCGCGGGCCCCAAAAAAAACGCCCTCTCAAGGAGGGCGTCGGGACGCGGGTTGGCGCTCAGCGCTGGCGGCGGCGCGCCCAGCCCAGGCCGGCCAGACCGGCAACCAGAAGAGCCAGGGTGCCCGGCTCCGGCACCGCACTCGGGGTGGCGTAGATCAGGCTCTGGGAGGTGGGGTTGCCGTCATACAGAACGTGCAGGTCGAACAGCACCTCACCACTCCAGTCAGCCAGGCCATCGAGCCAGGTCTGGGCCAGGGCCTTGGCACCACCGAAGCTGGAGCCGGTAAAGAAGGCACCGCTGCTGAGGTCGGTTGCAGGGGCATCGTAGAGCAGCTCCCACAGGGCCAGCTGGAATGCAGCGCTTTCCAGAGAGCCGGTCACGCTGGTGTAGTGGGCGTTGTAGAGGTTGCTGATCAGGCCGAAGGTGGTCGCGTCAAAGTGATCCGCCGCTGCCTTGTGCTGATAAGTCACCTGGGTGTTCTGGTTGGTCACCAGGTTGGTAGTGACGTCGATACAGAAGGCGTTCAGGGTCTCGTCGAAGTACGTACCGGTGGCAAAGCTGAACTCGCCGGCATTGACCTTTACCTTGCGCACGCCGTCGATGGTACCGGTCTCGGAGCCATGGGCAAAACCCTGGTATTTGACGGTGATGGGAGCTGCCTGTGTACCGAGGCTGAACACCAGGGCCACCGCGGCGCTGGTGGTGGCAAACAGTGCTTTCAGGTTCATGTGCATCATTCCTTTTTGTTGATCCCTGACAAATAGGGCTGCTGTGTGTGCTTTGGCCGCCAACTGTAAACCGTAGATTTTACAGTTCGTCACCTTGTGGATCAGACAAAGCACATCGCATGCCAACTATTTTTTTCACTAAAAATCAAAAAGATAGGAATGACACTTCTCGCATATCAAGTGACAGGCGTAAAAGCGACCGACAAAATCAGGGTCAAACGGAGGCTTAGCCGCCCGTCATGTTCATGAAGCGCAGGATCTCGGGCTCCCCGCCGGGGTCGAAGTGGTGGCGCTCGGGCTTGAGGGCCATCGCCGCGATCAGGGCCTCACGCAGGCGCAGGCCATCGCCCGGGTGCTCACGCAGGATTGCGCGAAGGTCCACCGAGTGCTCGTTACCCAGGCACAGCAGCAGACGGCCCTCGACGGTCACCCGTACGCGATTGCAGAGGTGACAGAAGTTGTGGGAGTGGGGAGAGATAAAGCCAATGCGGGCCTCGCTGTCGCGCATGCGGTAATAACGCGCGGGGCCGCCGGTGGTTTCGGTGGTCGCCGTCAGCGGAAAGCGGGCCTGGATGCGTTCGCGAATCTCGTCGCTGGAACAAAAAGTCAGGCCCCGGTCGTGCTCGCCGATCTGGCCCAGGGGCATTTCCTCGATGAAGGCCAGGTCCAGCCCGCGCCCACGGGCGAACGCCACCAGGTCCAGCACTTCGTCATCGTTGCGCCCCTTCATGATGACGCAGTTGAGCTTGATACGCTCGAAGCCCGCGGCGCGCGCGGCATCGATACCACGCAGGACGTCGTCCAGGCGACCGGTGCGGGTAATCTCACGAAAGCGCCCGGGATCGAGGCTGTCAATACTGATATTGATCCGGCGCACGCCGGCGGCGCGGAGGGGTTCGGCAAAACGGTCCAGCCGGGCCCCGTTGGTGGTCAGGGTGAGCTCCCGCAGCCCGGGCAGCGCGCCCAGTTCCTGCGCCAGTTCGACCACATTGTTGCGTACCAGCGGTTCGCCTCCGGTCAGGCGGATCTTGCCGACCCCCAGCTCCACCAGGGCGCGGCCGACACTGGCGATCTCTTCCAGGGAGAGAATCTCGCGGCGTGGCAGAAAAGTCATGTCCTCCGCCATGCAATAGACACAGCGGAAGTCGCAGCGATCGGTCACCGACAGCCGCACATAACTGACGCGGCGGCCGAAGCGGTCGATCAGAGGGCCCGTAGTCTGTTTCATGCGCCCATCATACCGTTGCCGCTCAAACCGCGTACACCTGCACCGGCACGCCGTTGACCACGCTGGTGCCGGAGGGCAGATCGAGTTCGGTGTCGTCCACCAGGTCGTTGGCGGACACGCCCGGGGCGCGACTGCGCGCCACCGACTGGCGCGTGCCAGCATAGCGATGCCCGAAGCCGTGGGGCAGACTGACGACACCGGGCATGATCTCGTCACTGACACTGACCTCCACCACCTGCTCACCCACGCGGGACACCACCCGCGCCGTACCCCCGTGATCGATGCCCAGGCGCAGGGCGTCCTCCGGGTGCATCAGCAAGGTGCAGCGATTCCTGCCGCGGGCGTACTGCTCGATGTTGTGCAGCCAGGAGTTCATGTCGCGAATGTGACGGCGACCGATCAGCAGGAAGCCCGCGGCCGGGCCCTCGGCAAGCGCCGTGCGCAGCCGTTCGACGTCCTGCGCAATCAGCGGGTGTACCAGACTGATGCGCTGCCCCGGGGTGCGCAACATCTGCGGCAACCAGGGCTGCAGCGGGCCCAGGTCGACACCGTGCTCGGCCGCCTTGAGCCGGGACAGGTTCAACCCATCCTCCTCCCCGCCGGGCCCGAAGCCGCTGCCGTAGGGGCCGGCGCGCAGCATTATGTCGAGCAGGCGCTCCGGCCCGTCGAAGGCAGCGCTGGCCGCCTTGACCCGGTCGACATCCACGCCGCTGCCGGCGGCAACCTGGGCGGCAAGGCCGTCGACCATCATCGCGGCCAGATCGTCCCCGGCCATGCCATTGATGCGCGCCACCAGATCCGTCATCAATTGCCACTGGTGCAGGGCGCCGGCCTCGGGCTCGAACACCCCGGGGGAATAGCGCGCGAAATTGCGCACGCAGGTGGTCGTGAACAGGAAGTCGTAGTTGCTGTGCTCCAGCTGCACCGTCGAGGGCAGGATGTAGTCGGCGAGACTGGTGGTCTCGTTGACGTAGATATCCAGCGCCACCACCAGGTCGAGCCCCCGCATCGCCCCGCGCAGGCGCTGCCCATTGGGCACGCTGAGTACCGGGTTGCCGGCCACCGTGATCAGCGCCCGGGCGCGGTCCGGCCCGGCGTACTCGAGTTCCTCTGCCATCAATGAAGCCGGCAGCATGCCCATGTACTCGGGAAAGCCCCTTACGCGGGAGTGCCAGCGCCCATGTGCGAGAGGCTGCACCTCCCCGGTCGGCTCGTTGTGGCCGGTCGCGGGGCGTGGGAACATCGCGCCTCCCGGTGCGTCCAGCCGCCCGGTGAGGATATTCACCACGTCGACCAGCCAGGAGGCCAGGGTGCCAAAGCGCTGGGTGCACAAACCGATGCGGCCATAGACCACCGGCGCCTGTGCGGCGCTGAAGTCCGCCACCAGACGGCGCAGGACACCCGGATCAACCCCCGTCACTGCGGCGACGGCTTCCGGCGTGAACGGCCGGGCGAGCTCCCTTACCGCATCAATGCCGTCGGTGAACCCGGCAAGGTGCCCCGGGCTGACCAACCCCTGCTCGAAAAGGGTGTTGACCCAGGCGAACAGCAGAAAGGCATCGCTGCCGGGGCGGATGAACAGGTGCTGGTCCGCCGCCTCGGCGGTTTCACTGCGCCGCGGGTCGATCACCACCACCCTACCGCCGCGCTGGCGTATGGCCGCCAGGCGGCCGGCCATGTCCGGGGCCGACATCAGGGAGCCCTGGGAGACCAGGGGGTTACCGCCCATGCAGACAAAGAAATCGGTGCGATCGATATCCGGGATCGGAAAGGTCCAGGCGTTGCCGTACAACAGCTCGCAGCTCAGGTTCTTCGGCTGCTGATCGACGGAACCCGCCGAAAAGAAACGCTGGGTGTCGAGCATGCCAATGAACAGCTGGGTATAGATCTGCGTGGCGAAGTTGTGGCCATTGGGATTGCCGTAGTACATGGCGATGGCATCCTTGCCATGCTCGGCCCGGATGGCGGCCAGGCGCTCCCCGATCTCCCCCAGCGCCACCTCCCAATCCAGCTCCTGCCAGCCATCGCCGACGCGCTTCAGAGGCCGCCGCAGGCGCTCCGGATCCTCGAAGACGTAACGAAACGCCTGGGACTTGGCACAGACATAGCCGAGCGAACGCGGGTCATCCGGGTCGCCCTTGACCGACAGCACCTGGCGCTGGTCGCGATCGACCTCCAGCACCAGGCCACAGCTGGCCTCACAGGTCGGGCAACTGCGGTATACGGTGTCAACGCTCATGGGGGCGATCCTCGAAGGCAGCGACAGGCCAGCCGCCGGCAATCCGGTCGGATAGCGAAACCACCTTACTCTATCTGCCGGTGCAGCGTCATCCCTCCCCGCCGCGAGCTTGCACCGCCCCTCCCGGCCGCGCATGATGACCGCTGCGTAGATTAACCCGGCGATGAGCATTGCCGGGTCAATGCGGCACACAGAGGTGCCGCCGCCGGGCGAAGCCCGGTCGCGAGCCCTCGAAAGTCCAGCCATTCCGCGCAATGGCGCCAGTCTTTCAAGGGCGACCATCAAATCGATCAGGACGATCGATTCGATTGCCAGGTTAATAAACACAAACAAGGACACTTCAGCATGAAGAAAACCCTGCCCTGGCTGTGTGCCGGTCTCCTTATCGCGGGCTGTACCACGGAGCAGGCCCGATACGACCGGGCAGGCTGCGAGGGCGTACCCGGCATTGACGTCATCTGCGGCCTGCAAGCCCCCGAGGACATCGAGGTACTGGCTGATGACCGCTACCTGCTGCTGAGCCAGTTTGGCGGGCTCCAGGAGGGCCCCGGCGACCTGGTTCTGTTCGACCGCGCCACCCACGAGAGCACCGTACTCTACCCACTGGCCGGCGCACTCGCCGGTGGTGCCGGCCCCTGGGGGGATGAACATTGCCCCGGCGAGCCCGGCCAGGCCCTGTCGCCCCATGGCATTCACCTGAGCCGGCGCGCGGACGGCGCCTGGCAGCTGCTGGTGGTCAATCACGGTGGCCGCGAATCGGTCGAGTTCTTCGAACTGACCAGCGAGGCCGGACGCTACGCCCTGAGCTGGCGCGGCTGCGCCGTGGCACCGGAGGACGCCTTTCTCAACGACGTCGCGGCCCTGCCGGACGGCGGTTTTCTGGTCACCCACATGTTTGACAAGTCCCTGGCCCGGGACCCCGAAGCAGTGGCCGACGCCGCCACCGGCAAGCTCAACGGCCATGTCTGGGAATGGCAGGCGGACAGCGGCTTCCGCATCATGCCGGGCAGCGAGATGCCCATGCCCAACGGAATCCAGGTGGACGCCAGCGGCCAGCGTGTCTACCTGAATGCCTATGGCGCCGGCGCCGTGCTGAAGCTGGATCGCCACAGCGGGGAGATCCTGGCCCGGGCCGAGGTGCCGGGACCGGACAACAGCAGCTGGGGGCTCGACGGCCGCCTGCTGGTCGCCTCCCACACCGGCGAAATCACCGACTTCGAGGCCTGCAGCAATGTCGGGGCCGGCTTTTGCCCACTGGCCTACCAGATCGTGGCGCTGGACCCGAACAATCTCGATATCGAACTGCTGTTCGAGCACGACGGGCAAAGCCTGATGGGTGCCGGAACGGTCGCCGTGCAGGTCGGCGAAGCGCTTTACATCGGCAGCTTTGCCGGTGATCGCATGCTGCGGGTCAGTCTGCCGCGGCCATGAGCCAACCGGGCTGGCCGCTGCTTGCCGGCCCCGCCGCCGGCCTCATCACCTGGGGGCTGTGCCTGTTCGCCGGGCTGGACAACGCCGCCGCCATCACCGCCGGAGTGACTCTGGTGTGCGTGTTGTGGTGGATTCTGGAGCCGGTGCCGATTCCCGTCACCGCCCTGCTGCCACTCTCCCTGCTCCCTCTGCTGGGTGTACTCGACGGCGGGCAGGTCGCCGCCGCCCTGGGCAGCCCGATCGTGCAACTGATGCTCGGCGGATTCATCCTGTCCCGGGCCATGGAGCACACCGGCACCCACCACCGCCTGGCCCTGGGCATGGTCGGCCTCTGTGGTGGCAGCAGCAGCCGGCGGCTGGTGATCGGCTTTCTGCTCGCGTCCGCAGCCCTCAGTATGTGGATTTCCAATACCGCCACGGCCCTGATGCTGCTGCCCGTGGCCCTGGCCGTGCTGGAGCGTGCCGACGACCGGCGCCTGGCACTGCCGCTGCTGCTGGCGATTGCCTACGGCGCCAGTGTCGGCGGCATCGGCACGCCGATCGGCACCCCCCCCAACCTGATCTTCATGCAGATCTACCAGGACACCACCGGGCAGGAAATCAGCTTTCTGCGCTGGATGAGCTGGGGGCTGCCGGTGGTGGCGGTATTCCTGCCCCTGATCGCCCTGTGGCTGACCCGGGGCCTGAGCGGCGGCGGCGCGGTCAGCCTCCCGGCCATTGGCGCATGGCGCGTGGAAGAGCGCCGGGTGCTGGTCATCTTCGGCACCACGGCACTGGCCTGGATGACGCGCACAGAGCCTTTCGGCGGCTGGAGCCAGTGGCTGGGCCTGCCCGGCGCCTCGGACGCGGCCGTGGCGCTGCTCGCGGTGATCGCCCTGTTCCTGACCTCCAACGGCCAGGGTGGGCGCCTGCTCACCTGGGAGAAAGCGGTCCAGATTCCCTGGGGCATCCTGCTGCTGTTCGCCGGTGGCCTCGCCCTCGCGGCCGCCTTCAGCAGCTCCGGGCTCAGCGCCATCATCGGCAACGCTCTCGCGGGGCTGAGCAACCTGCCCCTCGCCCTGCTGGTGCTGGCCATCTGTCTGGGGGTCACTTTCATGACCGAAACCACCAGCAACACCGCCAGCGCCACCCTGCTGATGCCCCTGCTGGCCGCCGCGGCCATCGGCGCGGGACTGGAACCGGCACTGCTGATGATTCCCGCGGCAATGAGTGCCAGCTGCGCGTTCATGCTGCCGGTGGCGACACCCCCCAACAGCATCGTGTTCGGCAGCGGCGCGCTGAGCGTGCGCGACATGGCCCGGGAGGGACTGGCCCTGAACCTGATCGGTGCCGCGGTCATCACCCTGCTGACCCTGCTGCTGATACAGCCCATGCTCGCCGGCTGAGACGCTGGAGTGACAGCGCGCAACCACCGGAGCACTGATCAACTGACCGGAATCAGCAGCCGGATTGGCGCGATCGGACATTGAAGCGCACCCGCAACAGGTGCAGCATAGGGAGTTACCATTTCATCGGGCGCGGTCGCGCCCATGCCATCATGGGGTCCAAGACTATGAGCAAGCGCTTCCCGATGCCGATGCCCTTCGGCTGGTTCGTGGTGTCCTATTCCGACGAACTCGCAGCAGGCACCTCCAAACCCGTTCGCTACTTTGGCCAGGATCTCGTGCTGTTCCGCACCGAATCCGGCAAGCCGGCCCTGCTGGAGGCCTACTGCCCGCACCTGGGCGCCCACCTGGGCTACGGCATCCACGAGAACACCGGCCAGGGCGGCAGCGTCCAGGGCGACAGCATCGTCTGTCCTTTCCACGCCTGGAAGTTCAACCCCGAGGGCATCTGCACCGACGTGCCCTATGCCACCAACATGCCGCCCAAGGTTCAGGGCAAACAGTGCCTGAAGACCTTCCCCGTGGTCGAAACCAACCAGGTCATCTATGCCTGGTACCACCCCGAGGGCCTGGCCCCCCTTTGGGAGGTCGAGCACTTCCCCGAGGCCAACAGTGACGACTGGGCGCCGCTGGACCGCCACGAGTGGATTCTCGGCACGGTCTGCCAGGAGATGGCCGAGAACGGCTCCGACCCGGCGCACTTCAAGTATGTACACCGCACCGGCAGCTTTCCGCAGTCCGACCTGAAGTACGAGGGCTACACCATGACCGGCATCAACCGCGCCGATATGGAAACGCCCCGTGGCGTGGTCAAGGGTTCCATTACTTCCCGCTCCTTCGGCCCGGGTCAGGGCTTCACCAAGTTCGAAGGCATCGCCGATACCTTCCTGATGGGGCAGGTAACACCGATCGATGACGGGAACGTCCACGTGCGCTTCGCCTTCACCCAGCCCAAGGTCAACGGCGAGGTCAAGAAGGGCGGTGTCAACGCGGCCATCATTGCCGACATCTGCAAGCAGTTGAACGAAGACAAGCCGATCTGGGAGCACAAGGTGTACCGCGAGCTACCCATCCTCTGCGATGGTGACGGCCCGATCGCCAAGTTCCGCAAGTGGTACAGCCAGTTCTACGCACAGACTCCGGAAAAGCTCTGAGCGCGAGGATGGCGGGCACACGCCCGCCATCCGGCCTGCGGCAAGACTTTGCACGATGCCTCACAGCTTGGTAACGTGAGCCGTTCCGGCCCGAATAGCGATAAGGAGACACCCACGTGAAGCAAGCCCGTTCCGCACTCATCCTGCCCGCCGTCTTTCTGGGCCTGACCCTGAGCATGGCTGCCAGCGCCGAGTGCACCCGGCCCGACAGCCCCGAGATCCCCGATGGCGCCACGGCAACCATCGACGACATGCTGGCAGCCCAGCAGTCGATCCGCAGCTACATGGATGGCGGCAACGCCTATCTGGAGTGCCTGCAGGCGGCTCATGACAAACAGCGTCGGGCCACCCCGCGCAGGGACAGGGAAAAGCAGGAGGCACTGGCCGCCGCGGAGGCGGAACGTGTCGAGAAGCACAACGCCATGGTCGAGGACATGGAAGCGGCAGCGGCCGATTTCAACACCGCCCGCGAAGCTTTCAACGCCCGCCAGCAATAACGGACCGCTGCGGCAGAACCCGATCGCCGCCCGAGGTGGCGGCAATCGGGGCCTGTCCGGGTTTCCGGAGCAGACTGATCAGCGCTGGTGACTGCCGTCACACAGCGGGGCATTACCGGTGGCCTTGCAGCCACAAAACCAGACCTTCTTCGACTCTGGCGCGTCGTACTTCATCGGAGTGAAATCCGTACCCTTGTGGGAACCGTCGCAAAACGGCTGGCTGGCACTACGCCCGCAGGCGCACCAGTAATAGCTCTTTCCTGCCTCGACTTCCACGGCACAGGGCGTGTCAGTGGCCCGGATCGCATCGCTCATCACCTTGCTCCCGTCTGTCATTCGTTGTCATCCAGAGACACTCCTCTGGTGGCAAAGACGCCTCTCCGGTGGTCGCAGCCGGGAGTCGGCGACTCCCGGCATGCCGGCGAGAGCAGGTTCACCCACTCCCGCGGTCATCGTCAGAGCAGGGCCATGATTTTTTCGGCCGCACTGACGTCGATACCGCCTGCCGGTTCTACCGCCAGATGGCTGACCTTGCCATTTTCGACGATGGCGGCAAAACGCTTGCTGCGCATGCCCAGGCCAAATCCGGAACCATCCATCTCCAGGCCCAGCTTGCGGGTCAACTCACCGTTGCCGTCGGCCAGCATCAGGATATCGTCGGCATTCTGCGCCTTGCCCCAGGCGCCCATGACGAAGGCATCGTTGACGGACATACAGACGATGGTATCCACGCCCTTCGCCTTGATCTTGTCAGCATTGACCACATAGCCGGGAAGGTGGGTGTTGGAGCACCCCGGGGTGAAGGCACCGGGTACGGCAAACAGCACGACCTTCTTGCCGTCGAATATCTGGCTGGTTGTGATGTCTTCCGGCCCCTTGTCACCCATGACCTTGAGAGTTGCAGCCGGAATGGTATCGCCCACTTTGATCGTCATGACAGTCTCCTCAATCCTGGAATCACAGCGCCAGCCGGGACCGGCCGCACCTGAAAAAGCCCTTCGATGGTAACAGAAAGCCCCTGATCACCCCAGCACCCCGGGCGTTTCGCGAAAACCGGGTTTGTGTACAGCGGATTCTTGAAAACACGGCAAGGATCTACATATAGATCCCCGAGGGGAGCGGGTACCCGGGCCCTTGATGCAGGTCAAGGGCTACCGGGGTCAACCATGACACAGTACCTTCCCCGGTTTCACTCATATGGCGGACAGGAACTCCAACACAGGAACAGAGAAACGCGAGGACTTTACCATGACCCGTATCGTTCGCAGCCCGTTTGGTCTGCTCAATGAACTGCAGCGGGAGATGAACCAGCTGTTCGACACCCGCATGCTCAGTGACAACAACCGCATGCTCAGCCAGAGTGGTGACTGGCTGCCTTCGGTCGATATTCACGAGGATGACAAGGCCTACCACGTCTCCGTGGACCTGCCGGGAATGGCGCCGGATGACATCGAGGTCACCGCCCACGATGGCGTCCTGTCCATCCGCGGACATCGGCAGAGTGTGCACGAGGACAAGGAGTTGAAGCGTTCGGAGCGCAGTTACGGCGCCTTCGTACGCGAGTTCAGCATGCCGGACAACGCCGACCTCGAGCACATCCAGGCGCGCAGCCAGAATGGTGTTCTGGCCGTGGTCATTCCCAAGGTTGCGCGGCCGGAACCCAAACGCATCAACGTGCAGTGAGCATCACTTCCCGGTGCGCTGGATACGCACCGGGGCCATCCGTATCAATGGGCCCCTGCGCAGCGCCGGCACAGATCCGTGCAGGGCAGGGCCTCCAGACGGGGCTCGCCGATGGCTGCACCGCAGCGGGCACAGTAGTCATATTCCTCGCTGTCCAGGCGCAGCAGGGCATTGTTCAGTTGCTGCAGCTCCTGGCGACTCGCCGCATCCAGCGAGAACAGGACATCGAGATTTTCCAGCTCGATCGCCTGCTCGGCACTGTCTGCGGGAAGTGGTTCCTCGCGATGATGCACATGCCGCTGCAAACGCTGCAGGCGCCCCAGCAGCTCGTTGCGCCGGACCAGAAGTTCCTGTCGAATACGCTGGTGATCCATGGCCGCTATCCCCCACTGTGGGCCTCAAAGCCGGGCCCGCGCGACTTGACTCAGAGTACGGGCAGTATCGCGCGCTATCGCGGCGATTGACTTTGACCTTCATCAACCAGACACTTCGTGGCGGCCCCCCGGGGCCTTGCCGCCCGACCTGCACAGCCACAAGGCCATTTGCCGTGTATCACAATCTCCTCGTTGCCATCGATCTTTCCCCCGCAGCCACCCGGGTGCTGGAGCGGGTCGCGGTGCTCGCCGCGGCAGATGCCGCCGTTCATGTGCTGCATATCGAGGATTCACGGGTCAGTGGCAGCTTTGGTGTGGCCACGGACCTGGGGCGACGGGTGGCGGACATCCGTGCGCGCCAGGATGTGTTCGGGCAGATCAAGCCGCGCCTGCAGCAGGCGGGCATCGGCCCCGAACATCTGGAAATTCGCTTCGGCCGCCCCGCCGACGAGGTGATTGATACCGCCCTGCGCCGCGATTGCGACCTCATCCTGCTGGGCACCCACGGGGCCGGGGGCGTCCGGGCCCTGCTGGGCTCCACCGCCGACGCCGTGGTGCGGCGCGCCCACTGCGACGTCTATACGGTGCGCATCCGCGACTGACTCCACCACTGTCAACGTCACTCGACGCTTTTTGAGCTAATCTTTCCAGAGCGCCAGCCGATGACTCCCTGACCCGCCTGTCACAGCGATTCCGGGGGCGGGGGCGACCATGGACGAGCCGCGCCGTACGGCCAGGATGCAACCATTTCGCCCGAGAGGCCTTCTTCACGCAAGGAGCTTCCATGAGCATCCTCAAGCAGCTTGGCGCGTCCCTGAGCTTCGGCGCCCGCCTGACCCTGATGATTTCAGCCCTGGTGCTGATTTCGATCACCCTCATCACCAGTCTGGTCTACATTCAGTTCCGCGATTCCCTGACCCAGGCCACCCTGACACGCCTGCAGGGCGTCGGCGACATGACCGCCGAGTCCTTCGTCAACTGGCTGGAAGCCCGCCAGGACGAAATGCGCTACCTGGCCAGCCTCGACGCCTCACGCAACAGGGACCTCGATCAGGTCAACCACCTGATGGAGCGGATTGCCGCGAGCCAGGGGCACTATGACACCATCTTCCTGGTCGGTGCCGACGGTGTCGGTCTCGCCGGTGTCGCCCACGAGCGCCGCAGCCGTATCATGCCCGACACCGAGGCCAATGCCTTCCGTGTGGCCGATCGCGAATGGTTCCGCCAGGCGGTATCCGGCCAGGATACGTTCTCCCGCCCGGTGGTGTCCCGGGCCACGGGCAACCTGGTCAGCACCGTGGCCATCCCCATCTACGACGGCAACCGCGTTACCGCGGTGATGCGCGGGGCCGTGACCCTGGAGACCCTGTTCGAGCGCATGCGCGAGCTGTCGCTTGGCGGCCGCTCGGACATCTACCTGATTGACCGCGAGCGCCAGCCGCTGACCCCGGTGGCGGCACTGGGCAATGGCAGCCGCAATATCGACACCGACGCCGCCCGCGCCATCGCCCAGGGCCAGAGCGGCATCGGTCGCTATCACAACTCCGCCGGCGTGGCGGTCATCGGCAGTTACACCTATATCCCCATGTTGGGCTGGGGGCTGGTGCTGGAAGTTGAAGAGAGCGAGGCCCTCGCCGAGGTGGGACAGGTCCTGCGCAACGTACTGATACTGGCGGTGGTCATTCTGGCCATCGCCATCATCGTCGGTCTTGGCGTGGCCCGCTCTGTTGTACGCACTCTGGGCGGTGAGCCCGAGGCCGCCGCCGCCGTCGTCCAGCGTGTCGCGGAGGGCGACCTGACCCACAGCGTGCCCGTGCGCATCGGCGACCAGACCAGTCTGCTGGCGTTCATTGCGCGCATGCAGGGCAACCTGCGGGAGATGATCGGCGGCATCCGGCGCTACTCCGAGGAGGTCGCCTCGGCCGCCACCGAGCTGACCCATATCAACCGTGAAACCGAAGCGGGCATCGACCAGCAGACCACCCAGATCAACAGCGCCGCGGTGGCCATGAACGAGATGGCCGCAACCGTGGAAGAAGTCGCCCGCAATACCCAGGCTACGGCGGACAGCGCCCGCGGCACCAATGACGAGGTCGCCACCGGTCGCCAGGTCGTCACCCGTGCCATCGATGCCATCGAGGCCCTGGCAGATGAGGTGCGGCGCTCGGCGCAGGTTATCGATGAACTGAAACAGGACAGCGACAGCATCGGCAGCGTGCTGCAGGTGATCCGCGAGGTTGCCGACCAGACCAACCTGCTGGCCCTGAACGCCGCCATCGAGGCCGCCCGGGCCGGCGAGGACGGCCGCGGCTTTGCCGTGGTCGCCGAGGAAGTGCGTACGCTGGCCAGCCGCACTCAGGCCTCCGCCCTGCAGATCCAGCAGACTGTGGAAAAGCTGCAGACCCGCGCCGACCAGGCGACGAAGGCGATGCAGTCCAGCTGCGACCGCGCGGTCACCGGGGTCGAGCATGCCAGCCGGGTGGGCGCCTCCCTGGATACCATCTCCGGCGCCGTGAATCGCATCGACGAAATGACCCAGCAGGTGGCCAGTGCCACGGAAGAACAGACCGCCGTGGCCAAGGAGATCAACCAGAGCATTCACAGCGTCAGCCAGGTTTCGGAGCAGAACGCCAGTAATGTCGAGCAGTCGAAGCAGGCCAGTGAATCCCTGGCACGCCTGGCGGAGGAGTTGCGCGGCATTGTGCAGCGCTTCCAGGTCTAGAGCGCTTCCAGGTCTGGAGAGCCTCTGAATCACTCCCTGGGGACCAGCGCGGCCCCCTCCATGCCGCGAAACAGCTGCCGGGCAGAGGCCTGAATCTCGCCCGGCGGCACCCCATAACCCCCCAGCACCGTGCGCACATTGCCCTGCAGGCGCTCCTCCAGGGGGCCGGGCAGGTATCGCCCCATGCCACCAAGCTGCAGTTCGAGCCCTTCCAGCTGCCGCCGTTCGGCCTCCAGCTCCAGGGCAAGGGTCTGCTCGTAAAGTGCCGCATCCCGTTGCTTGAGGTAGCGTCGCACCGCGCGCAGGGGCAAAATGCATTCACCCCGCCAGCTCTGCCAGGTGGCATGGCAGGCATCGACGTCAGCCCGGGACCAGATCCGCCCTCCCGCCGCCAGCCAGCATCCCGCCAGCAACAGGTTGACATCGACCGACCAGCACTGCTGCAGCCCCAGGCAGTGGGTCGAAATGCCCGGCTGCCGATACAGTGCGAGGGCAAAGGGCCAGAGCTGGGGCAATCCGGACACGGTCGACTCCGTTCTCTGCGATAACCGGGCTGATTCCCGGGTCATGTTGACACCATGCCCCGCGAGGCCGGGCCCCTATATAATGCGCGCCCATGATCGAACTCGAAAGCATCAGCATACAACGCGGCGGCAAGCCCTTGCTGCAGCATGCGGACCTGCGCATCCACCCCGGGGACAAGGTCGCCCTGGTCGGGGCCAATGGCAGCGGCAAATCAAGCCTGTTCACCCTGCTGCGCGGAGAACTCGACAGCGAGAGCGGCAGCGTCGCAATCCCTGCGGACTGGCGCATCGCACACATGGCGCAGGAGGTGCCCACCAGCCAGCGTAGCGCCCTGGATTACGTCCTGGATGGCGACCTGGCACTGCGCGAAGTGGAAGCAGCGCTGGCCGCACAGCCCGATGGATCCGAGCTGGCCAGGCTGCACGAACGTCTCGACGCCCTGGATGGCTACACCGCCCCGGCCAGAGCCGCACAGTTGCTTCACGGCCTGGGCTTTGCGGAAAGCGACACGGCGAGACCGGTCAACGCCTTCTCCGGTGGCTGGCGCCTGCGCCTTAACCTGGCACAGTGCCTGATGTGCCCCTCGGACCTGATGTTGCTGGACGAACCGACCAACCACCTCGATCTCGATGCCACCCTGTGGCTGGAACAGTGGCTGGCGCGCTATCCCGGCACCCTGGTGTTGATCTCCCACGACCGGGATTTCATCGACGCCCTGTGCAACCAGGTGGTCCATATCGAGCAGCACAAACTCTGGCGCTATCGCGGTCACTACTCGGACTTCGAGCGCCAGCGCGCGGAACGCATGGCCCAGCAGCAGGCCGCATGGGAGCAGCAACAACGCCAGCGTGAGCACATGCAACGCTTCATCGAGCGCTTTCGCGCCAAGGCCACCAAGGCACGACAGGCGCAGAGCCGGGTCAAGGCGCTGGAGCGCATGGCCGAACTGGCGCCGGCCCATATCGACTCACCGTTCACTTTCAGCTTCCCACCGCCACGGGCGCAGAGCGACCCCCTGCTCAACCTGAGCCAGGCCAGCCTCGGCTACGCGGATGCGCCCATTCTCGGCGGCGTCAACCTCAGCGTGCATCCAGGCAGCCGCATCGCCCTGCTCGGCGCCAATGGCGCCGGCAAGAGCACTCTGTTGAAGACACTCGCGGGACAGCTGCAACCGCTGTCCGGACAGCGCACCGAGGGCGCCAACCTGGCCCTCGGCTATTTCAGCCAGCACCAGCTCGAGGCCCTGGACCTCGACGCCAGCCCCGTACAGCACCTGCAGCGCCTGTCTCCGACCACCCGGGAACAATCGATCCGCGACTTTCTCGGCAGCTTCAACTTCCGCGGTGAGCAGGCCGACGCCACCGTGGCGCCATTCTCCGGCGGGGAAAAGGCGCGCCTGGCACTGGCGATCGTGGTCTGGCAGCAGCCCAACCTGCTACTGCTGGACGAGCCCACCAACCATCTGGACCTGGACATGTGTCAGGCCCTGACCCAGGCGCTGCAGGATTTCGAAGGGGCACTCGTGCTCGTCTCCCACGACCGCCACCTCGTCCGCCACTGCGCCGACGAATTGCTGCTGGTCGCCGATGGCCGGGTCGAGGCCTTCGATGGCGACCTGGACGATTATCGCCAGTGGTTGCTGAGCCGGGAGCGCGCCCGCGGCGATGCCGCCGCAGCACCCGCCTCCAGCGAGCGCAAGACCACGCGCCAGCAGGCGGCGAACCGGCGCGAGCAACTGCGTCCCCTGCAACAGGAAATCCGCCGCATCGAGCGGGAACTGGAGCGACAGCAGCAGGCCCTCGCCGGCATCGAGGCCCGCCTCGCCGATCCCGCCCTGTACGACGCCGCGCAGAAGGAAACCCTGCAGGCCCTGCTGCGCGAGCAAGGCACCCTGCGCGGCACGATCGAGCCCCTCGAGGAAGCCTGGCTTGCCGCCCAGGAGCAACTGGAAGACCTGTGACGCGAAACGACGAGCACCGGTCATTGCCTCCACATTTGTTATGTTATAACATTTTTATCAAATTCAGCTCGCTGTGAGCAGCCATGGCAAAGCCACCCAAAACGGAAGCGGAACTCCTGCGCATGCCCGCAAGCGCCTACATGGATGCCAGGCAGCTGGCTTTCTTCGAGCACCGCCTGCTCGCGCTCAAGGCAGAGACCGAGGTGCTCGTCGAAGAAGCCAAACAGTTCATCGGCCAGAATCAGCGTCTCAGCGATGAGCTCGATCGCGCACTGCATGAGGAGGAAACACAGCAACGCCTGCGCATAGCGGAACGCCAGTCACGACTGCTGCTGAAGATCGGTGCCGCATTACGGCGTATCCAGGACGGCAGCTATGGCTTTTGTTGTGAAACAGGCGAGCCTATCGGGCTGAAGCGCCTGCTGTTCCGGCCCACCGCGGAGCTCTGTGCGGAAGCCAAGACCCGCCGGGAACAGATGGAACGCAACTTCAAGGACCGCTGATCACCCTTGTCCCCTCCCTGGAGTCATCTCATGTCACTTGCCCTTGCATCCTGCCCGATGCCGCCTGCCCGCCACTGGCACAGCAGCGCGGACCCCGGAGATCTGGCCGGGATCTACAACCCCGCCATCACACTCGCGGTCTGGGAGCGGCAGTTATCACGGCACCCCGGCGAACGCTCCGGCCTGTTTCAGGATCCAGCCGCCATCATGCAGATCGCCACGGGGGCAGCCGCACTGATGAAAGGGGAAACCTGGCAGGACAATGCCGGCCGGGGCCTGATCCACCGCTCGCCCTGGCTGGCTCCGGATCAACGCCGCCTTATCGTCACACTGGACCTGTGCTGACCGCCCCGACCCGCCCTGCGGAGTAACATACGCCTTAACTGAGCTGTCCCAGGGACAAACAATGCCAGCAAGAATCCCCTGCCACATCATCACCGGCTTTCTCGGCACAGGAAAGACCACCGCCATTCTCCAGTTGCTGGCGGGCAAACCCGAGGGCGAACGCTGGGCGGTACTGGTCAATGAGTTCGGCGAAATCGGTATCGACGGCGCCATGCTGCAGGGCCAGGGCGCCATCGTGCGGGAAGTGGCCGGGGGGTGCATGTGCTGTGCCGCCGGCCTGCCCACCCAGGTGGCGTTGAACCTGCTACTGGGACGCGGCCAACCCGATCGCCTGCTGATCGAACCCACCGGACTGGGGCACCCGGCGCAAATCCTGCGCATGCTGGAGGGTGAGTACTACCGCGACCTGCTGGAACCCCGTGCCGTCATCACCCTGGTTGACCCCGGACACCTGACGCAACCACGCTACCGCGACAACACGACCTTTCAGGATCAGGTCGCCCTGGCCGATGTCCTCGTCGGTCACAAGGCGGATCGCTTCGACGCGGCAGATCGCGCCGCCTTCAAGGCCTGGGCGGAAGGGCTCACCCCTCGCAAGCAGGCCATCGGCTGGTGCAGTCACGGGCAGCTGGACCCGGCCTGGCTGGAGCTGCCTCGCACAGCGGAGGCCGAAGGCGCGGGCGCGATGCATCATCATCACTCGCCATCTTCACAAGAAACCGCCGGCCCCGGGACGGAGCTGTCCGCCGGAGAGGATTTTGTGCGCCGTGAAGCACAGGGGCTGGACCACCATACCTGCGGCTGGCTGTTCTCCCCCGAGACCTGCTTCGATTTCGACGCCCTGTTCAGCCTGTTCAATGCACAGGAGGCGCAACGGCTGAAGGCGGTCATGATCACCGACCAGGGTGTCTTTGCCTTCAACGCCGAAGGCGGCGTACTCAGCGTGCGCGAGCTGGATGATGCCCTCGACAGCCGGGTGGAGCTGATCCACCCCCAGCTGCTGGACTGGAATGAGCTGGAACAGGCACTGCTGCGGGCCGTCAGTGCGCCCGAACCGGGCTAGTGGTCCATGCGGGAAGTTCTGTAACAGTTCGCTGCGCCAAAGCGCCCGGGGCTGTGTTGAGAACGCTTGAAATAGCGCCACTATTCCTGCGCTTTCTCGCCTCGCCCCGAGCGCTCTGGCTGGGCTCCTTTGATTACCGAACTTCCCGCATGGACCACTAGCCGCGGCGCGGCGTAGCCCGGCATCGCCTCAGAACGAAAGGCCGGTTCCGGTGACATCCGGGATGATGGTCCAGGCGCCCTCCGGAGTGCGCTGGAAACCGGCAGCCGCGAGGCCGCCACCATCGACGTGAATGGTGCTGCCATTGACCCAGGCCGACAGCTCGCTGGCCAGGAAGACCGCCGCGCCGGCGCTGTCCTTCGGTTTGCCGAAGCGATTGGACGGCAGGGTGCGGGTGAGGAATGCAGCCTCTCCCAGCAACTGGCCCTCGTGCCCCGGCTTGAGCATCTGCCCGAGGGGTACCTGCTCGGAATCCGTCGTCTCGGGGGCAATGGTATTCACCCGGATATTGTCCGGTGACAACTCCAGGGCCATGGTACGGGTAAAGCCGGT